>JAJDTQ010000275.1 GCA_022827045.1 Candidatus Binatia bacterium
GAGCGAAGGAGTCGTTTTTTGCGGGAATAGCTCAGTTGGCTAGAGCACGAGCCTTCCAAGCTCGGGGTCGCGGGTTCGAATCCCGTTTCCCGCTCCACAGTAATGTCCGTGGGAAGCGGCGCGCCCGGCGTCAACAGCCGGCGTCGTCGTCCTTCCGTCACGTGGCCCCATGCCCAGGTAGCTCAGTAGGTAGAGCACGTCCTTGGTAAGGACGAGGTCGGCGGTTCAAGCCCGCTCCTGGGCTTTGCCTGTTTGTGAAGGATTGAAATAAACCAAGCCATATCCACAGGAGGAGAGGAAGAAAGATGAGCAAGGCCAAATTCGAGCGCACGAAACCGCATCTCAACATCGGCACCATCGGCCACGTCGACCACGGCAAGACCACCTTGACCGCAGCCATCACCAAGGTGCTGGCGGAAAAGGGGTCGGCGGATTTCGTCCCCTTCGACCAGATCGACAAGGCGCCGGAAGAGCGGGAGCGCGGGGTCACCATCAACATCGCGCACGTCGAGTACCAGACCGACAAGCGGCACTACGCCCACGTGGATTGCCCCGGACACGCGGACTACGTGAAGAACATGATCACCGGCGCCGCCCAGATGGACGGCGCGATCCTGGTGGTGTCCGCGGCCGACGGGCCGATGCCGCAGACCCGAGAGCATATCCTCCTGGCGCGGCAGGTGGGCGTCCCCTCCATCGTGGTCTATCTCAACAAGGCCGACATGGTCGACGATCCCGAGCTGCTGGAGCTGGTGGAGCTGGAGGTCAGGGAGCTGCTTTCCAAGTACCAGTTCCCGGGCGACGACATCCCCGTCATCACCGGCAGTGCCTTGAAGGCTCTCGACGGCGAGGTGAGCGAGCTGGGCACCGAGTCGGTGGTCAGGCTGATGGATGCCGTGGACGGCTACGTCCCGGATCCGCTTAGGGACGTCGACAAGCCGTTCATCATGCCGGTGGAGGACGTCTTCACCATCAGCGGCCGGGGCACCGTGGTCACGGGCCGCGTGGAGCGGGGCATTCTGCACGTGGGAGACCAGGTCGAGATCGTCGGCTTGAAGGAAACCCAGACGACGGTGGCCACCGGCGTCGAGATGTTCCGCAAGCTCCTGGACGAAGGCCAGGCCGGCGACAACATCGGCGTTCTCCTGAGGGGCATCAAGCGCGACGAGGTGGAGCGGGGCCAGGTCCTCGCCAAGCCCAAGACGGTCACGCCTCACACGAAGTTCAAGGCCGAGGCGTACATCCTCACCAAGGAAGAGGGCGGACGGCACACGCCGTTCTTCAACGGCTACCGGCCGCAGTTCTATTTCCGCACCACGGACGTCACCGGCGTCGCCACCCTGCCCGAGGGTACGGAAATGATCATGCCGGGCGACAACGTTCACATCGATGTCGACCTCATCACCCCCATCGCCATGGACGATGGCCTGCGCTTCGCCATTCGCGAAGGCGGCCGCACCGTGGGCGCCGGGGTCGTGACCGAGATCGTGCAGTAGGTGGAGGTGCGAGATGCGTGACCTGGTGGGGCTCGCCTGCGACGTTTGCAAACGCAAGAATTACACGACGACCAAGAACAAGAAGAGAACCACGGACAAGCTCGAGTTCAGGAAGTTCTGCGCTTACTGTCGCACCCATACGGCGCACAAGGAAATCCGGGTCTGAGTCAGCGGGGCCGGGTCAGTAGCTCCAATTGGTAGAGCACCGGACTCCAAATCCGGCTGTTGCAGGTTCGAGTCCTGCCTGACCCGCCATTTTCATCTTCGACGATGGAAAAATTGACTGATTCGTTCGCGTCCGTGGGGCGGCTCACCGACTTCGTTCGGGAGGCGTGGCAGGAGCTCAAGAGGGTTCACTGGCCCACCCGACGCGAGACCTACGCGGCGACGGGCGTTGTCGTGCTCGTGGTGATCTTTTTCGCCATCTATCTCGGCTTGGTCGATATCCTGCTCTCCTACGCGAGACAGTGGCTGATGCGTTAGTGCCCGGGTGTTCCATGGAAAAGCACTGGTATGTCGTCCACACGTTTGCCGGGTTCGAACACAAGGCCAAGGCCGCTCTGGAGGAGGGGATCAAAGCGTCCAACAGCAAGGTAGAGAATCATGTCAAGGAGTTGAAGGCCGGGAACGACCCGGAGAAGCGGGACAAGATCAAGGCGTTGGAGGAGAAGCGTGACCGGTTCGGCGAGATCCTCGTGCCGGCGGAGAAGGTCGTCGAGTTGGTGAAGGGCAAGAAGCGGACGTCGTCGCGCAAGTTCTTTCCCGGCTACATCCTGGTCCACATGGCGATGGACGACGAGACCTGGCACATCGTCAAGTCCACTCCCAAGGTGACCGGTTTCGTCGGCGGCAGCACGCAGCCGCCGTGGGTCAGCGAGGAGGAGGTGCAGTCGATCACCCAGCAGATGGAGGAAGGCGCGGTGCGGCCGCGGCCCCGGGTGGTCTTCTCGGTGGGCGAGAGCGTCAAGGTGATCGACGGTCCCTTTTCCGAGTTCAACGGCGTGGTTGAGGAAGTGAAGCCCGACAAGGGCAAGCTGCGAGTGCTGATCAGCATCTTCGGCCGGGCGACCCCGGTGGAGCTGGATTTCATTCAGGTGGAGCGGAGCTAGAAAATGGCCAAGAAGGTGATCGGTGAGATCAAGTTGCAGATACCCGCGGGGCAGGCGAATCCGAGCCCTCCCGTGGGCCCGGCGCTGGGGCAACGGGGCGTCAACATCATGGAGTTCTGCAAGGCGTTCAACGCGGCGACGCAGAATCAGCCGGGCATGATCATCCCCGTCATCATCACCGTCTACGCCGACCGCACTTTCAGCTTCATGACCAAGACGCCGCCCGCCGCGGTGTTGTTGAAGAAGGCGGCCGGCCTGGACAAGGGCGCCGCGGAGCCCGGCAAGGAAACGAAGGGCGAGGTAACGAGGGCGCAGGTTCAGGAGATCGCCCAGCTTAAGATGCCGGATTTGACCAGCGCCAGCATCGAGGCCGCGGTCAAGACCGTCGAGGGCACGGCCCGGAGTCTCGGACTCAAGGTCGTCTGATCGGAGCCGGGAGCTGCAATGAAAGCGAAAGGCAAGAAGTACAAGGGCGTCGCGGACAAGCTGGACCGGACCCGGAAGTATCCGTTGGAAGAGGGGATACGGATGGTCAAGGACACGGCCACCGCGAAGTTCGATGAGACCGTCGAGTTGTCCGTCCGGCTCGGCGTCGACCCGCGGCGCGCGGACCAGAACATTCGCGGCGCGGTGGGGTTGCCGCACGGCCTCGGCAAGCCCGTCAGGGTCCTGGCGTTCGCCAAGGGTGAGAAGGAGAAGGAAGCGGAAGAAGCCGGGGCGGAATTCGTCGGCAACGACGAGTTGATCAAGAAGATCACCGAGGGCTGGCTCGATTTCGACAAGGTGGTGGCCACGCCCGACATGATGGGAGCGGTGGGCCGCATCGGCAAGATCCTCGGGCCCCGCGGCCTGATGCCGAACCCCCGGTCGGGAACCGTCGCCGCGGAGATAGGCAAGGCGGTCACGGAGATCAAGGCGGGCCGGCTGGAGTACCGGGTGGACAAGGCGGGTATCGTTCATCTGCCCATCGGCAAGGTGTCCTTCGAGCCCGACGCGCTTCTGGACAACGCCAGGGCGGTGGTCGGCGCGCTGATCCGGGCCAAGCCCGCCGCCGCCAAGGGTACCTACATCAAGAGCGTGGCCGTGGCCGCGACCATGGGGCCGGGGATCAAGATCGATCCCGCCGAAGTCCGCACGATGGCGGTTTGAGCCATTCGCGGCGTTGATTGGAGAGCAGCGTGGACCGTGAGGGGAAAACGGCAGTCGTCGGCGAGTTCCAGGACAAGTTCAGGACCGCCACCATGGCGGTGGTGACCGATTATCGAGGACTGTCCGTCAGCAAGATGACACAGCTTCGCTGCGACATTCGCGAGGCGGCCGGCGAGTACAGGATCGCCAAGAACAACCTGGTACGGTTGGCGATACGCGAGACGTCGTATCAGCCGCTCGAGGACTTGCTGACCGGGCCGAACGGCTGGGTGTTCGCCTACGACGACCCCGTGAGCCTTTCGAAGGCCCTGGTCAAGTTCACGGACCAGAACCAGGAGCTGACCATCAAGGGCGCGGTCCTGGATGGCGCAGTGCTCGAGCCGGTTCAGGTCAAGGGCCTGGCCAGTCTGCCGAGTCTGCCGGAGCTGCATGCCCAGGTGCTTTCGCTGATGCAGGCCCCGGCCAGCCAACTGCTGCGGACCGTCCAGGAGCCGGGAAGTCAGTTGGTGCGTCTGCTCGGTGCGCTCAAGGAAGGCAAGGAGTAGGGGCGGAGTTCAAACCCGTCCGTATGGCCCGGGCAGGCCGATACGACGACTGCGCCGTTGACGGCCACGACAGGATGTTTCGGAAAACCGTAGATCACGATAGCTGAAGGGGGAATCCACCAATGGAAGTGAGTCGCGAGCAAGTCAAGGACTACATCAAGAACATGTCGTTGCTGGAAGCGGCGAGTCTGGTGAAGGAGCTGGAAGAAGAGCTTGGGGTAAGCGCCGCCGCGCCCGTGGCGGTGGCGGCCGCGCCCGCGGCCGCGCCGGCGGCTGAAGAAAAGACCGAGTTCGACGCCGTGCTGACCAGCGCCGGCGAGAAGAAGATCCAGGTGATCAAGGTCGTCCGGGAGATCACGGGTCTGGGACTGAAGGAGGCCAAGGATCTCGTCGACGGGGCTCCGAAGAACGTCAAGGAAGGCGTGTCCAAGGACGAGGCCGACGAGATCAAGAGCAAGATCGAAGAGGTCGGCGGGAGCGTCGAGGTCAAGTAGGGGCGACCGGCCGTCGCCCTTATCCGGCGCCGTCGCCCTTGTCCGGCGGCGGATGCCGGGCGTCATTGGTCAGGGTTGAGTGAAGGGGGAGCTCATGCCGGTCCAGGTGGCCAACAATGTGAGACTGCGCCGGGATTTCGGGCGCATCAAGAAGATCATCGATCTGCCCTATCTCATCGAGATACAGAAGAACTCCTACGACCTTTTCCTGCAGCGGGACGTTCCCGAAGACCAGCGGCAGGACATCGGGCTGCAGGCGGTGTTCAAGTCCGTGTTCCCCATCAAGGACTTCAACGACACGGCCTCGCTGGAGTACGTCAACTATTCGCTGGGGGAGCCCAAGTACGACGTCGACGAGTGCCACGAGCGCGGCATGAACTTCGCCGCGCCGCTCAAGGTGACGGTGCAGCTCGTACTCTGGGACGTCGACGCCCAGACCAATTCCCGCAGTATCCGTAACGTCAAGGAACAGGAAGTCTACTTCGGCGAGGTGCCCCTGATGACCCGCAACGGCACCTTCATGATCAACGGCACCGAACGGGTCATCGTGAGTCAGCTCCATCGCTCGCCGGGCGTGTTCTTCGAGCACGACAAGGGCAAGACCCACGCCAGCGGAAAGTTCCTGTACTCGGCCCGGGTCATCCCCTACCGCGGCTCCTGGCTCGACTTCGAGTTCGATCCGAGGGACATCCTTTTCGTGCGTATCGACCGCCGGCGGAAGTTCCACGTCACCGTCCTGCTGCGCGCGCTCGGGATGGAGCCCGAGGAGTTGCTGAACTATTTCTACAAGACCGATACGGTCGTGTGTGGCGGCGAGCGGCCCATGCTCGACGTCAAGCCCCGTCAACTCATGGGACTGAAGGCGACCTGCGACGTCAGGGATCCCGCGTCCAACAATCTCATCGTCCGGGAAGGCCGCCGGTTCACGCGCGCGGCGATGCGGCAGATGGAGAGCGCCGGGATCAAGCAGATCCCCATCACCTGGGAGGACGTCCTCGGCCGGGTGGCGGCGCATGACATCGTCGACCCGGAGTCGAACCAGGTCATCGTCGAGTGCAATGACGCCATCACCGAGGAGAAGCTGGACCACATCCGCGACAGCCGGGTCGATCAGTTCGAGCTGTTCTTCCTCGACGATGCGGAGACCGGACCCTTTCTGCGCAACACGCTCCTGCAGGACAAGATGCAGTCCTGCAACGAGGCGCTGCTGGAGATCTACCGGCGGCTGCGGCCGGGGGATCCCCCGACCATGGAGACGGCCACCACCTTCTTCAACAATCTCTTCTTCAGCGCCGACCGCTACGACCTGTCCCGGGTGGGGCGCCTGAAGCTCAATCACCGCCTCAAGCTGGACGTGCCCCTGGAGCACGGGGCTCTGCGCAAGGAGGACATCCTCGAGGTCGTGCGCTACCTCATCGTGTTGAGGAACGGCAACGGCTCCGTCGACGACATCGACCACCTCGGCAACCGCCGCGTGCGGCCGGTGGGCGAGCTCGTGGAAAACCACTTCCGCGTCGGCCTCGTGCGCATGGAGCGGGCCATCAAGGAGAAGATGAGCCTGCAGGACATCGACACGCTGATGCCGCAGGAGCTGATCAACCACAAGCCGGTGTCCGCGGCGCTCAAGGAGTTCTTCGGCTCGAGCCAGTTGTCGCAGTTCCTGGACCAGACCAATCCGCTTTCCGAGATCACCCACAAGCGGCGGTTGTCCGCGCTCGGTCCCGGCGGCCTGACCCGGGAAAGGGCCGGCTTCGAAGTCCGCGACGTCCATCCGACGCACTACGGACGGGTGTGCCCCATCGAGACCCCCGAGGGTCCGAATATCGGCCTCATCGCCTCGTTGTCCACCTACGCGCGGGTCAACGAGTTCGGCTTCATCGAGACGCCCTACCGGGAGGTCCTGGAAGGGCGGGTCACGGACCGCATCCGCTATCTCTCCGCGCTCGAGGAGGAAGACCACGTCATCGCCCAGGCCAACGCGGCGCTCGATTCCGAGGGCGGGTTCACCCAGGACCTGGTTTCCGCCCGCAAGGCCGGCGAGTTCGTGATGGCCCACCCGGATGACGTGAACTTCATGGACGTGTCGCCGAATCAGCTCGTGAGCGTCGCCGCCTCGCTCATTCCCTTTCTGGAGAACGATGACGCCAACCGCGCGTTGATGGGCTCCAACATGCAGCGCCAGGCGGTGCCGTTGCTGCGCACGGAGGCCCCGCTGGTGGGCACCGGAATGGAGCGGGTGGTGGCGCGGGACTCGGGCGCCACGGTGGTGGCGGCCCGAAGCGGCACGGTGGAGAGCGTCGACTCCACGCGCATCGTCATCAAGGCGGACGAGCCTTCCGGCGCGTATGCCGACACCGGCGTGGACATCTACAGCCTGATCAAGTACCAGCGCTCGAACCAGAACACCTGCATCAACCAGCGGCCCATCGCGTGCGTCGGGGATCACGTGGGCGACGGGGACGTCGTGGCCGACGGTCCCTCCACCGAGATCGGAGAGCTCGCGCTGGGGCGGAACCTGCTCGTCGCCCTCATGCCCTGGGGCGGTTACAACTTCGAGGACTCGATCCTCATCAGCGAGCGGGTGGTCAAGGAGGACATCTATACCTCGGTCCACATCGAGGAGTTCGAGTGCGTGTCCCGTGACACCAAGCTGGGTCCCGAGGAGATCACGCGGGACATTCCCAACGCCGGCGACGAAGCGCTCAAGGACCTCGACGAGAGCGGCGTGATCCGCATCGGCGCGGAGGTGAAGCCCGGAGACGTGCTGGTGGGGAAGATCACCCCCAAGGGCGAGACGCAGCTCTCCCCGGAAGAGAAGCTGTTGCGGGCGATCTTCGGCGAGAAGGCCGGGGAGGTGCGGGATTCATCCCTCAAGGTGCCGCCGGGCGTCGAAGGCACGGTGATCAGCGTCAGGATCTTCTCGCGCAAGGGCATGAACAAGGATGAGCGCACCAAGCTCATCGAGAGCCAGGAAGTGGCGCGGCTCAACAAGGACCAGCACGACCAGATCCGCATCGTTCAGGAAGGCGCCCTCAAGCGGCTGAAGGAATTGCTGATCGGCCGCCGCGCGGCGGCGCGCCTTACGGACGAGAACCGCAAGGTCCTGATCGCCAAGGGCGACGAGTTGACCGAGGAGATTCTGGACGGCATCCCGCTGTCGTTCCTGGCCGACGTCAAGCTGGAAGACCCGGGACTGGAGAGCGACGCGGTGCGGGTGGTTTCCAACACCATGGCGCAGGTCGAGTCCCTGAAGATACGCTTTCAGGACAAGATCAGCCGGTTGACCAGCGGCGACGAGCTGCCTCCCGGCATGATCAAGATGGTCAAGGTGCTGGTGGCCATCAAGCGCAAGCTGCAGGTAGGCGACAAGATGGCGGGGCGCCACGGCAACAAGGGCGTCATCTCCTGTATTCTGCCGGAAGAGGACATGCCCTACCTGGAAGACGGGACCCCCGTGGACATGGTCCTGAATCCCCTGGGGGTGCCTTCGCGGATGAACGTCGGGCAGATCCTGGAGGCTCACCTGGGCTGGGCCGCGCGCAGTCTGGGCCAGCAGATCCAGGTGCTTCTCGACCGGAGCTCCTCGGAGGTCACGACGCGGCTGAAGGACTACCTGGGCGAGAGCGAGTCGGGCAAGGTCGGCCTCGACCGTCTGCCCGGCGACGACGTGCGCCGTCTGGCGGAGAAGTACCGCCAGGGCATTCATCTGGCTTCGCCGGTTTTTGACGGCGCCCGGGAGGACGAGATCTTCAACCTCCTGAAAAAGGCGGATCTGCCGGTGACCGGACAGGTCACGTTGTACGACGGCCGCAACGGCGAGCCTTTCGACGAGAAGGTGACCGTCGGCGTCATGTACATGATGAAACTGCACCACCTGGTGGACGACAAGATCCACGCCCGCTCCACCGGCCCCTATTCGCTGGTGACCCAGCAGCCGCTCGGCGGCAAGGCCCAGTTCGGCGGCCAGCGGCTGGGGGAGATGGAGGTGTGGGCGCTCGAAGCCTACGGCGCCGCGTATACGCTGCAGGAAATGTTGACGGTGAAGTCCGACGACGTGACGGGCCGGACCCGCATGTACGAAGGCATCTTCAAGGGCGATCATTTTCTCGAGCCGGGATTGCCGGAATCCTTCAACGTCATGGTCAAGGAACTGCAGAGCCTGTGCCTCGACCTGGAGTTGGTGGAGTAGGAGGCCCCCATGGAAGAAGTATACAGTCTGTTCGAGAAACCCAAGAATCCGCTCAGCTTTCAGGGCATCAAGATCGCCCTGGCCTCGCCGGACAAGATCCGGTCGTGGTCCCACGGCGAGGTGCGCAAGTCGGAGACCATCAACTACCGGACCTTCAAGCCGGAGCGCGACGGTCTGTTCTGCGCCAAGATCTTCGGCCCCACCAAGGACTACGAGTGCAACTGCGGCAAGTACAAGCGCATGCGCCATCGTGGGGTGGTGTGCGAGAAATGCGGCGTGGAGGTGATCCAGTCGAAGGTCCGCCGCGAGCGCATGGGGCACATCGAGCTGGCCACGCCGGTTGCCCACATCTGGTTCCTCAAGAGCCTGCCGAGCCGCATCGGCGCCTTGCTGGACCTGTCGCTCAAGGACCTGGAGAAGGTCCTCTACTTCGAGTCCTACGTCGTGCTGGACCCGGGCTCCACCAAGCTCCAGTACAAGGAGTTGCTGACGGAGGCCCGCTACCGCAAGGCGCTGGAGGAATACGGCTCCGACTTCACGGCGCAGATGGGGGCGGAAGCGATCCGCGAGCTCCTGGGCCACATCGACGTCGAGGAGCTGTCCGTGGAGCTCAAGGCCGAGCTCAGGGACGCCAATTCGGAGGTCAAGCGCAAGAAGATCGCCAAGCGGCTCAAGGTCCTCAGCGCTTTCCGCAGCTCCAAGAACCGGCCGGAGTGGATGATCCTGGAGGTGATTCCGATCATACCTCCGGACCTGCGACCCCTCGTTCCGCTGGACGGCGGCCGTTTCGCCACCTCCGATCTGAACGACCTCTACCGCAGGGTGATCAACCGCAACAACCGGCTCAAGCGCCTCATGGAGCTGAACGCGCCCGACATCATCATCCGCAACGAGAAGCGCATGCTGCAGGAGGCGGCGGACGCCCTGTTCGACAACGGACGGAGGGGCCGGGCCATCACCGGGCCCAACCGACGCCCGCTCAAGTCGCTCAGCGACATGCTCAAGGGAAAGACCGGCCGGTTCCGCCAGAATCTGCTGGGCAAGCGCGTGGACTACTCGGGCCGCTCGGTCATCGTCGTGGGTCCCGAGCTGCGGCTGCACCAGTGCGGCCTGCCGAAGAAGATGGCGCTGGAGCTGTTCAAGCCCTTCATCTACAACAAGCTGGAGGAACGGGGCTACGTCACCACCATCAAGAGCGCCAAGAAGGCCGTGGAAAAGGAGCGCCCGGAGGTCTGGGACATCCTGGACGACGTGATCAAGGAGCACCCGGTGCTGCTCAACCGCGCGCCGACGCTGCACCGGCTGGGGATCCAGGCGTTCGAGCCGGTGCTCATCGAGGGCAAGGCGGTCCAGTTGCATCCGCTGGTATGCGCCGCCTACAACGCGGACTTCGACGGCGACCAGATGGCGGTCCACGTGCCGTTGTCGGTGGAGGCGCAGGTGGAGGCGCGTGCGCTCATGATGTCCACCAACAACATCCTCTCGCCGGCCAACGGCAAGCCGATCATCGTGCCGTCGCAGGACATCGTCCTGGGCCTCTACTACCTGACGCGCGAACGTCCCAACGTGAAGGGCGCGGGGAAGGTGCTGGCGAGCCCGGCCGAGGTCCGCATCGCCTACGACCAGGGCGAGGTCGCCCTGCAGGCGCGTATCCGAGTGCGCGTCGACGGCGAGATGTACGACTCCACGGTGGGGCGGGTGCTGCTCTACGAGATCGTCCCGCACGAGATCCCGTTCCGCGAAGTGAACCACCTCATGAAGAAGAAGGAGCTGGGGAATCTCATCGACTTGAGCTACCGCCTGGCCGGAAACAAGGCCACGGTCATCTTCGCGGACAGGTTGAAGGACACGGGTTACAGCTACGCCACCAAGGCGGGAGCATCCATCGCCCTCAAGGACATGGTGATACCCGCCAGCAAGGAGCGGATGCTGAAGCAGGCCTACGGGAGCGTCCAGGAGATCGACGAGCAGTACAACAACGGCCTCATCACCGACGGAGAGCGCTACAACAAGGTCGTGGACATCTGGGCGGAGGTCACCGACCGGATCTCGGACGAGATGTTGCGGGACCTGGGGACGGAGACCGTCACGGATGAGCAGGGCTACACCATGCGGGTGCCCAACTTCAATCCGATCTTCATGATGGCCGACTCGGGCGCCCGGGGCAGCGCGCAGCAGATACGGCAACTGGCGGGCATGCGCGGGTTGATGGCCAAGCCGTCCGGGGAGATCATCGAGACCCCCATCACCGCCAATTTCCGTGAAGGGCTGACGGTCCTGCAGTACTTCATCTCCACCCACGGCGCGCGCAAGGGGCTTGCGGACACCGCCCTCAAGACCGCCAACTCGGGCTACCTGACCCGGCGCCTCGTGGACGTGGCCCAGGACGCCATCATCACCCAGGACGACTGCGGCACGCTGGACGGCATCGAGATGGCGCCCCTCATGGAAGGCGGCGAGATCATCGAGCCCCTGGGCGACCGTGTGCTGGGGCGGGTGGCGCTGGAGGATATCAAGGACCCGTTCAGCGGCGAGGTCATCGTCGAGTCCAACAAGGAGATCGACGAGGGGCTGGTGCAGCGCATCGAGGACGCCGGCCTGGAGCGCATCTGGATCCGCTCGGTGCTCACTTGCCAGTCGAAGAAGGGCGTATGCGTCATGTGCTACGGCCGCGACCTGGCCCGGGGCGAGATGGTGAACGCGGGAGAGGCCATCGGCGTCATCGCCGCGCAGTCCATCGGCGAGCCCGGGACGCAGCTCACCATGCGGACGTTCCACATCGGCGGCACCGCCAGCCGGCGCGCCGAGCAGACCACGCTGGAGCCGCGCACCGACGGGTTCGTGAAGCTCATCAACGTCAGCACCGTCACCAACCGCGAGGGCGAGCTGGTGGTCATGAACCGCAACGGCGAACTGGCCGTCGTGGACTATCCCGAGGGCTCCGACCGCTCGCGCGAACGGGAGCGGGAGCGGTATCCGCTGGTGTACGGCGCCAAGCTCAAGAAGGAGGACGGGTCCGCGGTCAAGGCCGGCGAGTTGCTGGCGGAGTGGGATCCCTACACGATCCCCATCATCACCGAGATCGCCGGCAGCGTGAAGTTCGGAGACATCGTCGAGAGCACGACCATGGAGGAGAAGGTGGACGAGCGCACCGGCCTGTCCACCAAGGTCATCATCGACTTCAAGGACATCGACAAGCGGCCGCGGCTCTCCATCAAGGACGGCGCCGGCAAGACCCTGCGGCTTCCCAGCAACAACGAGGCCCGGTACATGCTGCCGGTGGGCGCTCACATCAACGTCACCGAGCACCAGGAGGTATCGGCGGGCGACGTGCTGGCGAAGATCCCCCGGGAAACCACCAAGACCAAGGACATCACCGGCGGGCTGCCGCGCGTGGCCGAGCTGTTCGAGGCCAGGAAGCCCAAGGAGTTCGCCGTCATCAGCGAGATCGACGGAGTGGTCTCGTTCGGCCGGGACACCAAGGGCAAGCGCAAGGTGGTGGTGACGCCGGACGTCGGAGAACCGCGGGAGTACCTGATCGCCAAGGGCAAGCACATCAGCGTGCACGAGGGCGACCGGGTCCGTGCCGGCGAGTCGTTGATGCAGGGTTCGTCCAATCCCCACGACATTCTCGGCATTCTGGGCGAGAAGGCCCTGGCCAAGTACCTCGTGGACGAGATTCAGGAGATCTACAGGCTGCAGGGCGTGCGCATCAACGACAAGCACATCGAGGTCATCGTCAAGCAGATGCTCCGGCGCGTGCGCATCAAGGAGAGCGGCGACACCGATTTCCTGATGGGCGACCAGGTCGAGAAGTGGCGCTTCGAGGAGGAGAATCAGCGGGTTCTGGCCGAGGGATCACAGCCGGCGGTGGCGGAGCCGCTGCTGCTGGGGATCACCAAGGCGTCGCTGTCCACCGGAAGCTTCATTTCGGCCGCGTCGTTCCAGGAGACCACCAAGGTCCTCACCGAGGCGGCCATCAACGGCAGGCTCGACCCCCTCAGCGGGCTGAAGGAGAACGTGATCATGGGCAAGCTGATTCCCGCCGGGACCGGCTTGGCCGAGTACAACGTCCTGGAGGTCGAATGCGACGAGCAATTGGGCGAGATCGACGTCTCCGAGGTGGAAGTCGCGTGAGGTTGACAGGAAACGGAAGTTACGATAAAATCGGCGGTTTATTGACAGGATAGCAACCAATGCCCACGATCAATCAACTGGTCCGCAAGGGACGCGAAATACAACGGCAGAAGAACACCGCGCCGGCCCTCCAGGGCTGTCCGCAGAAGCGCGGCGTGTGCACGCGGGTCTACACCTCCACCCCGAAAAAGCCCAACTCGGCGTTGCGCAAAGTGGCCCGGGTGCGGTTGACCAACGGCACGGAGGTGACGTCCTACATTCCCGGAATGGGGCACAACCTGCAGGAACACTCCGTGGTCCTCATCCGGGGCGGCAGGGTCAAGGACCTGCCCGGTGTACGCTATCACATCATCCGCGGCGCGCTGGACTCCATCGGCGTGCAGGAGCGCCGCCAGGGCCGCTCGAAGTACGGGGCCAAGAGGCCGAAGTAGGGACATGCCGCGCAAGGGTGAAATCAAGCGGAGGGAGTTGCTTCCCGACCCCAAGTACGGTGACAAGCTGGTCACGAAGTTCATCAACAACATGATGAACCGTGGCAAGAAGAGCATCGCCGAGGGGATACTGTATCGATCGCTGGACATCATCGCGGACAAGGCCAAGACCGAGCCGCTGGGCGTGTTCAAGCGGGCCGTCGACAATACCAAGCCCATGGTGGAAGTCCGTTCCCGGCGGGTCGGAGGCGCCACCTACCAGGTGCCGGTGGAAGTCCGCCCCGACAGGCGGCTTTCGCTCAGCCTCCGCTGGCTGATCAGCGCGGCCAGGGCCAGAAGCGAGAAGGCCATGGACGAGAAGCTCGCCGGAGAGCTGATGGATGCCGCCAACCAGCGGGGCAACGCGGTCAAGAAGAAAGAAGACACCCATCGGATGGCGGAGGCGAACCGTGCCTTCGCCCATTACCGCTGGTAGCAAATCAAGTCAATCAATGTCCGAATAAGGAGGCGGGGAACCCGCCTCCTTTTTTTGCCGTCTTGTAGACACGAAATGAGCAGACAGATCCCACTCGAACGGACCCGCAACATCGGCATCATGGCCCATATCGATGCCGGGAAGACCACCACGACCGAGCGCGTGTTGTTCTACACCGGCATCAACTACAAGCTGGGCGAGGTGCACGATGGCACCGCCACCATGGACTGGATGGTCCAGGAGCAGGAGCGCGGGATCACCATCACCTCGGCGGCCACGACGTGCCACTGGCAGGACCACCGGATCAACATCATCGACACCCCGGGGCACGTGGACTTCACCATCGAGGTTGAGCGTTCGCTGCGGGTGCTCGACGGCGCCATCGCGGTGTTCTGCTCGGTGGGGGGCGTGGAGCCCCAGACCGAGACGGTGTGGCGGCAGGCGGACAAGTACGGCGTGCCCAGGATCGCCTACATCAACAAGATGGACCGGGTCGGCGCCGACTTCTTCCGCGTGGTGAAGATGATCGAGGACCGGCTGGGGGCGCGACCGCTCGTGATACAGCTGCCGGTGGGTTCCGAGGACGGATTCCAGGGGGTCGTCGATCTCGTGCGCATGAAGGCGATTCTTTGGGACAACGAGAATCTCGGCGCCAGCTTCCGGGTGGACGCGATACCGGCCGACCTGCGGGAACAGGCGGCCGAATACCGCGAGACCATGCTGGAGACGCTGGCGGATTGCGACGACGGCATCTTGACCGCGTACCTCCAGGGCGAGGAGATCTCCAGCGAGCGGCTGGTGCAGGCCATTCGGGCCGCCGGGCTCAAGCTCCAGCTCGTCCCGGTGCTGTGCGGCGCGGCGTTCCGCAACAAGGGCGTTCAGACGTTGCTGGACGCGGTCATCGATTACCTCCCCTCGCCGCTGGACGTGCCGCCGATTCGCGGCACCGATCCGGACAGCGGCGACGAGGCCGTGCGCGTGACCTCCGACGAGGCGCCGTTCTCCGCCCTGGCGTTCAAGATCATGGCCGACCCGTTCGTGGGATCGCTGACGTTCTTCCGGGTCTATTCCGGAACACGCAAGTCCGGCGCGTTCGTCTACAACGCTTCCACCGGCCGGCGGGAGCGTCTGGGCCGCATCCTCAAGATGCATGCCAACAAGCGGGAGGAGATCGACGAGGTCTGTGCCGGGGACATCGCCGCGGCGGTGGGCCTGCGCAGCGCCAAGACGGGCGATACGCTCTGCGACGAGAACAACCCCATCCTCCTCGAGTCCATCGAATTTCCCGAACCGGTCATCGCCATCGCCATCGAGCCCAAGTCCCGTGACGATCAGGAAAAGCTGGGGTCTTCCCTGCAGAAGCTGGCCAAGGAGGACCCCTCCTTCCGGGTGACCGTCGACCAGGAGACCGGCCAGACATTGATCTCGGGAATGGGGGAGCTCCACCTCGAGGTCATCGTCGACCGGCTGTTGCGGGAGTTCAAGGTGGACGCCAACGTAGGCAAACCCCAGGTAGCGTACAAGGAGACCATACGCCGGACGGTGGAGCAGGAAGGCCGGTTCGTCCGGCAGTCCGGCGGCCGCGGGCAGTTCGGCCATGTCTACCTGCGCCTGGAACCGCAGCCGACGGGCCGCGGCTTCGAGTTCGTCAGCGCCATCAAGGGAGGCGTGATACCGCAGGAATACGTGCCCGCGGTGGAGAACGGCGTCGTCCAGGCCACGACCAACGGGGGCCTGGTGGGATATCCCGTGGTGGACGTGAAGGTCACGCTGCTGGACGGCAGCTACCACGAGGTGGACTCCTCGGAGATGGCGTTCACCATCGCCGCCTCGATGGCGTTCAAGGAGGCGTTGCGCAAGGCCGCCCCGGTGTTGCTCGAGCCGGTGATGGACGTGGAGGTGGTGGTGCCGGAGGAGTTCATGGGCGACGTCATCGGCGACATCAGCTCGCGGCGGGGCAAGGTCCTGGGCATGACCTCCAAGGCCGGCGCCCAGGTGGTGGAGTCCCGCGTTCCGCTGTCGCAGATGTTCGGTTATGCCACGGACCTGAGGTCGAGGACCCAGGGCCGGGCGACGTACACGATGCAGTTCTCGCGCTACGAGGAAGTCCCGGAAACGGTGAAGGAAGACATGCTCGGAGAGGTGAGGGTGTGAACGAGAAAATCCGCATTCGGCTCAAGGCCTACGACTACCGGGTCCTGGACCAGTCGGTGGGCGAGATCGTCGAGACCGTGAAGAGGACCGGAGGGCGGGTCGCCGGCCCCATCCCTCTCCCCACGCGGATCGAGAGGTTCACGGTGAACCGTTCCCCGCACGTGGACAAGAAGTCGCGGGAGCAGTTCGAGGTCCGCACCCACAAGCGGCTGCTGGACATCCTCGAACCCACCCAGCAGACCATCGACGCGTTGGGCAAGCTGGATCTGGCGGCCGGCGTCGACGTGGAGATCAAGCTTCAGTAGGCGGAAAGATGACGGGTCTCATCGGCAAGAAAATCGGCATGAGCCAGCTCTTCGACGACACGGGCAACGTGATACCCGTGACGGTGGTGGAGACGGGCCCGTGCGTGGTGGTGCAGAAGAAGGACGTGGCCAGGGACGGCTACAACGCCCTGCAGCTCGGGTTCGGGAAGCAGAAGAACCAGCGCGTCAACCGGCCCCTGCGGGGCCACATGGCCAAGGCGGAGAAGGGATCGTTCCGCGTGCTCCGGGAGTTCAGGGTTGACGACGTCTCCGGCTACGAGGTGGGCCAGGAGCTCACGGTGACGGACCTGGTGAAGCCGGGAGACCTGGTAGACGTCACCGGCACCTCCAAGGGCCGGGGCTTCGCCGGCGTCATGAAGCGTTGGGATTTCGGCGGCTTCTCCCGCACCCACGGCACCCACGAGTACTTCCGGCACGGCGGCTCCATCGGCAACCGCTCCTATCCGGGGAAGGTGTTCAAGGGCAAGCGCATGGCCGGGCACTGGGGCAACGAGAGGGTGTCGATCCAGAACCTCCGGGTGGTCGAAGTTCGCCCCGAACAGAACCTTCTGCTCGTGAAGGGCGCCGTGCCGGGCGCCAACGGCGGCATGGTCCTCGTCCGGCGGGCCGTCAAGGGGTAGGGAATGGAACTTCGCAGGATCGAGCCGGTGCTTCCGGAGAGCATATTCGGCGTGGCCGTCCGCCCGCACCTGTTGCACCAGGCGGTGGTCATGCAGTTGAACAACCGGCGCGCCGGCACCGCCTCCACCAAGACCCGCGGCCGGGTCCGCGGCAGCGGCAGGAAGCCTTGGCGCCAGAAGGGCTCCGGCAGGGCCCGCGCCGGCAGCGTGCGGTCGCCCATCTGGGTCGGCGGCGGAACCGTCTTCGGGCCCTTGCCCCGGGACTATTCGTACCGGATACCCAAGAAGGCCCGCCGGCAGGCGCTCCTGTCCGCTCTCAGCCTCAAGCAGCAGGAAGAGAAGCTGGTGGTGGTGGAGCCGGAGGACGTGACCGAGATCAAGACCCGCCTCATGGCCGAGGCCATGGCTTCGCTGGGGGTCGGCAACTCGCTGTTCGTGATCGCCGAGGGCGACGAGAAGATCGAGTTGTCCGCGCGCAATCTGCCGCATGTCAAGGTGCTGCGGGTGGCCGGGCTGAACGTGTACGACCTGCTCCGTTTCGAATACCTGGTGCTGACCCAGGGCGCGCTGCGGAAGATCGAGGAGAGGTTCTCGCAATGAGGGGCGTTCGAGATACGGTTCTCGGTCCGTTGATCTCCGAGAAGGGTTCGATGCTGGCCGAGTCGTCGAGCCAGGTGATCTTCAAGGTCCGTCCGGATGCCAACAAGATCGAGATCCGGAAGCAGGTGGAGACGCTGTTCAAGGTTACGGTGCTGGACGTGAGGACCGCGCGCTACCTTGGCAAGATGCGCCGCGTCGGCAGGAACACCGGACGCCTGCCGCTTTGGAAGAAGGCGTACGTCACGCTGAAGGAAGGCGATCGCATCGACTTCTTCGGTGTCGGTTAGCCTGAACGAGGGTTGTAGGCCATGTCGATCAAGAACCGCCGCCCGACATCTCCCGGGCGCCGCTTTTCCACCGGGTTCGGATTCGAGGAGGTCTCCCGGGACTCGCCGCACAAGGCGCTGCTGCGGCCGCTCAAGGGCCACGGCGGGCGCAACAACACCGGCAGGATCACCAAGGACCACCGCGGCGGCGGGCACAAGCGGCGGTACCGCTTCATCGATTTCAAGCGGGACAAGAAGGGAGTCGTGGGCCGGGTCGAGGCCATCGAGTACGATCCGAACCGCTCCGCCCGGGTGGCGCTCATCTGCTACCTCGACGGCGAGCGCCGCTACATCCTGGCGCCGGAAAAGCTCAGGGTGGGGAGCCGCATCGTATCCGGCGACCAGGACATCGACATCCAGCCGGGGAATTCCCTGCCGCTGAGGTTCATCCCGACCGGAACGCTGGTGCACAACATCGAGTTGAAGGCCGGCAAGGGGGGGCAGATCGTCCGCAGCGCCGGGGCCTCCGCGCAGGTGATGGCGAAGGAGGGCCACTACACGCTGCTCAAGCTGCCGTCCGGCGAGCTGCGCAACGTGCGCTCCGAGTGCCGCGCCACCATCGGCGAGGTGGGCAACAGCGACTACGAGAACGTCACCTACGGCAAGGCGGGCCGGTCGCGCTGGATGGGCCGGCGGCCGGTCACCCGGGGCATCGCCAAGAACCCGGTCGATCACCCGCACGGCGGCGGCGAGGGACAGTCCAAGGGCAATCATCCGCAGACGCCCTGGGGCAAGCCCACCAAGGGGTACCGCACCCGTGGCGTGAAGCCTTCCGACAAGTACATCGTGAAGCGCAGAAAGGGACAGTAGGCATGGCTCGTTCGATCAAGAAGGGTCCTTTCGTGGACGACCACCTGATGCGCAAGATCGAGGAAATGAACCGGTCCCAGGCGCGCAGGGTGGTCAAGACATGGTCCCGGCGTTCCACCATCACCCCGGACATGATCGGCCACACCATCGCGGTGCACAACGGGCGCAAGTTCCTGCCGGTGTTCGTCACCGAGAACATGGTGGGCCACAAGCTCGGAGAGTTCTCGCCCACGCGCACGTTTCACGGCCACGCCGGAGACCGCAGGGGCGACGCCAGGGGCGTCAGGAGATAGGGTATGGAGGCGCGCGCGGTTACGAAGTTCGCACGGGTCTCGCCGCGCAAGATGAGGCTCGTGGTGGACCAGGTGAGGGGCCGGTCGGTGGAGGACGCGCTGACGATCCTCAAGTTCGTCCCCAAGGGCTGCGCCGGCATCGTCGCCAAGACCCTTCGGTCGGCGGTGGCCAACGCCGAGAACACCCAGAGCGTGGACGTGGACCTCTTGTACGTTAAAGCGGCCGAGGTCGGCCAGGCGGGGATGTGGAAACGGTTCATGCCGCGCGGGATGGGCCGCGCCAACCGTATCCGCAAACGCCTCAGTCATCTGACCGTTGTGGTTGACGAAAGGGCCTAGGCCCTCACCCGGCCTTCGGCCACCCTCTCCCAGAGGGAGAGGGGTTGTGTTTGACTGTTAGGATAGGACACCAAGATGGGACAGAAGACGCACCCCAAGGTTTTCCGCATGCGCGTGATCGAGTCGTGGGACTCGAAGTGGTACGCGGGAAACGACTACCCGGAACTGCTGCACGAGGACCTCAAGATCAAGGGCTTCCTCAAGGGGCGGCTTCATCACGCGGGCATTTCCAAGATCGAGATCGAGCGCGCCACCAACAAGGCCAAGATCAACATCCACACGGCGCGTCCCGGCATCGTCATCGGCAAGAAGGGCGCGGAGATCGAGAAGCTCAAGGAGGAGTTGGGGAAGCTGTCCTCGCGGGAAGTCTTCATCAACATCCACGAGGTGAGAAGGCCCGACCTCGACGCCCAACTGGTGGCGGAGAACGTCGCCCTCCAGCTCGAACGGCGCGTGGCTTTCCGCCGGGCCATGAAGGAGAGCGTTTCCCGGGCGCTGCGCATGGGCGCTCAGGGTATCCGGATCCAGTGCGGCGGCCGGCTCGGAGGCCAGGAGATCGCGCGCACGGAATGGTACCGGGAAGGACGGGTGCCGCTGCACACGTTGCGGGCGGACGTCAGCTACGGCCTGGCGGAGGCCAAGACGACCTACGGCGTCATCGGCGTCAAGGCGTGGATTTTCCGGGGTGAGATCCTGACCAAGCAGGAAGAGCAGCAGAAGGCCTCGCTGGGGCTGTAACCCATAGGCGGATCGAATCATGCTCGAGCCAAGAAAAATCAAGTACCGCAAGGTGCAGAAGGGCCGCAGGGGCGGGTTTGCCGAGCGCGGTTCCAGTCTTTCCTTCGGCGATTACGGGCTGAAGTCCGTGGACCGGGGCTACATCACGGCGCGCCAGATCGAAGCCGCCCGGATCGCGCTCACCCGCTACCTGAAGCGGCACGGCAAGGTCTGGATCCGGGTCTTTCCGGACAAGCCCATCACCAAGAAACCCGCGGAAGTCCGCATGGGCAAGGGCAAGGGACCGCTGTATGCCTGGGTGGCGGTGGTCAAGCCGGGCAAGCTGCTGTTCGAGATGGAAGGGGTCCAGCGGGAAGCCGCCAAGGAAGCGTTCCGGCTCGCCTCGCGCAAGCTGGGTCTGGCCACCGTGTTCGTCGAGCGGTAGGCGGGGGTTCTCGATGCGAGCGAAGGAATTGCGGGACCTGAGTCCGGACGAGCTGCGGCAAAAGCGCACGGAGTTCAAGGAGCAGCTCTTTCATCTGACCCTGCGCCGCGCCACGGGCCAGCTCGAAAGCCCGATGAAGCTGCGGCAGACGCGGCGCGACGTGGCCCGGGTGGCGACGGTCCTCGGCGAGCAACGCCGCGCCGCCGAAAAGGAACAGAAGAAAGAGCGAGAAGGCGACCATGAGTGAGCGCGGTGTCACGAAGCAGCGTGAGGGTGTGGTCCGGACCAACCGGATGGCCAAGACCGTCGTGGTGGAGCTGGAACGCATCATCCTTCACGCGCGGTACAAGAAATATCTCAGGCGGCGGACCAAGGTGAAGGCCCACGACGAACGCAACGAGTGCCAGGTGGGCGACCGCGTCGTCATCGTCGAGTGCCGCCCTTTGAGCCGGCAGAAGCGGTGGCGCGTGAGCCGCATCCTGAACCGCCCCGCCGGGGGCGAGACGGCCGCTTCGCAGAGCGCAGAGGTTTAGTGCGATGATACAAGTGGGGACGGTGCTGGACGTGGCGGACAATTCCGGCGCCAGGAGAGTCCGGTGCATCAAGGTGCTGGGAGGGACGAGGCGCAAGTACGCCTCGGTCGGCGACATCATCGTCGTGTCCGTCAAGGAGGCGATGCCCAACTCCAAGGTGCCCAAGGGCGAGGTGGTCAGGGCCGTGGTGGTGCGCACCGCCAAGGAGCTGAGCCGGGTGGACGGCTCGTACATCCGCTTCGACAACAACTCGGCGGTCTTGATCGACAACCAGAAGGAGCCCGTGGGCACGCGTATCTTCGGCCCGGTGGCGCGTGAGCTGAGGGCGAAACGGTTCATGAAGATCGTTTCGCTGGCACCGGAGGTTCTCTAGTGTCCTGCCTCACGAACAAGTCTGCGCAGATGCGCAGGATTTCTTGTCGTCGGCAAGGCGCGACGACGAGCAGTGGCCGGCACCACGCGAGGAGGAGCAACGCAGCCGACGGCAAGAAGGACAAGCAGATGCGTAGACTTGTTCGTGAGGCAGGACACTAATATGTTCGTCCGCAAAGAAGACACCGTGATGGTGGTGGCCGGGAAGGAGCGCGGCAAGACCGGCAAGGTCATCAAGGTGGTGCCGAAGAAAAGCCGCGTGTTCATCGAGCGGGTGAACCTCGTCAAGCGCCATTCCAAGCCCCGCAGCGCGCAGCAGCCCGGAGGGATCGTGGAGAAGGAGGCTTCGATCCACGTCTCCAACATCATGATCATGTGCGATTTCTGCAATGCTCCGGTGCGGGTCGGACACAAGGTTCTCGAAGATGGAGAGAAGGTACGCGTATGCCGGCGTTGCGGCCAGGGGATCGGCTGACCCGGTAGGGCCGGCGCGCCAGGTGGAATTGAACGATGGTCAGGCTTGAGCAGAAATACCATGAAACGATCGTGCCCGCGATGATGGAGCAGTTCGCGTACGGCAACAGGTTCCAGGTGCCGCGGTTGAGGAACGTCTCCATCAACGTCTGCGTCGGCGAGGCGGTGCAGAACGCCAAGCTTCTGGATGCGGCGGTGGCGGAGCTGGGCGCCATCAGCGGCCAGCGTCCCGTGGTCACCCGGGCGCGGAAGGACATCTCCAACTTCAAGCTCCGCCGCGGCAACCCCATCGGCTGCATGGTGACACTGCGGCGCGCGCGCATGTACGAGTTCCTGGATCGTCTGATACAGGTGGCCCTTCCCCAGGTGAGGGACTTCAAGGGCATCTCGGACCGGTCCTTTGACGGCTGTGGCAACTATTCGCTGGGGATCCGCGAGCAGATCATCTTTCCGGAAGTGAGAGCGGAGTCGGTGGAACGGCTTCACGGGCTGACGGTGTCCATCGTGACCACGGCCCAGTCCGACGAGGAAGGCAGGGCCTTGCTCAAGCATCTCGGGATGCCGTTCATCGGCGACGGGGGTACTACAAGTGGCTAAGAAGTGTCTGCGCATCAAGGCGGAAAGAACGCCGAAGTTCAAGGTCCGTCAATACAACCGCTGTCCGATTTGCGGCAGGGCCAGGGCCTTTTACCGGCGATTCCGCATGTGCAGGATCTGCCTCCGGCTGTACGCGCGCCGGGGAGAGATCCCCGGAGTCATCAAGGCGAGTTGGTAGAGGCGGGGGTTCGTATGAGCATGACCGACCCGATCGCGGACTTGCTGACCCGGATGCGCAACGGCGGGATGGCGAAGCACGAAACCGTGGACGTACCCTGGTCCCGGCTGAAGGAAGACATCATGAAGGTGCTGGTGGAGGAGGGATACGTGCGGCAGATCCGGCGCATCCCGGTCGAAGGCCAAGTGCAGGATACGTTGCGTATCTATCTGAAGTACGACCGGAACCGTCAACCGGTGTTGAGCGAATTGAAGCGGGTGAGCCGCCCGGGGCGGCGCGTCTATCTCGGCTACAAGGATATTCAACCGGTCCGC
The DNA here is from genome assembly GCA_022827045.1 of Candidatus Binatia bacterium. Next base: position 23,124 of record JAJDTQ010000275.1, read on the forward strand.
AAGGGCCTGGGAACCCACATCCTGTCCACGCCCAAGGGCATTGTCGTGGACCGGGAGGCGGTCAAGGCCAAGGTCGGCGGCGAGCTGCTGTGCTCGGTCAGCTAGGAGTCTGCCCGAGGAGTCAAATTCAACCCCCTCTCCCTCTGGGAGAGGGTGGCCGAAGGCCGGGTGAGGGCCCGGCAGGTGGTGTCACGTGTCACGTGTAGGAAAAATGCCGATCGTCGTGCCCGGAAGCGTCAAGATCGCCTTCGAGGGCGCCGAGATACGGGTCCAGGGCCCCAAGGGGACGTTGTCTCACAACATCCCGGAGGGCATCGAGGTGGACGTGGACGGCGGCACGCTCCAGGTGCGCCGGGCGGACGAGACCAAGGCGCTCAAGTCGCTGCACGGGCTCACCCGCAAGCTCCTGGCGAACATGGTCGAGGGTGTCAGCGAGGGCTTCAAGAGGGTGCTGGAGATCAACGGCGTGGGTTACCGGGCGGAGCTGAAGGACGAGTCGCTGCACCTGACCTTGGGGTTCTCCCATCCCATCGTGTTCCCGCTGCCCGCGGGCGTGTCGGCGTCGGTCGAACGGCAGACGGTGATCACCCTCGAGTCCCATGACAGGCAGGTGCTGGGCCAGGCGGCTGCCGAGGTGCGCGGCTTCCGTCCGCCGGAGCCCTACAAGGGCAAGGGGATCCGCTATCAGGGCGAGATGGTCCAGCGCAAGGCGGGCAAGGCCATGGGCGGCGGCGCCGGTTGAGCGAACGGGATCGGGTAAAAGCGATGTTGACGAGCAAGAAGGTTCTGAGCCGCAAACGGCGGCAGCGAAGCGTGCGGAAGCGCATCACCGGGAGCGACGCCTGTCCCCGGCTTTGCGTGTATCGCAGTTCGAAGCACATCTACGCACAAGTGATCTCCGACGAGCGCGGGGTGACGCTGTTGAGCGCGTCGACGCTGTCGAAGGAAGCCGCGGGCTCCGAGGAAAGCAAGGGGGTCGAGGCGGCCAAGGAGGTCGGGCTCCGGATCGCGAAGCTGTGCCAGGACAAACAAATTTCTCGGGTCGTGTTCGACAGGAACGGCTTTCTCTTTCATGGACGGGTAAAGGCACTGGCTGAGGCTGCACGGGAGGCCGGCCTCGTCTTCTGATTCGGGGGTTGTTTTGGAAAAGGTCGATCCGCAAGGCTTGGAGCTCAAGGAGAAGGTCATCCACATCAGCCGGGTGGCCAAGGTGGTCAAGGGTGGACGGCGCTTCAGTTTCAATGCGCTGGTGGTCGTGGGTGACGAGGCCTCCGTGGTCGGTTACGGGCTGGGCAAGGCCAACGAGGTGCCCGAGGCCATTCGCAAGGGCGTCGAGCACGCCAAGAAGACCCTGCTCCGGGTGCCGCTGGTGGACGACAGCATCCCTTACGAAGTCATCGGTCGTTTCGGCGCGGGCCGTGTCCTGCTCAAGCCCGCGGCTCCCGGCACCGGGGTCATCGCCGGCGCCGGGGTCCGGGCCGTGGTGGAAGCGGCCGGCATTCCCAACGTCCTGAGCAAGTGCATCGGCTCCAACAATCCGCACAATCTCGTCAAGGCGACGTTCGAGGCCCTCAAGAGCCTCAAGTCCCCGGAGGAGGTGTCGGACCTGAGGGGCAAGCCGCTGGCGGAGATTCGATAATGGATCTGGGTGATCTGCGCCCCGCCAAAGGGGACAAGCATTCGAAGAAGCGCGTGGGCCGGGGCATGGCTTCCGGGACCGGCAAGACCAGCGGCCGCGGCCACAAGGGCCAGGGGGCCCGCGCCGGAGGCGGGGTGAGGCCGGGTTTCGAGGGCGGCCAGATGCCGCTGACCCGGCGGGTCCCCAAGCGGGGGTTCCACAACCCCTTCCGGAAGACATACACGCCGGTGAACCTGGACAGCCTCGGGCGCTTCGAGGCGGGTCAGGAGATCTCGCCGGAATTGTTGCGGGAGACGGGCCTGGCCGGTCGCGGACTGGTGAAGATACTGGGCCGCGGGGAGCTGGACAAACCGCTCATGGTAAAGGCCCACGGCTTTTCCCGAAGCGCGAGGCAGAAGATCGAGGCGGCGGGAGGCCGGGCCGAAGTCGTTTGACATGCTTGAGGGTTTTCAAAGCGCTGGCCGCATTCCCGAGCTGAGGCGACGCATCCTGTTCACCTTGGCGATGCTGGCCGTATATCGCGTCGGCGTCGCCATCCCGACTCCCGGGATCGATCGCGAGGGGCTGGCGGCGTTCTTCGCCCAGGTCGAGGGCACGATCTTCGGGCTCTTCAACCTGTTCTCGGGCGGCGCGCTGGAGCAGTTCTCGGTGTTCTCGCTGGGCATCATGCCCTACATCAGCGCCTCCATCATCCTGCAGCTTCTGACGGTGGTCTTTCCCTACCTGGAACGGCTTTCGAAGGAAGGGGACGTCGGGCGCAAGAAGATCACGCAGTACACGCGCTACGGCACCATCGTGCTTTCCGTCATTCAGGGCCTGATGATCAGCTTCGGCCTGGAAGGCACCCGGGGGCCCAACGGCGAGGCCATCGTGCTGGAACCCGGCTGGAACTTCCGCCTGATGACGGTGCTGACGTTGACCTCGGGAACGGCGTTCATCATGTGGCTGGGCGAGCAGGTCACGGAGAGGGGAATCGGCAACGGCATCTCCCTGATCATATTCGCCGGAATCGTCGCGGCCCTGCCGTCGGCGGTGACCTCGACGTTTCAGTTCGTCCGCGAAGGCGAGCTCAGCATCTTCTTCGTGGTGCTCCTGGTCCTGTTCGTGGTGCTGGTGGTGGGCGTGATCATCTTCATGGAACGGGGACAGCGGCGAATACCGGTTCAGTATGCCAAGCGCGTGGTGGGACGCAGGATGTACGGCGGACAGACGTCGCATCTGCCTCTCAAGATCAACACCTCCGGGGTGATCCCGGTGATCTTCGCATCATCGGTGCTGATCTTCCCGGCCACCGTGGCGCAGTTCGTCCAGAACCCCTGGGCGCAGGCGTTGGCGGGCTCCATGGCGCCGGGGCAGTGGCTGCACGACCTGCTTTACATCGGCCTGATCATGTTCTTCTGCTTCTTCTATACCGCCATCGTGTTCAATCCGGTGGACGTGGCCGAGAACATGCGCAAGTACGGCGGATACGTGCCCGGCATTCGCCCGGGCAAGAGGACGTCGGAGTTCATCGACAGGGTGCTGTCGCGGCTTACCCTCGGCGGCGCCGTCTACCTGTCGTTGGTGGCGCTGTTGCCGACGATCCTGATCTCGCAGTTCAACGTTCCGTTCTTCTTCGGCGGGACCGCCCTGCTGATCGTGGTGGGGGTGGCCCTCGACACGGTTTCACAGATGGAGACCCACATGATCTCCAGAAACTACGAGGGCTTCATGAGACGCGGACGCATCCGCGGCCGGAGAGGCTGAATGAAACGCAGCACGCCCCGTACGGCATCCCGGGACCGGGTCCGTGCGGTGCTTGCAGGCAGGGTGATTCGCACATGATTTATCTCAAGTCCCGCGCCGAGATAGACACGATGCGCCGCGCGAGCGTCATCGTTGCAGAGGTGCTGCAAACGCTGAAGGAGACGGTGAAGCCGGGGATGACGACCCTGGACCTGGACGAGGTGGCCGAGCGGATGACCTACGAGAAGGGTGCGAAGCCCGCGTTCAAGGGTTATGGGGTTGCCGGCAGGGTCTTCAACCACAGCCTTTGCACCTCGATCAACGAGGAGATCGTGCACGGGGTTCCCTCGGACCGGGTGCTCAAGGAAGGGGACATCCTCAGCATGGACTTCGGGGTGCTCTACGAGGGCTTCTACGGCGACTCGGCGGTGACGGTGGGGCTCGGGCAGGTGAGCGCCGAGGCCGAGCGTCTCATGCAGGTGACGGAGACGGCTCTGAACGAGGGCATCGAGACCCTGCGGGAGGGCAACCGGCTTGGTGACCTGGGCAGCACCATCCAGGGCATCGCGGAACGGTCCGGCTATTCGGTGGTACGGGAATTCGTCGGTCACGGTATCGGCAAGAAGCTCCACGAGGAGCCCCCGGTACCCAACTACGGCGATGCCGGCAAGGGACAGCGGTTGCGGGCCGGCATGGTCCTGGCGGTCGAACCCATGGTCAATGCCGGCAAGAAGGAAATCAGCATCCTGGAAGATGGCTGGACGGCGGTTACGCGGGACCGAAGTCTCGCGGCCCACTTCGAACACTCCATCGCCATCACCGCCGACGGGCCGTTCGTGTTGAGCCGGCTGTAGGCGTGTCCTGAGCGTGTCGAAGGGAGTGTTCCGAGCCGGTCGAAGGAGTCCGTCTCACAGATCCTGGAACGAGGTCCGAAGTGAAAGTACGAGCATCGGTGAAGAAGATATGCAACATGTGCAAGATCGTTCGCAGAAACGGAGTCGTACGAGTCATCTGCGTAACGCGCAAGCACGCCCAGCGGCAGGGGTAGGAGTCTGTCCGAGTTAGTCAAACACAACCCCTCTCCCTCTGGGAGAGGGTGGCCGAAGGCCGGGTGAGGGCCCGGAGGGAGCGATTCATGGCACGTATCGCCGGGGTGGATTTGCCCAAGAACAAGAGCATGGAGATCGCCTTGACCTACATCTACGGGATAGGCGGGACCACGTCGCGGAACATTCTCAAGGAAGCCGGAATTCCGTTCAGCCTCAAGTCCGACGACCTGTCCGACGACCAGGTGGTGGTGATACGGCGGATCATCGACCAGGAAGTGAAGGTGGAAGGTGATCTGCGGCGCGACGTCACCATGGACATCAAGCGGCATATGGACATCGGCTCCTACCGGGGCCTCAGACACCGGCGGGGACTGCCGGTCCGGGGACAACGGACCCACACCAACGGCCGCACCCGGATGGGACCCCGCAGGACCATAGCCGGCAAGAAGAAGCCGCCTTCGAAGGGTTAAGAGTCTGTCCGAGTAGGCAAGTACAACCCCTCTTCCTCTGGGAGAGGGTGGCCCGCGACCCGTCCCAAACCCAACCCCTCTCCCTCTGGGAGAGGGTGGCCGAAGGCCGGGTGAGGGCCTGGACGAGAACAGGAGCATCCATGGCTCAGGCCGCGAAGAAAGCGCGTGACGCGAGGGCGCCCAGGAAAAGGCGCGGGCGAAAGAACATCGCCGAAGGGGTGGCGCATATCCACTCCACCTTCAACAACACGATCATCACGATTTCCGACACCCAGGGCAACGTGGTGGCGTGGTCGAGCGCCGGCGCCATCGGCTTCAAGGGGTCCCGCAAGGGCACGCCCTTCGCGGCGCAGCAGGCGGCGGACAACGTGGCGCGGAAAGCCATGGATCACGGCATGCATTCGATCCAGGTCTACGTGCGGGGACCGGGCTCGGCCAGGGAGTCGGCCTTGAGGTCCCTTCAATCGGCGGGATTGAACATCAGCCTGATCAAGGACGTGACGCCGATTCCGCACAACGGCTGCAGGCCTCCCAAGCGAAGGCGTGTCTGAGAGGAGATAGTCAGTGGCTAGGTACCATGGTCCGGTGTGCCGGCTTTGCCGGCGGGAGAACCTGAAGCTGTTCCTCAAGGGAGAGCGGTGCTACACGGACAAATGCGCCATCGAGCGGCGCAACTATCCGCCGGGGCAGCACGGCCAGAGGCGCCTCAAGTTCTCCGAATACAGCCTCCAGCTCAGGGAGAAGCAGAAGGTCAAACGCATGTACGGACTGCTTGAAAAGCAGTTCAGGGGCAGCTTCGAGACAGCCGAGAAGTCCCGCGGCATCACCGGCGAGAATCTCCTGGTGATACTGGAGAGAAGGCTCGACAACGTCGTCTACCGCCTCGGATTCGCCTGCTCCAGGGGCGACGCCCGCCTCCTGGTGCGCCACGGCCATGTCCAGGTGAACGGCCGGCGGGTGACCATCCCTTCGTATCGCGTGGGGGTGGGGGATGTCGTCTCCGTGGCGGAGAAGAGCCGCAAGTCGGAACGGGTCATCTCGGCCATGGAAGGAGCCCAGAGGCGCGGCGTGCCCGACTGGATGGAGGTCGACCCGGAGAAGTTCTCCGGCACCGTCAAGGTGCTGCCGAGCCGGAGCGACATCACCACACCCATCAACGAGAAGCTCATCGTCGAGCTGTACTCCAAGTAACCAGTGGCCTGAAGCCGTGTTGGAGATCCTATGCACAAGCATTGGAGCGAACTGATCAAGCCCGAGACCGTAGAGGTCGACGAGAAGAGCCTCACCGCCACCTACGGCAAATTCGTGGGAGAGCCCTTCGAGAGGGGATTCGGCCAGACCATCGGCAACAGTCTGCGGCGCATCCTTCTTTCTTCGCTCCGGGGCGCGGCCATCACGTCCGTCCAGCTCGACGACGCGCTGCACGAATTTTCCACCATTCAGGGCGCCACGGAGGATGTCACCGACATCATCCTGAACCTGAAGGAGGTGCGGCTCAAGCTTCACGATTCGGAACGGGAGGTGATCCGCATCGAAGCCGCCGGTCCGAAGGAAGTGCTGGCCAAGGACATCGTCACGGGCCCGCAGGTCGAGATCCTCAACCCCGAGCACCACATCGCCTCGCTCTCCAAGGAGGGACGGCTCAACGCCACCATGGTGGCGCGGATGGGCCAGGGGTACGTGCCCGCGGAACGCAACCGCGAGGAGGAGTTGCCCGTCGACACGATCTTCATGGATGCGGTCTTCTCTCCCATCCGCAAGGTCAACTTCACGGTGACGAACGCCCGTGTCGGCCAGCGCACGGACTACGACCGCCTCGTCCTCGAAGTCTGGACCGACGGCAGCGAGACGCCCGAGGATGCGTTGGCTTATGCCGCGCGGATCCTGCAGGACCAGGTCTCCATCTTCATCAACTTCAGGGAGGGGCCGCAGCCGGCCGAGAGCGATTCCGACGGCGAAGCAGCGTTGCTGAACGAGAACCTCTTCCGCGCGGTGGAGGACCTGGAATTCTCCGTCAGGGCGCAGAACTGCCTGCAGAACGCCAACTTGAAGTACATCGGCGAGCTGGTGCAAAAGACCGAGCAGGAGATGCTCAAGACCAAGAACTTCGGGCGGAAATCCCTTAACGAGATCAAGGAGTTGCTCGGCGAGTTGGGGCTGGAGCTGGGCATGAAGCTGGATCACTTCCCCAGCCGCGAGGAGCTCGAGAGCCGGAAACCGGCCGATCAGAAGGAGACGGCGTAGTCCATGCGGCACCTCAAGAAAGGCAGAAAACTGAACCGTAGTCCGAGCCACCGTCTGGCCATGTTGCGGAACATGGCCACGTCGCTCCTGCGCCACGACCGCATTACCACCACCGATGCCAAGGCCAAGGAACTGCGCCGTTGGGCGGACTGGCTGATCACGCTCGGCAAGGACGGCAGCCTGCATGCGCGCCGGCGCGCGCTGGCTTTCGTCCAGGACAAGGCCGTGGTGGCGCGGCTGTTCAGCGAGCTGGGGCCGCGCTTCCAGGATCGTAACGGCGGCTACACCCGGGTCGTCAAGGTCGGACGCCGGCGGGGTGATTCGGCGCCGCTTTCCGTCATCGAGCTGATCCCGGCGGGGGACGGGACGGAAGAAGCGGCCGGCGCGCCCGCCGAAACCGAGAGCGAAACAACCTCGACCGCCGGGAACTAGTGGCCTGTGACATGCTATGGTCAACCATCGAAAGGCGACGGATGGCGGTAGTATCTCTTTCAGCCGCCGCCAGTTGTTCATTGCCGCCCCCCTTTACGTCATCGCGTCGGCCTTCATCTTCCTGATCGGAATCCTGATCGGCCAGAGCATCGAGGAGCGGAAAATCCTGCGCCGGGAAGAACCGGCGGTAAAGGTTCCGGTGAAGCCCGATGCTCCCAAGGCCGACCAGGAGATGACCTTCTACGATACGCTGGGCAAGCCCGATCCCGCCCCGCCACGCGCCGAAGAACCGCCCGCCAATACCGGTGCCAGGAAGACTCCATGGAGCGTACAGGTCGCTGCTTCCCGCAACCGCGCGACCGCGGACGAGATGGCGGCGTCGCTGACGAAGCAGGGCTATCGAGCCTACGTGACCTCCGGTAGACTCAACGAGAAGACCTTCTACAGGGTGCGGGTGGGCAGGTTCGGGACTCGCCAGGAGGCCATGGCCGAACTTCAGAGACTCAAGGCCGCGAAATACAAGAACGCGATGATCACGAGGAACCGATGAACATCCAGCAAGCCATTGCGCAACTGGTGGCGGGCACCAACCTCACGGAACAGGAGATGGTCGAGGTCATGAACCAGGTGATGACCGGCGAGGCCACTCCCATCCAGGTGGGAGCCTTCCTGACCGCCTTGCGGATGCAGGGCGAGACCGTGGATGAGGTCACCGGCGCGGCCCGGGTCATGAGGGAAAAGGCTTCGCACGTCGACGCCGGCGAGGGCTGCGTTCTGGATACCTGCGGCACCGGAGGCGACGGCAAGAACACGTTCAACATTTCCACGACGGTGGCCTTCGTGGTGGCGGCCGCGGGCATTACCGTGGCGAAGCACGGCAATCGAGCCGTCTCCAGCGGCTCGGGCAGCGCCGACGTCCTGGGCGCCCTTGGCGTCAAGATCGACGTGCCCAAGGAGACGGTGGAGCGATGCCTGCGCGAGGTGGGGCTGGGCTTCCTGTTCGCGCCGGCGTTGCACGGCGCCATGAAGTACGCGGCGGCGCCGCGCCGCGAGGTGGGCATACGGACCATCTTCAACCTCCTGGGCCCCTTGACCAATCCGGCCAACGCCAGCCACCAGCTCATCGGCATCTACGACGGCACGCTGATCGAAACCGTGGCGCAGGTGCTCGGCAACCTCGGCAGCCGGCGGGCGATGGTGGTCCACGGCGAGGAAGGCCTCGATGAGATCTCCCTCGGCGGACCCACCGCGGTGGCCGAGTGGAAGGACGGGGCCGTCGCCCGCTACACCCTGACCCCCGAGGAGTTCGGCTTCGAGAAGTGCCCCGCGGAGCGGTTGACGGCCGCGGATCCGGCGGAATGCGCCGCCATCGTGACCGCCGTGCTGAAGGGAGAGCCCGGTCCTGCCCGGGACGTCGTGCTGCTCAACAGCGGCGCGGCGCTCTGCGTCAGTGAGCGGGTCGCGACCATCGCGGACGGCATCGACCTGGCCCGGGAACGCATCGATTCGGGAGCCGCCCTGGAAACGCTCCAGCACCTCGTGGAAGTCACCAACGAAGCGTAAGGCCAAGGGCGACACGTAGTCAAAGACAACCCCTCTCCCTCTGGGAGAGGGTGGCCGAAGGCCGGGTGAGGGCCCCCCGGACGGAGCGAAATGAGGCAAGAGGGCACGGCGTCGGCGGGAAACGATATCCTGGAACGGATCGTGACGCACGTGCGCGCGGAGACCGTGTCCCGCCGCAAGGAACGCCCGGTGGAGTGGCTGAAGGACCGCCCGCTCTACCATCGGGAGCGCCGGGGTTTTACGGCGTCCCTGTCCCGGCCCGGCCGCCACGTCATCGCCGAGGTGAAACGGGCATCGCCCTCCCAGGGGATGATCCGCCAGGACTTCGAGCCCGTCGCCATCGCGTCGCGTTACGAGGCCAGCGGCGCCACCGCCCTTTCGGTGGTCACCGAGGAACGCTTCTTCAACGGCTCCCTCCGGTACCTGTCCGACATCGCGGCGGCGGTTTCACGGCCGCTTCTGAGAAAGGACTTCGTGCTGGAGCCCTACCACCTGGTAGAGGCGCGCGGTTTCGGCGCCGACGCCGTCCTGTTGATCGCCGCGATCCTCGACGCCGGCGAGATGGAGACCCTCCACGCCGAGGCCCGGTCCCTTTCCCTGGACGTATTGGTGGAGGTACACTCCGAGCCTGAGCTGGAGACGGCCCTGGGCCTGGGCGCGTCGGTGATCGGCATCAACAACCGGAACCTTCACACGTTCGAGGTGGACCTCGGAGTCGCCGAAGCCCTCCTGCCGCGTATCCCGGCCGGCGTGCTGGCCGTGTGCGAGAGCGGCATCAAGGACGTCGGGCACGTCGAGCGCCTCGAGGCCTCCGGGGCGCGGGTCTTTCTGGTCGGCGAGACCCTCATGCGTTCCACCGACCCGGGCGCCAAGCTCGCCGAGCTTCTCGGCGCGGACGCCGCCGCCCATGGTCAAGGTTAAGATCTGCGGCGTCACCACCGCCGAGGACGCATTGAAGGCGGTGGAATACGGCGCCGACGCCCTGGGGTTCAACTTCTACCCGCCGAGCCCGAGATATATCCTCCCCGAGAAGGCGGCCGCGATACTCCGGGAGGTGCCTCCGGGCATTTGCACGGCCGGGCTGTTCGTCAACGAATCCCGGCAACACGTGACCTCGGTGCTGCGGACTTGCCGGTCCGGTGAAAGCTCCGGCCTCACCGCGGTCCAGTTCCACGGTGACGAGGACTGCGGCTTCTGTGCCCGCTGGCCGCTCAAGGTGATCAAGGCGTTCCGCGTCCGCGACGAGGAAACCCTCCGGGAAATCGGGGAGTTTCCGGCGGACTACTACCTCCTGGACTCCTGGAGCCGGGAGCTGTTCGGCGGTTCGGGGTCCGCCTTCACCTGGACCTGGCTGCGGGAGCCGATGGCGCGTCCGGTGATTCTGGCGGGCGGTCTCTATGTCGACAACGTCAGCGAGGCGGTGCGCGCGGTGAAACCCTTTGGCGTGGATGTCTGCACCGGCGTGGAGGCCGTGCCGGGCCGCAAGGACCACCGGCGGATGAAGGATTTCATCGCCGCGGCCAAGGCGGAATGATCAGCGCCGCCGCCCGGATTCCCGGTGCCGTGAGCTCCTATCGCAAGAGTCTCGACTTCATCTACAATCTTCGCGGCGCCGAGACTCGCGACGCCGAGTTCGACCTGCGCCTCGAGCGCGTGGCGCACGCGCTGTCGCTGTTCGGCAATCCACAGGACCGCTTCCGCGTCTGTCATGTCGCCGGGACCAACGGCAAAGGGTCGACGGCCGCCATCATCCATTCCGTGTTGTCGGCGCAGCGCTACCGGGCCGGCCTCTACACCTCGCCGCACCTGGCGGATTTCACCGAGCGAATCCGCGTCGGCCGGCGCCCCATCAGCCGGGCGATGGTCGTCGCGCTGGTCCGGGAGGTGGCCGCCCGGACGGAGCAGGCGTCCCTGCGTCTGACTTTTTTCGAGTTCGCGACGGTCATGGCCTTTGTGCACTTCGCGCGGCAACGAGTGCAGGCCGCGGTGGTGGAGGTGGGGCTCGGCGGGAGGCTCGACGCTACCAACCTGGTGCGGCCCAGCGTCTGCGCGGTCACCACCATCGCCAGGGACCACGAGCGTTTTCTCGGCAAGGGGATCGCCTCCATCGCGCGCGAGAAGGGCGGCATCATCAAGCCCGGGGTCCCTGTGGTTTGCGGCGACCTGCCCGCCGCCGCCGACCGGGTCATTCGCGGGATCGCGCGCTCCCGGGAAGCTCCGGTCCGCCGCTGGGGAAGGGACTACTCGGTGGTCCCCCGCGACGACGGCCGGTTCGATTATCACGGCCGGGAATGGTCGTTGGACGGGCTGGGACTGTCCCTCCCCGGCGGCTACCAGCGCCACAACGCCGGCGTCGCACTGGCATCCCTGGAGACGCTTCGGACGGCGTTGCCGGTCCGGGAGCGGGCGATACGCTCGGGCCTCGAGTCGGTGGCATGGCCGGGGCGGCTGGAGGTCCTGCCGGGCCGTCCCGGCATCATACTGGACGGAGCGCACAATCCCGGCGCGGCGGTGGCGCTTGCCGGCGCCGTCTCGGGCCTCGTCGGCAAGCGGAAAGTTCGTTTGCTGTTCGGCAGCATGCATGACAAGGACTGGTCATCGATGCTCGCCGTCCTATGCGGCCTGGCCGGGGAGGTGGTTCTGACCCGCACGCCCACCGGACGGGGCGCGGACCCGGGTTCGTTGTGCTCCGCGCTGCCGCGCGGGCTGCCGGCAACCGTGGTGGACGACCCGGTCGCGGCCCTCGACCGTCTGGCGGCGGACCGGCGGCGACGGGACGTTCCGATTCTCGTGGCGGGCTCTCTCTATCTCGTGGGGGCGGTGCGCGCCAAGGCCCTGGAACTGTCCGCACGGTTCCGCCGCTGAACGCGCCGGCGGCCGGCCCCGGCATCGACCATGTATCCGTGGCGCTCAAGAATTGCCACCTGTCTCCTGGCATCCTTTTGCGGCGTGTCGGCCGTTGCCGTGGATCCGGCCCGGTCCGACGACCAGGGGGAACGTGTCGAGGTGTCCGCCGACTCCATCGAAGTGCGCCGGGCGGGCGATACCATCGAGGCCGCGGGCAAGGTGGAGGTCCGGCGCCGGGAATCGGTCTTCGGAGCGGACTCCGTGGAGTTCGACCGGTCGAGGCGGACGTTGCGCGCCCGGGGCTCGGTCTATCTCCGTGATCCGCGCTACCGGCTCCAGGCGTCCGGGCTCGAAATGGACCTGGCGGACGAGACCGGCACGATTCTGGACGCCGACGTCTTCATCGAGGACGGCAACCTCAGCCTCAGTGGAAGTCGCGTCGAGAAGTCCGCGGGACAAACCTTTGCCGTCGAGGACGGGCGTCTCACCACGTGTCTCTGCGAGGGGGAAACGCCCCCTTGGCGCATCGGCGCCAGGGAGCTCCGGTTGGGCCGGGACGGCCGGGCGGCGGCGGACGACGTCACCTTCTACATCTACGACGTTCCGGTGCTGTACTTGCCCTACGCGACGTTTCCTTCCGCCGCGGAGCGGGCAAGCGGTCTGCTGTCTCCTTCCTTCGGCTGGTCCGACCGGGCCGGGGTGCGCTACCGGCAACCGTTCTTCTGGGCCGTGGACGAGAGCAGCGATGCGACGTTCAACCTCGCGGTGGAGTCCAGGACCCGTGCCGGCGTCACCGGACAGTACCGCGCCATCCTCGATGCGAGGACCGACGGACGGCTGGACCTTGCCTACTTCAACGAGCGGACACACGGGGTCCGGTCCGTGGAGCACGCCAGGATCGCGGACCCCACGGTCCCGGCGAACCGCTGGAGCGTCCGGCTGACTCACCGGCATCGCGCGCCGTCGGGGTGGGCGACCTTCAGCGACGTGGCCCTCTACAGCGACAGCTTCGTGACGCACGAGCTCATGGACTTCACCGAACTGGACGCCGGCGAGAGAAGGCGCGCCCGGGTGAGCCGCTCCAGCCCTTCGCGGCTCGGTTTCTACCGGCACGAGTCGGGCGTGACGCTGCGGGGAGAGCTGGACTACCTGCAGGACCTGGTTCAACCCCGGCAGCAGGCGCTCCACCGGATCCCCCACATCGTCTTCAGCGGCGCCCGGAGTCTGGGCGGTCGCCTCGATCTGGGTTGGGACGCCACCGTGACCCGCTACGTAAGGGAGCGGCTGGCGGACGGCTTGAGGATCGATATCCGCCCCGAGTTGACCTGGCCGGTCACCCTCGGGCGCCATTTCAGACTCGCCAGTAGCGTGGCGCTGCGCGAGACCCTCTATCGCCTCGATTCCGTCGAGGGTCGATTCGCCGCCGCGCGCGACGACCAGTCCGGGCAGTTCGCCCGCAACAGTTCCCGGGAGCTCGTGGAGTTTCGATCGACCCTGTCCACTTCGCTGAGCCGCGTGTACGACCGGCAACTCGGTGCGTGGTCCCGGTTCCGGCACGTGGTGGAGCCCGCCGTGCAGTATCTGTTCATTCCCTCGACGGACCAGCGGCATCTCCCCTTGTGGGACGCCGTCGACCGGATCAATCGACGCAACCTGCTCACGTTGTCATTGACCAACCGTTTCTGGGCCAGGCGCGGCGCGGACGCTCCGGCGGTCGCCCATGACCCCGCCGCCGGCAGCCGCACGGGCGGTGGCGGGCCGGCCGTCGTGACCCGGTTCGCCCGGGCCCGGGTCGCGGCGAGCCTGGACCTCGACAAGGCGCGCGAGGGCAGCGGCCGCCTTTCGGACCTGGATATCGGCCTGGGCGTCCACCCGGCCGACAACGTGGACGTCGTCGTCGGACTCGGCATCGACCCCGGACCCTGGAACCTGCGCGAGGCCGCGCTGGGACTCTCGCTGTTCGAAGCCGCGCCCCCGGATACCCGGGTGCCCGACAAGGATTTCCGCAGACCCAACGGCCTTTCGTTGAGCTACCGCCATATTCGAGCGAACCCGCTTTCGCCCCTGGCGGACCACGCCAACCTCGATCTGCTCGCGGACTGTCCCGCGGACCCGCGATGCCTCGAGCGCGGCCCCCTCGACGCCGTGCAGGCCAGCGGCGTGTTGCGCGTGGCCGATCGCCTCCTGTTGCTCTACGACGGCAACTACGACGGCGCGTCCGGCCGCCTGACGCGCAATGAGATAGGCGTCAAGTACCTGTCGCGGTGCCGGTGCTGGACCGTCGCCGCGTTCGTGGACCTGCAGACCAACCCGGATCGCACGCTCCTGTCGGTCAAGTTCAACCTCCTGGGCCTGGGTTCCTAGCCCCTCACCCGGCCTTTGGCCACGCTCTCCCGGCGGCACCGCCCTGCACCGTTTCCCTCCGGCAGAAGGCACCAGCCACCCCTTCTCTCCCGCAGGGAGAGCGAACGACCCCCTCTCCCTCTGGGAGAGGGTAGGGGTGAGGGTCCCCGGAAGAAGCAGAGCGTCCGGGGCGGCCTGGATTTTGCGTGACAGCAGAACCATGCTTGCCTGGCTGTCGGCGGTTTCCGCGTGGCTCGTGTTGGGGACTTGTCTCGCCGGAGGCCCGGCGCGGGCGCTGGAAACGGCCCCTCCCGGTACGCCGCCGGAGAGGCCCGCGCCTGCCCGCGCGTCCGTGGAGGACGCGGACGGTGCCGGCATGGTGACCCTGAACTTCGATGCCGTCGAGCTCGTCGAGGTGATACACGTAATGGCCCGGCACCTGCGCCTCAACTACACCATCGACCCCGACGTACGGGGGGTCGTCACCATTTTTAGCGGACAGCCCGTCAGAAGGGAGGACCTCCTTCCCATATTCCACGAGATCCTCAGGGTCCACGGCGCCGTGGCGGTCAGGCAGGGAAGCCTTTATCGGATCACGGCCGTCTCGGAGGCGCCCGGGCTGGCCGGTCCCGGCCGTGCGCGGGGCGCCGGCTTCGCCATGCGGGTCCTGCCGGTACGCTTTTTCCCGGTGGCGGTCATGAAGCGCCTGCTCGCGCCCTTCATGAGCACGAGCGGGACGATCCTCGACCATGTGCGCGGCAACTATCTGGTAGTTGTCGATTCGCCGTCAAATATTCGACGATTGTCGGAGATCAAGGCCTTGATCGACGTCGAAGCGTTCAGCGGCACCCGCATGGAGCTGTACAGGCCCAGGGCAGCCGCGGCCGGCGACCTCGCGCGGGAGATGTCGGCGGCGATGGCGCTCTCCGGCGCTTCGGCGGCGGAGGGTGAACCGTTCGCCGCGCGGTTCCTCCCGTTGCCGCGGATCGATCAACTCCTCGTCATCGCCTACAGCGACGCGGCCTGGAACTATGTGAAGCATTGGCTCGAGCGCATCGACGTGGCGGGCGAAGACCGTGGGCGGCAACTCTTCATCCGAGCCGTCGAGAACCGCAAGGCCGCCGAGTTGGCGCGGGTTCTGAACCAGGTCCATAGCCGCCGCCGGACTCACGAGGCCGCCGGGGCGGCCGGGGGAAGGCCTACGGCAGGTCCGGCCACGCCGCCGGCACCCAAGTCCCCGGCACCCAAGTCCCCGGACCTTTCCGGCCAGGGCGTGCGCGTCGTGGCGGAGCCGGACACCAACTCCCTGGTGATCCTGGCGACGCCGCGCGAATACGCGGACATGGCGCGGATCCTCGAAGGGTTGGATCTGGTGCCGCGCCAGGTGCTGATGGAGGTGCTGGTGGCCGAAGTGACGCTGACCGACGACTTCGAGTTCGGCGTCGAGTATGCCCTGGCGAAGGGCGGCTTCGGCCCGCCGCCGGCCGAAGGGGACAGCGCCGGCGAGCCCGCCCCGGGCACGGGTCTCGGGACCCTCGCGTCGGGGTTCACTTCCATGGTGGACGCGGGGCGCGATTTTCGCGTGTTCGTCAAGGCGTTGATGCAGGACGCCCGCGTGAAGGTCCTGTCCTCGCCCCATCTGCTGGCGGTGGACAATCGCCCGGCACGGATTCGCGTGGGCAGCGAGCAGCCGGTGGCGACGGGAACGGTGGTGTCGCGGGAGGCCGAGGCGACCACCACCACCATCGAGTTCAAGGAGGTCGGACGGATCCTCACCATCGTCCCCCGGGTCAACTCCGAAGGACTCGTCAACCTGCAGGTCCGGGTCGAGGTGAGCGACGTGGGCGAAAGGGTGATGGTCGGAAGGCAGTCCTTCGACGCCTTCAACGTCCGGGAGGCGGAGACCGCCGCCGTGCTCCATGACGGCCAGACCCTGGTCATCGGCGGCATCATCACGGACAATCGGCGCCGGTCGCGAATCGGCATTCCCCTTCTCATGGAGGTGCCCGTGCTGGGGCCGCTGTTCCGCACGGACTTCGAACGGTCCGACCGCACCGAGCTGGTGATCCTGATCACCCCTCGTGTGATCCACGACCGGCGGCAGGGCGACCGCGCGACGAAACGGTTCCTGGACAAGGTCCGGGCAGTCGGACGGGAGCTGGAGGCGGAAGGCGCCCCGCGTGCGGCGATGGACGAGGCCGCTTCGACGCGTTAACGATTGCGTTTCTTCAACGCGTCCCAGGCTTTGAGCCGCTCCTTCACGACCTTTTCGTGTCCTTGGTCGCTCGGCTCGTAGTAGCGGCGTCCCTTGAGATCCGCCGGCAGGTATTCCTGTTCCGTGACGTGACCGGGAGAGTCGTGGGGATAGCGGTAGTCCGCGCCGTAGCCCAGCGACTTCATGAGGCCGGTGGGCGCGTTTCGGAGGTGAAGGGGGGTGGGCAGGGCGCCTTTCTCGCGCACGTCCCGGGTGGCTTCCAGCAGCGCCTTGTAGGCCGAGTTGGACTTGGGCGCGGTGGCCAGGTAGACGGCCGCCTGGCTCATCGGGATGCGCCCCTCCGGCAGCCCCACGAAATGCACGGCGTCCTTGGCCGCCACCGCCACCTGCAGGGCCTGCGGGTCCGCGTTGCCGACGTCCTCGGCCGCGAAGATGACCATGCGGCGGGCGATGAAGAGCGGGTCCTCCCCGGCCTCGATCATCCGCACCATCCAGTAGACGGCGGCGTCGGGGTCGCTGCCGCGCAGGCTCTTGATGAAGGCGGAGATCAGGTTGTAGTGCTCCTCGCCGGATTTGTCGTAGCGCAAGGGGCCGAGCTGGAGGGCCTGCTCCACGTGCGCGATCTCGATGCGCGCGGCCCCGGCGTCGTTGCGCGCCAGCGTCACCGCCCCTTCCAGGCCGTTGAGCGCCACCCGGGCATCCCCCTGCGCCCGCTGGACCAGCATGTCCCGGGCCTCCGGCGCCATCTCCAGGCGGGCGTCCCACAGTCCCCGGCCGCATTCCGCCAAAGCCCGGTCCACCACCCGCGTGAGCGTGTCCTCGGTCAGCGGATGCATGACGCAGACCCGGCAACGGGAGAGCAACGGCGATATCAGCTCGAAGGACGGGTTCTCGGTGGTGGCGCCGATGAGGGTCAGCAGCCCCGCCTCCACGTGCGGCAGGAAGGTGTCTTGCTGGGTCTTGTTGAAGTGGTGGATCTCGTCCACCAGGAGCACCACCGGGACGGCGCTTCGTTGCAGCCGCCTGGCGTCCGGGAGGATCTTCCTGAGCTCGCCGGTGCCGGAGCTTACCGCGGAGAACTGGATGCAGTGCGCCTGGCAGGCATCGGCCAGGAGCCGGGCCAGGGTCGTCTTGCCGCAGCCCGGCGGACCCCAGAGGATGATGGACTGCAGCCGGCGGCTGTCGGCCATGCCGCGCAGCAGCTTGCCGGGACCGAGGAGGTGCTCCTGCCCCAGCACCTCGCCCAGGCTGGCGGGCCGCATGCGCTCGGCCAGGGGTGTGTTCTTCCCGGCGCTGCGGGAACTCGTGGAGTCGAACAGTTCCACGGCGTCACAGGTCCCGGCGGTGTCACGCGGGCCGCCGGGGAACCCTTCCGTGTGCAGGGGCGGTTTTCAAACCCTCCTGTCTATATATCGACACCGATACGCAGGCATGCGCTCTCATCGTCAATAGTTATATAACATGCTGGTTTCACTATGAAAGTCGGCTAGCCAGGACACGCCGCCCTCGCGCTTCGATGCGCTCCGTTTCCTTCTCTTGTGTTGACTTCGGGGTTGACTGCCGGCATGATGTCCCGATGGAAAATCACGATCAAAATCCTTCGGCAAAAAGTCGGGACGCCTCCGCAAAGAACACCGCCCGGGTGAAGCTCACCCTGACCAAAAGGACCGTAGACGCTCTCGAGCCGGAAGACAAGCCGTTCATTGCATGGGACGACCGGCTCACGGGCTTCGGCCTTCGCGTCCATCCCTCGGGCGCCAAGGCCTTTGTCGTAAACTACCGCGCGGGCAACGGCGGGCGCAAGGCGCCCAACAAGCGCGTGGTGGTGGGCCGCGCGGGGCGGGTCACTCCGGACCAGGCACGGAAGCTGGCCCAGGAGGTTCTGGGGCGGGTGGCCTCGGGGGAGGACCCGGCAGGGGAGCGGGCGGAGGCGCGTTCGGTGCCCACGTTGGGGGAGGCCTGCAAGGACTACATGGAGTCGGGCCACGGCCGGACGGCCAGCACGGAACGGGGCTATCGGCGGTACACGGCGCTGTATCTCGGCGACTGGCTGTCGCGTCCTCTGGATTCCATCACCCGGCGGGAAGTGGAAGGCCGCTTCGGTCTGATTACGGAGCGTCACGGCGAGATGCCCGCCAACCAGTGCCTGTCTTTCCTGCGGTCGGTGTACCGCAGGCCGTGCGTGGACCACGAGGGTCTGAGGAACCCGGTGGAGCAGTGGCTTGCGGGCGGGGGGAGGTATCACCGCAAGCGGAGGAAGCGGATATCGTCACCGGCCGAGGTGCTGCCGCGCTGGCGGAAGGGGATCGAGGCGACGGTGGAGAACCCGGTGCACAGGGACGCGATCCTGTTCGGTCTGTACACGGGGATGCGGCGGGGCGAGATCCTTGGGCTTCAGTGGGAGCGGGTGGACATGGACAGGGGGTTGTTCCGGGTGGAGGAGACGAAGACCGGAGTGCCGCTGGAGCTGCCGGTGACGGGCCAACTGGGGGAGATCCTGGCGCGGCGGCGGGCGGACGGGGAAGACGTGTCCGGGGAGCTTCGCGGGTGGGTGTTCCCGTCGCCGTTGAGCGGGTCGGGACATGTGGAGGAGCTTCACGCGCACTATGAAGCCATCGGACGGGCGGGCGGAGCCAGGTTCTGGTTTCACGGGCTGCGGAACGCGTTCATCACGGTGGCGGAGCGGGAGCTGATGCTGCCGCGGTCCCTGGTCAAACGGCTGGTGAACCACGCGCGGCCCAATGACGTGACCGAGGGCTACGCCGCGGACTGGACGGTGGAGCAGCTTCGCGAGTCTGCCCAGCGCATTGCCGACCGCATCGACCAGCTCACGGCGGAGTCGGGTGTGCCGGGGAGTATAGCGCCGGCCGCGTGAGCGCTTCCCGCGCGATTGCGCGCCTGGCAGGTTGACGCCCGGAGGCTGTTCGTGGCGGTGCGCCGCAAGCACGGCGTGCGTCCGTTCCGGTACCGGCGGCAGCGGCGCACGACGGTGATGGTGCGGGTCGGGCAGGGGTTCGTGGAGCGGATGTTGTGGCCGGAGTTTGACCGGCTTCACCGGGAGCGTGAGAGCTGCTTCGAGGACGTCACCGATCGCCTGATCGAGGACGCGTTGGGTTCGGGCGGGGAAGACGGCGGCCTTGGCCAGCGGTAGCGACCGGGACGGGGTGGGGCGAAGGCGACAGCGGCATCCGCCGTGTTGTGGGGCTGTTTTGCCGCCCGGCAATGGGGTATCGTCCCGGCATGGACGGTTCCCGCATGAGCGGCCTGATGAGGACCGCTGAAGCAGGCGAACCCGGGGAGAGTTTCCTGGCGCGACACGACGCCGACGGAGACGAAGCCGCACTCATCCGCGCCCGTCTCGCGAAGCTGGCGGAGGAGAAAGACGCGCTGGAGGCGCGGCTCGCCTCGCTTGAGTCCGGCGTCCCAGCCTCGCCGGAGGAGAGCCCGCACCAGGGGCGCGTGACCGAGCATTCGCCTCAGCGGGAGAAGATCGCGCTGTTCCGCTCGCTCTTTCGCGGCCGCGACGATGTCTATCCGAAGCGTTGGGAGAATGCCCGGACCCAAAGGTCCGGCTACGCTCCGGTCTGCGGCAACGAGTGGAAGCCTGGGATCTGTGGCAAGCCCGGGATCAAGTGCGGCGCCTGTCCCAACCAGGCTTTCCTGGCCGTCACCGACGAGGTGGCGGGAGAACACCTGCGCGGACGCCGGACGGCCGGGGTCTATCCCATGCTGGCGGACGGCACGTGCCGGTTCCTTGCGGCCGACTTCGACCGGGAGAGCTGGCGCGCGGATGCCGGGGCCTTCCTCGCGGCCTGCCGTTCGAAGGGCGTTCCGGGAGTCCTGGAACGCTCGCGCTCGGGCAACGGCGGCCATGTGTGGATCTTCTTCGCCGAACCCGTGCCCGCCGCGCTCGCCCGCCGGCTGGGTTCGCATCTTCTGACCGAGGCGATGGAGAGCCGCCCGGACCTGGGCTTCAAGTCCTACGACCGGTTCTTTCCGAGCCAGGACACGGTGCCCGAGGGCGGGTTCGGGAACCTGATTGCGCTGCCGTTTCAGGGCGGACCCCGGGAGCAGGGCAACAGCCTGTTCCTGGACGATGGTTTCACGCCGCACGGGGATCAATGGGCGTTCCTGTCGTCGCTCCGCCGCATGACCCTGGCCGAGGCCGCGGCGATCGTGGACGAAGCGAGCCGCGAGGGCCAGGTGATCGGCCTCCGCCTGCCGCTCGACGACGAGGACGAGGAGCCCTGGACCGCGCTGCCTTCGAGGCGCCGGCCCAGGCCGCCGATTGCCGGACCGTTGCCGGCGCGGATCGAGGTCTTTCTCGACGAGGGGAACGGGCGCGCCGTGCGTCTGGCCTTGCCGGAGGGGAACGCGGGCAAAGCCGCGGGACTCGCCGGGGAAGTGGAGCGGTTCTTCCGGGGGCAATTCGGTAGCCGATCTGGCCCCGCTCATCGAGAGGACTTTCCGGGCCGCCTGCATGCTCTCGACGAGAATGCGAGACGAGATGCTCGAAGCGGGCGAGGAGGAAGAGCTGGACGCGCTGATCGCCGCCGCCCGCGGGTTGCAGGACGAGCTTCTGAACGGCGCCTCGGACTGATCGCCGCGGGGCATCCCTGTTGTGCAATCCGGACGGAGGCGCTGGAGTGCAGACCGGCAGCGCGCGAAAGCGATTCGGAAACGCGGACACCGTCCCGGCATCCCGAGTTCAAGGTGCTCCCCGCTCGATCAGCATGCGCTCGAGGTCTTCAAGCGTCCCTGCTTGCCCTTGACGGGCGTCTGCTTCACTGGTTGTGGATTCGCCAGCTCCCATGCGTATAGACCAGGACTCCAGGGTGCCAGTGACGCTTTCGCATCCCGTGTGTCGATAGGGGCGGACGCCTGCAAGCTCGACGATGCAGATTGTGGAGCCGCTCGCATATCCGTCTACGACGGGCTTTGCCGTCGAACAGACGAGCAAGGGGGCCGCGGTAACGGGTGTCCCACAGCGTATCTGACAAACAGCGAAACACGCCCACCCTGTTGTTATAAAAGTCGCTGGGCGGCCGGCGCCCTGTTCGCGGTCCAGGGATACGATACTACGTCTCGCCGGCGCGCGAGTTGCCACTGGTGTTTCGACGTCTCGGCACGTTGATGAGCCGCCTGCGGGCGAGTCCGTGGGGCGTCGGCCATCGTCCCGGAGTCCCGGAACGTTCGAGGTTTGAGTTGGCACGTTGCGGACTGGCGGATACCGCCGCCACTGACAACGGACAACAACTCTCTTCTTGTCAATCTCCCGGAAAGTGTGAGATTGTATCTTGAAGAAAATGCGGAATCCAGTCGAAAGTGTTGAAATTGACAGCGCGGGGAGGAGACGGTGG
Source organism: Candidatus Binatia bacterium (assembly GCA_022827045.1). The sequence continues at coordinate 45,011 of JAJDTQ010000275.1, forward strand.
CGCACGGGCCTCCTGTGGTGCTGTTCGCTGTTCCTGCTGGGAGGAGTCCTGGCCCCCGCTGTCCAGGCCCAGGAACCGCTGCCCCCGACCGTCGAGATCAGCGGCGTGCCGGCGAAGGTCAACCGGGCGTTCACCGCGACGATCACGTTCTCCGAGGACGTGACGGGGTTCGACGCCGGGGACGTGTGGGTGTCCAGCGGGAGGAAGGGGACGTTCACGGCGGTTGACGCTTCCACCTACACGCTGGTGGTGACGCCGACAGGCAGTCCGCGTGTGAAAATCATTGTGTGGGCCAACTCGGCGACCGCCGGCGTCGGCAACACCGGCCCGGCCCGCAACGTGGTCCGCGAAACAATCTATGACGGGATCGTCCCGAGGGTCGCGATCACCGGCGTGCCGGCCGTCATCGAAACGACGGCGGCGTTCACCGCGACGATCACGTTCTCCGAGGACGTGAGGGGATTCGCGGCCGGCGACGTGACGGTCACCGGCGGCACGAAGGGCGCGTTCGCCGGCGGAGGCAGGACGTACAGGTTGGCGGTGACGCCGTCTGGCTCGGCGGACGTGGTCGTCACCGTGGCGGCCAACGCCGCGAGCGACGGCGTCAACACCGGTCCGGTCGCGGCCAAGAGCGCCACGGCGACATGGGACCCGGCCCCGACGGTTGCGATCACCGGCGTGCCGGCCAGCATCAACACGACGGCAGAGTTCACGGCGACGATCACGTTCTCCGAGGACGTGACGGGGTTCGACGCCGGGGACGTGGTGGTGTCCGGCGGGACGAAGGGGACGTTCACGGCGGTTGACGCTTCCACCTACACGCTGGCGGTGACGCCGACCGGCGGGTCCGACGTGACGGTCTGGGTGTTGGCCAACTCGGCGAGCGACGGCCTCAACACCGGTCCGCCCACGGCGGTATCGGCCACGGCGGCCTGGGACGCGACGGCCCTGTGGGTGACGATCGGCGGGGTGCCGTCCGGCATCAACTCGACGGCGGCGTTCACCGCCACGTTCTCGTTCACGGAGGCCGTGACGGGGTTCTCGGTCGGCGACGTGACCGTGACCGGCGGCGCCAAGGGCGCGTTCGCGGCGGTGAGCGGGACCGAGTACACGCTGGCGGTGACGCCGTCCGGCTCGGCGGACGTGACGGTCACGGTGGCGGCGAACTCCGCGACCGGCGTCGGCAACACCGGCCCTGCCGCGGCGGTATCGGCCACGGCGACTTGGGACGCGACGGCGCCGACGGTCGCGATCACCGGGGTGCCGTCCGGCATCAACACGACGGCGGAGTTCACGGCGACGTTCACGTTCTCCGAGGCCGTGACGGGGTTCGGGACCGGCGACGTGACGGTGCGCGGCGGCACGAAGGGGACGTTCGCGGCGGTGAGCGGGACCGAGTACACGCTGGCGGTGACGCCGTCCGGCTCGGCGGACGTGACGGTCTTCGTGGCGGCTGACGCGGCGACCGACGGCGTCGGCAACACCGGTCCGGCCACGGCCGTGAGCGCCACGGCCACGTGGGACGTGGACATGCGGGCGATGATACTGACGTGGTATGGGCGGGAGACGCCGGATTCCCCGCTGACTTGCAGAACCACGCCCTTGCAGGGTCGCACAAATATACGCGAGGGGGTCGAATTCGGCTACTGCGTGCGGCTGGCGACGCAGCCCTCGACCCCGGTGACAGTGACGATCACGGGGACGGCGGGCACCTCCCTGACGCTGGACCGGACGAGCCTGACGTTCGATCCGAGCGGCCCGAATCGCTGGAGCAGGCCGCAGCCGGTGATAGTGGACGCGGCCGAGGACAACGACAGTTCGAACGAGGTGGCGACGCTCTTGCACACGGCCTCGGGGGGCGGCTACGGCGGCGTGACGGCGAGCCTGACGTTCGTTGTGCGGGACAACGACGCGCGGCGGGAACTGGTGTTCTCGTCCTCGTCCGGCCCCGTGGGAGGATGGACCGATTTCCTGCCTGTGCCGGAGGGGAGCAGCAATACCTACACGGTGGCGCTGGCGTCTCAGCCTTCGGCCCCGGTGACGGTGACGGTGACGGCGCCGATCCGGAGCTATCGGGGCACGTCCCTGACGCTGGACAGGACGAGCCTGACGTTCAATCCGAGCGGCTCGAATCTCTGGAGCGGGGACCCCCGCGACGCGGCGGCTTAGTCGCGAAAGTAACCAGAGCTTGCACCCGGGGCGGTGATGCGGTGAAGTGACGGTGGCCGGGGCAGTCGAGGCCCGCCGATTCACTGGCGTGCCCATGCACCCG
>JAJDTQ010000117.1 GCA_022827045.1 Candidatus Binatia bacterium
CGCGGAGGTGGAGGACGGCATGCTGCCTCAGGTCATGGACCTGGTGGGGGAGGGCCAGATCGTCTTCGGCTCCGACATACCCCACTCGGACCGGGAGCGCTTCGCGGCCAAGACGCTTCTTGAGCGGGAGGACGTGAGCGAGTCCGGGAAGAGCGCGGTCCTGGAGGGCAACCCGGCGCGGCTCTACGCACTCTGACGCAAAGGCGGAGCGCGCCGCGCCCGCTGTCCGGGCCCCGACGGGGCAACACCGGATCGGTAAAGGGTCATTGTCTATGCGAGTCATCGATGCAGACGGTCACGTGAACGAACACCCGGCGACGTTCGACGACAGGTATCTGGACCCGGCGTTCCGCTCCCGGCGGCCCGTGATCGTGACCTCGGAGGAGCGCTCCTGCTGGAAGATCGACGATCAGGTCTTCCCGCGGCGCGCGGGCATGGGCTGCAACAACCTGAGCACGCCGGCCCGGGTGAACGGCAAGCCTACCCGGCTCGGCGCGTTCATCGAGGGGGAACTCCTCGACAGCCTGGACAGCCAGGAACTGACCGACGTGAACGCCCGCATCGAGGCGCTGGACGCCGAGAACATCGACGTCCAGGTGATCTATCCGACGCTCTTCCTCGCCTATCCACTGGCCTCCGACCCGGCCCTCGCCACCGCGTTGTGCGCGTCCTACAACCGCTGGATGGGCGACACTCTGTCCGGCAACGAGCGGCTCAAGTGGGCCGGCGTGGTGAACCTGGACGACGTCCCCGGGGCCGTGGGCGTGGTTCGGGAGGCCGGGAGCCTCGGCGCCTCGGCGATCATGGTGCTGGGCACCGCCGGCGACCGCATGCTCGACGACCCTGCGCTGATGCCGTTCTATGAGGCCATGGCGGAAGCGGACCTGACCCTGGGGGTGCACGTGGGCTGGTCCTGGCCGTCTTTCAACAACCTCTACAGCGACCTCTACCCGTCGTGGATCACGGCTTTCCTCATGCCGCTGATGATGGGGTTCGTCGCCTTCATCACCGGCGGCCTGCTGGACCGGTTCCCGAACCTCCGGGTGGTCTTCCTGGAAGGCGGCTGCCTGTGGATCCCCTTCGTCATGGACCGCCTGAACCACCGCTTTCCCTACGCCCGGACCATGGCGAGCCTCTACCCCGAGATCAAGGTCAACGCCGCGGCCGAGCCCGATGCCTACGTCCGCGGCGGCAACCTGTACTGGAGCGCCGAGGTGGAGGACAGCCTGCTGCCCCAGGTCATGGACCTGGTGGGGGAGGGCCAGATCGTTTTCGGCTCCGATATGCCCCATTCGGACCGGGAGCGCTTCGCGGCCAAGACCCTGCTGGACCGGGACGATATGAGCGAGTCGGGAAAAAGCGCGATTCTCGATAGCAATCCGGCGCGGTTGTACGGGTTCTAGTAAGGAAAGGTTACAATGTCGCTCAATACCTACCTCTTCTTTGACGGCAATTGCCGCGAGGCGTTCGAGTTGTACCGCTCGGTATTCGGCGGCGAGTACCAGACTCTGCAGACCTTCGGCGACGGGCCGCCGGACATGAACGTGGCGGAGGAGGAGAAGGACCTCGTCATGCACGTCTCATTGCCCGTTGGAGCAGGCGTTCTGATGGGAAGCGACAGCATCTCGACCTTCGGTCCGCCTCCGGTCCAGGGCACCAACTTCGCGATATCCATCGACGGTGAGAGCAGGGAGCGCTGCGACGAGATCTTTGTAAAACTCTCGGAGGGAGGCACGGTCACGATGCCGATGCAGGAGACCTTTTGGGGTTCGTACTTCGGCACTTGGACCGACCGGTTCGGCATCGGCTGGATGATCAGCTACGAGTTGCCGCGCGAGTAGGCCGGGGAAACCCGCCCCCACGCCCGGAGGAGAAAATGCCAGAGGGGACGCTGCAGGGAAGTTGTCTTTGCAAGGCTGTCCGAGGACTGAGCGGGCATGGCACAGCAAGACCGTGAATTCGTCGTGGGCTCCGTATGGCCCACCAATCGTTCCGGGGTCCTCGGCGACAACGAGCTCGACCGCCGGCTGCCGCCGGCCATCAAGCTCGTCCACGTCACCATGGATTTCCAGGAGGGTACCGAGGAGGAATTCTCACGCTCCATCCCCGGCTACGAGGCCAAGGCCGCCGGTCTCATGGGTGAGAAGCCTGACCTGATCCGCGTGCTCGGCGCGCCGCCCTTCATGATCCTGGGGTTCGACGGCGAGAGCCGGGTCATCCGGGGCTGGGAGGAGAAGTACGGCGTGCCCATGTTCACCTCCGGGCAGAACCACGTGCGCGCCATGAGGGCGTTGGGGGTCAAGCGGCTGCTCGGCGGCACCTACCTGCCCGACAACCTCAACAACATCTTCGCCCAGTACCTGCGGGAGGCCGGCTTCGACGTCATCGCCATGGAGGGCATGGACGCGCCTTTCCACGAAGTGCCCAACATCCCGGCTACCGACATCGCGGAGCACCTCAAACAGTCGTTCCGCCGTCACCCCGGCGCCGAGGCCCTGTACTTGCTGGGCTCCGCCTGGAAGGTCCTGGACGTCCTCGAAGACATCGAGGACAGCGTGGGCGTGCCGGTGATCTACCCCCTCACCGCCCGTAGCTGGGAAACCCAGCTCCGCCTGGGCTTCCGCGAGCCCATCACGGGCTACGGCCGCCTCCTGTCCGAGATGCCGGATCTCGGTCCAGTGGTGAGTAGCTAGTTGGAAGCAGTTTCGGCGACATTGCGGTGACGAGGGGAACTTGTCCTCTCACGACGCGAACCGCGACATGGTCACCGGCGTGTACTCGTCGGGCGCCTGCGTCACCACCATCTCCGGCTCGATGCCGTAGAGGCGGCGGGCATTGCCGCCGAGCATCTTCTCCTGAGCGTGCTTCGGGACGTTGTGCTTGTTCATGTTGTCGATGGCTTCCCACACGTCGGCGGCGTCCAGGTGGGGCATGTCCGAGGACCACAGGCCGATGTCCTCGTACAGGTCCCAGAGTCGGAAGGTGATCTCCTCGTCGCCCTCGAAGGCGATGTGGCAGCTCTTGTAGAAGACCTCCTTAGGGTTGCCGATGTTCTCGTTGGTGTGCCGGTAGAGCTCGAGGTAGCCCTCGGCCTTCTCCAGCACCAGCGGCAGCCAGCTCGAGTTGGACTCCAGGATCGCCACCTTGAGGCGCGGGAACTTCTCCAGCCAGCCGGTCATCAGCACCACGCCGGTCCAGGTCATGGCCTCGGCGATGAAGCCGTAAGCGGCGTCGCCGGCCTGCTTCGAACCCATGGCCTGCATGATGTTGGCGACGAACTGTCCGGGGGAGTAGACGAGGATGTCCTCGTCGCCGAAGAGCCGCCTGCGGTCGGCGCCCATGCGCTCCGCCAGACCCGGCGACATGGCCTCGCCGCGGGATGGGAAGGTGTGCATGCCGAGCACCATGCCCAACTCCTCGAACTCCTTCCACAGCGGGTCGAACTCCGGAAAGGTGGGGTAGCGGTTGAGGGCGATGATGGGGCGCACCAGCGCGGCCTTGAATCCCCGCTTGGCCACCCGCCGAAGCTCGTCAATGGCCCGGTCGGTGTCTTGAAGCGGCAGCACCGCGGCGGGGTACATCCGCTTACGGTCGGCGCCGCAGTAGTCGTACACCCAGTCGTTGTAGGCCCGCGCGCACAGGTGGGCGGCCTCGGCGTTCTCCACCAGCGGCAGGTAGACGAACGTAGAGGGGAAGATCATCACCTGGTCGATGCCGGAGGCATCCATGTCCTTGAGGCGGACGTAGGGGTCCCGGGCGCTGGCGTTGCGGCCGACCGTCTTGTCCCATTCCGGGGTGCCGGGCTCGACGCTGCCGATCTCTTCCTTGGTCAGGCCGGGATGCCAGGTCTCCGCCGGATACTTCCAGTCATTGGGGCTGCGGAAGCTGATGCGCGAGTTCCGCACCAGCACGAGCCGGTCCGCGTCACGGTAGAAGTGCGTCTTGGCCAGCGAGCGGTGCCGCTCGGGAATGTACTTGTCCCAGACCTCCGGCGGCTCGTAGATGTGGCTGTCGCAGTCGAAGACGGGAAAGTCCTTGGTACGGCCCTTTGCGCTGTAAGCCATGATGACCTCCTGTGGGTGGGGTGTCGGCCCGCATCATACAAATGGACGAATCCGTCCGGGGTTGTCAAACCCTAGTCTCGCGGAATCAGGTGCATGTCCTCCGGGCGCCATCCCACCCGCAGTTGGTCGTGGTGCACGACGGCCTCCGCCTGCGCGCCCGGAACCCGGATCCGGAGCGGCAACGAACCGATGCGTCCGATGACCAGCACGCTGTCGCCGTAGTGGACCGAGCCCTCCACCGTCATGTCGAAGACGTTGAGCCCTTCGGCGGCCTCGTTCTCATGGACGAGCCGGACGTCCTCCGGCCGTACCAACGCGTGGACCCGGTTGTTGCCGACGCCACCGTCGGGGCATGTCGCGGTTAGATCACCCAGGGCCTCCACCGCCAGCCTCCCGGCGGTCGGGTCGACCAGGGTGGCCTCGAAGAAGTTGCTGTCGCCGATGAAGTTGCCGACGAAGAAGGTGGCGGGCCGGTGATACATCTCCAGTGGCGGGGCGATCTGCTCGATCTTGCCGTCGTTGAACACGGCCACCCGGTCCGACATGGTCATGGCCTCGGTCTGGTCGTGGGTGACGTAGATGGTGGTGATGCCCACCTCGCCGTGAATCCGCTTGATCTCGACCTGCATCTGCTCGCGCAGGTTCTTGTCCAGGGCGCCCAGGGGCTCGTCCAGCAGCAGCACGTCGGGTTCGAACACCAGTGCGCGGGCCAGCGCCACCCGCTGCTGCTGGCCGCCGGACAACTCCCGCGGGTACTTGACCGCGAACTCCGAAAGACCCACCAGCTCCAGCGCCTTCTCCACCCTGGGCCGGACCTGCTCCCGCGGGAACTTGCGCATCTTCAGCGGGAAGGCGACGTTGGTCTCGGTGGTCATGTGCGGGAACAGCGCGTAGTTTTGGAACACCATGCCGATGTTGCGCCGGTAGGGGCGGACGTTGGCCAGCGAACGGCCCTCCAGCTCCAGCGCGCCGTCCGTAAGTTCCTCGAACCCGGCGATCATCAGGAGCGTGGTGGTCTTGCCCGAGCCGCTGGGTCCGAGCAGCGTCAGGAACTCGCCCTTGCGGACGTCGATGGAGATGCCGTCCACGGCATTGACGCGGCCGTCGTAGGACTTGACCACGTCTCGCAGGCATAGGTACGCGTCGCTCATGGCTCGTTGTCCTGTCGGCGCGGTTTCTTTCAGTTCGTCCCGAGCGTAGCTCGGCGTAGTTGAGCGGAGTCGGAGGGCGCCATGGTCACTCCTTGAACTGGTCCCGGCGCCACTTGAACGCTCCCGCCAGCCCCAGCTCGGCGACCTTGGCCTGGAAGTCGCGGTGCACCTGCGACTCGGTGGCGTAGGTCGGCGCGATGAGATCCACGGAGCTGTTGAAGGCCAGCCGAACTCCCTGGGCTTCGAGGATACGGTTGATAGAGGTGCGAGCGCAGAACAGCGCTTCCGGCCCGATCAACGCCAGGCGCCGGGCGTACTTGAGCGTCGCCTCTTCGAGCTGGTCGGCGGGCACCACCCGGTTGACCATGCCGATGTCCTTCGCCTCCTCCGCGCCGATCATGTCGCCCATGTAGATGAGCTCGCGGGCGCGCTTCAGGCCGATGACCCAGGGCATCATCATGGCCGTGGCGGGTCCGGCGAAGCGTATCTCCGGCTCTCCGAACAAGGCGTCGTCGGCGGCGATGGTCAGATCGCAGAGCATGGTCATGACGCATCCTTCGCCCAGGGCGTGTCCCTGCACCGAGGCGATGATGGGCTTGTGCAGCTCCCAGATGGCGGTGGCCAGCCTGAGCCCGCGGCTTAGCCGGTGGTGCGTGCGGATGGCGTGATGCCGGTCTTTCTCCCGTTCGGTATCGTTGCGCTCGACGTCGTGGCCGGCGCAGAAGCTCTTGCCCTCGCCGCGCAGCACGATGACGGTGACGCCGGGGTCCTGGTCGGCGTTGTCGAGGGCCTCCATCAGCGCCTGGGACAATGCCCGGTTGAGGGCGTTCCGCTTTCCCGGCCGGTTGAGCGAGATGATTCCGATGTCGCCGTCCTTGCGGTAGGTGAGCACCTGGTCGGTATCTGTCATGCGTTCTTCTCCCGCGGGATGATCAGCGCATCCACCACCAGGCATCCCTGGCCCCGGGGAAGCGACATCACCGGATTCAGGTCGATCTCCGCGATGGAGTCGCGCTCGGCCCAGGCGAACTCCCCGAGCGCGGTCAGGCATTCGCGCACCGCCTGGACGTCGCGGGGGCCCTGTCCGCGCACGCCTCCCAGAAGCCGCCGGCAATGTGTCTCCGCGATCATGAAGTTGACGTCGCCGTCGCAAAGCGGCAGCGGGCGAAACGCGACGTCGTCGAAGATCTCCACCAGGACGCCGCCCAGCCCGAATGCCAGCACGGGGCCGAAGTCAGGGTCCCGGCTCACGCCCATGAAGAACTCCACCGCGTCGCGGAGCATGGGCTGAACCACGAATACGGCATCGGAGGGCGGGGGCGAAAGCCGTTCCAGCGTGGCCGCCATGTCGTCGAACGCTCTTGCCGTCGCCGCCTCGTCCGCGAGGCCCGTGGCGACCAGGCCGAGGTCGGATTTGTGCGGAATCTCATCGGACACCGCCTTGAGCACCACCGGGTAGCCGACGGCCCGGGCCGCCTCCAGGGCCTCTTCGCGCGACATCGCGACTTCTTCCCGAACCACCGGCAGGCCCGCCTCACGCAGCAGCCTCTTGGAATCCACCTCGTTCAAGTGCGAGCGCCGCCGGTTCCCTTTGGCGAGGAAAGATGCGACACGGGCGCTGGGCGGTGGCTCCGGCAGCAACTCCGGACGCGGTACGGACCAGCGCGCCAGCCGGTCGACAGCGCCCAGCCCTTGGCGTGCCCCGCCGATTGTGGGGACGCCCGCCGCGCGTAACGCGTCGGCGAACTCCTGCCGAAACAGGCCGGGACGGGTGTTCATGAAGAAGCAGGGCTTGGCGGTCCGCCGTGCGGTCTCGGCCAGGTACTGTGTGTACTGGGTGGGGACCATGGGCGAGTCGTCGCGGCTGTCGCTCACCATGACGATGGAGTCCACGTCGGGCTCGTCCTCCAGCACCTTCAGCCCGTGGGGTATGTTCACGTCGAACTTGCCGTCGCCCCACGCGTCGAGGGGGTTGCCGTCGCCGGTGAGGGGGCCGATGACGCGCTCCGCCTCGCGGCGGCCGGCTTTGGACAGCGGCAGCAGGCGCAGACCGGCCGCTCCTGCAACGTCCAGGATCAGTTCCGCCTGGCCGCCGGACGCCGTGAGCACACCCATCTTCGGTCCGGTGGGCCAGCGCTCGCCCTGGCAGCAGGCCAGCACCTCGGTCAACTCGTCCATGTCGCCGACCTCGATGGCCCGGTGCCGCTTGAGCACCTCCGAGAATACCCGGGCCTCGCCAGCGAGCCCTCCGGTATGGCTGGTGATCGCCCGGCGCGTGCGGTCGTTGCGGCCGACCTTGAGCACCACCACCGGCTTGCCCCGGTCGGCCGCCTTGTCGAGCGCCGCGACGTATCGTTCCGGATCGCGGATGGTCTCGGTGAAGGTGGCGATGACCCGGGTGTCGGGGTCGTCCGCCAGGTAGTCGATGAACTCCGCGGTGGTGGTGACTGCCTCGTTGCCGGTGGAGACCACGTGGCTGAAGCCGAACCGCCGGCAGTCGGTCAGGAGCCCGATGGCGATGGAGCCGCTCTGGGTGACGATGGCGACGTTGCCGGGGAGTTTCTCGGGGTGCAGCAGGTTGGAGGTGTAGAGGCTGGTGCGGTGGTGCGGGCTGAGCACGCCCATGCAGTTGGGACCGCACACCGCCATGCCGGCCTCGTGCGCGGCGGCTTCCAGCTCGTCCTGGCGCCCGCGGCCTTCCTCGCCCACCTCGGCGAAGCCGCCGTCGAGGATCACCGCGGCGCCGTATCCCCGGGAGGCGGCGATCCGGAAAGGTTCCACCACCAGCTTGTGATTGACGCAGAAGACGATGGCGTCGATGCCTTCCGGAATTTCCTCAAGCTTGGCGTAGCAACGCTTTCCCAGCACCGTCTCGTACCTGGGGTTGACAGGGTAGACGCTGCCGCCGTACCCGAGCTTGTCGAGCATCTCCAGGATTCGCCGGCCGGGCCCGCGGTTCTCGCTGGCGCCGTAGACCGCGATGGAGCCGGGCTTGAGGAGCCGCTCAAGTCGCATGCACCGGCCTCTTGCGGGTGACCGCGGCGATCGCCGTGCCGATCAGCACCAGCGTGAACAGCAGCGACGACACCACCGCCAGCACCGGATCGGCCTCCAGCCGCACGCTCTCGTACATCTTCCGGGGCAGGGTGGAGGCGTCGCGCCCGGCGATGAAGATGGCGATGACGGTCTCGTCGAACGAGTGGAGGAAGGCGAACAGCGACGCCACCAGGAAGCC
>JAJDTQ010000101.1 GCA_022827045.1 Candidatus Binatia bacterium
CTAGCCCGCATATTTCATGAAGGGCAGAGTTGGGGAGTTTAGCGGGGATTTAGGAGCTGAGCGAAAGCAGGGATACGGGGGTATTTGGGGGCCGGAAGGGATCGCAAGTGCCGATGGTGGAGAGGGGAGGAGTTTTGGGGGAGAGTTGGGCGTAGCGGGGCATGGCTGTTCAGCCGGGAAGTTTTCGAAGAGCTTGGGAGGCGGCGGGAGAGCGGAGCAGGGCTAGCTAACCGGGTTTGAGTCTGGCAGCGGCCAGGGCAAACAACTCCTTGTGGGGACAGGCGGAAGAGAGCATGAAGCGGACGCGGCGGGTATTGCGGAGGATGACGGCGCCGATCTTGAGAAGTCTGAGGCGTAGGGTGGCGGCCTGAGCGCGGGCCATGTGGGTGTGGCGCAGGGCGGTGCGGCGGATGGCGGCGAGGAGCACGTAAGCGAGACTGGCCAGGAGCAGGCGGAACTGGTTGGGCCACCAGTAGTGGCAAGAGGTTCGATCGGCGAACAGGTGGAGTTGCTGTTCTTTGATGCGGTTCTCCATGTCGCCCCGGGCACAATAGCGCTCCTCGTAGAGGGGGCGGCCTGGGCCTGGGAGGTTGGTGACAACGAAGCGCGGGTTGGCGCCCTTGGGGCCATGCTCCAGCCGGGCGATGACCCGGCGTTGGCGTCTCCAGGTCCTGGCGCCGTAGGTGAGATCGGCAAAGCGGCGTTGCTTGTGCCCCGACGCCTGGAAGTTGGCCTCGGCCCGAGCCAGGGGTGGCGCCGCCAAGGCCAGGAGTCGGTTGTTCTTGGCCAGGCCGATGAGGTAGCCCACATCGTGGTCCTCGCACCAACGAAGCAGGCGCGGGCGGCAGAATCCGGAATCGGCCCGCACCACGATACGCACTCGCGGCCAAGCCCGACGCAGCCGGCGGACCAACAGCCTGAGGATCGCCAGCGCGTGCTTGGCCGGATCGATGTCGGCCCGGCGCAAGTAGGCCACCAGCAGATGATCCCCGGCAAAAACATAGAGCGGCAGGAAGCAGTAGTGATCGTAGTAGCCGTGGAAAAACCGCCCCTGCTGACGCCCGTGCACCGCATCATCGGTGGCATCCAGATCCAGCACCACTTCTTTGGGCGCCCTTTGGAATGAGCCGATGAAGCTCTCCACCAACACCTCGTGGATCGACCACGCCCAGGACCGCTCCGCTCGGTTCTCCAAACGACACAGCGTCGGCGCGCTCGCCAGCGCTCGGTCCTGCCCTGCCGCCGTCTGTAACGCCAGATCGTGGCGCAACTCCTCGTGGTCGTTCAGGTCCTCGTAGCCCAGCGCAATGCCGTACACCCGCTGGCGCAGCATCTCCACAAGCCCGTGTCGTACCTTCCCCCGCTGACGCTGGTCCGGCAATTGCCGCGCCAACCTCCGCGTCAAGCCCAAACGCCGGTCCGCCTGTTGCAACAACAGCGCCCCACCGTTGCTGCTCACCTCCCCGCCGTCAAATACCGCCTCCACCCGCCGCTTGCGACACGCTGGAAATTCAATCCCCTTCGAGGTACTATCTGTCACCGCCGTCCTCCCGCGTCAGATTCTTTCATCACCTCGAATCATAACGCATTTTGGAGTTCGGCGGTCCTATTTTCATGAAATATCCGGGCTAGGTGCTGCGGGCCGCTTGTGTGAATCATTCCATGGCGATCATTATCCCAAATCTTAGGCTGGGCAACGCGAAAGCTACCCCCGGTGAACAGCGATTGGCGCGTCGTCTGGAGTCTCTGCTCGACGACGACTGGTTGTGCTTCTACAACGTACCGGTGGGAAAGCGGCGGCGTTATCCGGATTTCATCCTCGTGCATCCCCGGTGGGGCTTGCTGTTCCTGGAAGTCAAGGACTGGAAGCTGAGCTCGATCCGCAGCATCGACCACGACACAGTTCAATTGAACACTGACAGCGGCTTGAAAGCCACGGCCAATCCCGTCAAACAGGCGCGCGAAGGTGCTCTACAGACCATAGATATGCTCCAAGGCGATCCGCATTTACGGCAGAAACAGGGTCAGTTCAAGGGGAACCTGATCTGCCCCTGGAGCCAGGGCGTGGTATTGACGAACATCACCCGCAAGCAGATCCAGTCCGTCATGTCGGATGACGCATCCGAACGGGTGCTGCCGGGTCGCCTGCTGATCTGTCAGGACGAGATGCTGGAGGACGCCGACCCGGAAGTGTTCCAGGAACGCCTTCGGGCAATGTTCGAGTATCGATTCAAAAAGTCGTTGACGTTGCCCGATCTGAACCGCATCCGCTGGCACCTGTACCCGGAAATCCGCATCGACAGCCTGGAGCTTTTCCCGCAGGAGAAGGCGCCCGAACGGGCTTCAGTCCCGGATGTCGTCAAGGTGATGGACATCCACCAGGAACAACTGGCCCGCGGTCTCGGCGACGGACATCGCGTCATTCACGGTGTGGCGGGTTCCGGGAAGACCCTGATCCTGGAATTCCGCTCCGAGGTTCTGGCGGAACTGCTCAACAAGCCGATCCTCGTCTTGTGTTACAACATCACCCTGGCAGCGAAGCTCAGGAGTCACATGCGTAGCAAGGGCATCGCCGACAAGGTGCATGTCTACCATTTTCACGGCTGGTGCGGAGAACAACTGAGAACCCATCAAGTGGATGTGGCTGAAGGCGACAAGCAAGTCTGGGAACTGCAGGTGGACAGCGTGATTGCCGGCGTCGAGAAGGGAGAGATCCCGCGCGGGCAATACGGCGCGGTATTGATCGACGAGGGCCACGATTTCGAAGAAGACTGGCTTCGGCTCGTCGTTCAGATGGTCGACCAGAACACGAACTCGCTGTTGCTGTTGTACGATGACGCCCAGTCCATCTTTCGTCGAAGCGGCCTGGGGTTTTCCTTGTCGAGCGTGGGCGTGCACGCGCGCGGCCGCACGAAGGTTCTCGGTCTCAACTACCGCAACACGCGGCAGATCCTGAACTTGGCCTACGGGTTCGCCAAGGAGTTATTTCAGGAGAAGAACTCCGGCGGCGACCAGGTGCCGTTGATCAAACCGCAAGCTGCGGGGGTGGACGGCCCCTTGCCGACATTCAGGCAGTGGGGTTCGTTCGAAGAAGAAGCCCGTTTCGCTGCCGGCTGCGCAGCAAAGTGGCACGACGACGGGGTGCCGTGGCGAGAAGTGGCGATCATTTACGACGCCCACTGGATGGGCAAAGCCGTGGCGCAGGAGTTCGGGCAGCGAAAAATCCCCTTTCAGTTACTGGACACGGCTGAAAGGAAGAAGGGCTACAATCCACAGGCTGATCAGGTGGTGCTTCTTACACAACAGAGCAGCAAGGGGTTGGAGTTCTCGCGCGTGATTCTCGTCGGCTTGGGAAGACTACAGACCGACGACATCGGCCAGGAAAGCCGCGAGCTATATGTAGCGATGACACGCGCGCGCGAATGCCTGTTGATGACGGCAAGCGGGGCCAACGTGTACACGCAGAAAATTGAATCCATCACGACTGCTGGAACCTGAGCTGGGCTCTGATCGGTCGTTCTCCCCCCTTCCGCACGACGGTCTCGTTACCGGGAAGCTTGAGCCAGCAGCCTGCCGTATCCCTCCACCGGCTGGTCCAGCTTCATCGCCGTGAGCGCCGTCCAGATCCAGGCCTGGGTGTTGGTCACCACGGGCTTGCCGAACTCCTGTTCGAGCTGTTCGATGATGGGCGTGATCCGCCACTTGTTGCAGGGCATGTAGAGGCCGTCGATATCAGGGTGTTCCTCCAGTAGCGGGCGTGCCACCTCCAGTCCCGATTCGGCGGGCAGCGCCCATATTTCCCTGGAATTCGCGCAAGCGAGGCCTCTGAACGCCTCCACGTGGATGCCGTCGTGCTCCAGGAAACGGATCAGGCGGGTGTCCTGGTCCTCGGGAAACGGAGTCGCCATAACGACGCGCTTCATCCCCAGTTCGCGGCAGGCGTCCGTTACCGAGGTCAGCACCGTGGAGGCTGGCACAGGGGTGACCTCTCCCACGGCGTCCAGTAGCTGCCGGTCCGAGCCCGGCCCTTTGTAGGACAGGAACAGTTCGCCGGTGACCATGAGGAAGTCGAGAGAGTACTCGGTCAGCTCCCGGACCAGGCCGAAGAACTCGCTCTCGGCCCGGGCGAACTCCTGGTCGGTGAACTCGCGTACCCGGAGCCCGCGGCCCTCCACCGTGATGTCCTCCGGCAGGATCCGGTAGACGTCGGTGAGGAACTCCTCGCTGATGTTGGGTGATATCAGGCCTATGCGTTTCATGTTCCACCACGCCGAGTGTCGGTCGCCTGTCCGGGAAGGGAGCGGGTCACACGTTCCCCAGCGACAGGAGCGACAGCGACGTCACCTCGAAGTCCTTGACCCAGTACTCGCCGGTGTACATGCCTTCGGCGCCCTTGGCGATGTTGGCCCGGGCCGGACTGGTGACGTAGTTCTGCATGTCTTCCTTGGTCTCCCAGAAGGTGAGGGAGATCCCTTCGTCCGGATTCTCGGAGCTGCGAAGCAGTTGGCGGCCGCGAAAACCCGGCATGTTGGCGGTGGCGGGCACTACCACCTCGTTGTAGTACCGTTCGTATTCCGTCCATTTCCCGAGTCGAAGCTTGCCCCAGAAAATTCTGCAGACCATGGTTCCCTCCTGACAGATTTTAGAGCCGCGGGGCCTAAGCCGTGTCCTCGCGGACGTGGTCACTACCTGTATTGTAGACGCGAAACCGCGCGGCCCGCAATCGGCGGTTTCACAGAGGCGGAATGATGCCGCCGCCGAGAATACCGGGCACGATCTCGGCGATGCTCCCGGTCCACAGGTCCACTCCCAGGAGCGCCATGCCGGCGTAGAGACAGGTCGAAGCCACGAGGCTCGCGAGCAGCGCGGTGCCGAGACGCATGCGTGCTTCCGTGACCAGGTAGGCCACGATGAAGAGCGGCGGGACCGCGAACAGCCCGAGCAGGAAGACGGCGGCGAAGAAGCTGATGGCCCAGGCCATCATGCGCAGGACCGGTTCCCAGGAAGTCGAGGACTGGCGCGCCCCCGCCTCGGGCGTCTCCCGGCGGCCGCCCCAGAGTTCGTCCAACGCGGAGTCGAGCCACTGCATGACGGGGGGATGGAACTCGCCCACCAACAGCACGATGGTCAACGCAAGGGTCGGGAGGCCTACCACCAGGGGCAGCACCTGGACTTCCGGAGGATAGCCGAGTCCGGTCCACAGGAGGAGGGTGATGAAGCCGCCTACTACCGCGGTGAATAGCAGAGAGCCTCTCATGCGCCTCCGGCCCCTTTCTCCGCCACCCATCGGCGCAGCGACTTGACGAAAGGCAGCGTCACGGTGGCGAGCGTGAGGATCATGAGGACGATCACGATGGGCTGCGTGTAGAAAATGTCAAAACGGCCGTCAGAGATCATGAGTGATTGCAGGAACGCCTGTTCGGCCAGCGGCCCCAGGATGAAACCGATCACCACGGTTATGAGCGGGAAACCGTAGCGGCGCATGCAGTAACCGAAAACGCCGGCCGCCACCGCCAGCCCCACGTCGAAGATGCTGGTCCGCAGCATGTACATCCCGACGAACACCAGCACAAGGACGAAGGGCGCGATGGCTCGCGAGGGGAGTGTGCTGAGCCGCGCCAGCCAGGGCACCGCCAGCAGTCCCAGGCCGCTGGTGAGGACCTGGCTGAAGACGATCCCCAGGAGCAGCGCATAGACCAGGTCCATGTGGTCCCGGAGCAGGAGCGGCCCCGGTTGCAACCCGTGCAGCACGAAGGCCCCGAGCAGCAGGGCCATGTCCGCACTGCCCGGGATGCCGAACGCGACCGTCGGCAGCAAGGAGCCGCCGTCCTTGGCGTCGTTGGCCGTCTCGCTGGCGATGATTCCTTCGAGGTTCCCCGAGCCGAAGGTCTCGGGCTTGTTCGAGCCCTGGATGGCGACGACATAGGAGAGGAACGAGGCGACGCCCGCTCCGACCCCGGGGATCACCCCGATGCCGGCGCCAATGGCGGTGGCGCGCGCCACGGCGAGGGGTCTGGAGAAGGTATCGCGGATTCCCTGGAGGGTCTGACGCCGCCAGTCGGTGCCGGTGGTGCCGGCCGCCGCGCTCGCGGTCACGCCACCGCTCGCGGAGTAGCTGATGAGCTCGCTCACGGCCAGCATCCCCACCACGAAGGGGACCATGGGAATCCCGTCCCACAGGTATTCGCTGTCCATGGTGTAGCGGTACACCCCGTACATCTCGGTGTATCCGATGAGCGACAGCAGGATGCCGAGTCCCCCGCCCACCAGCCCCTTGACCATGTTGCCCTTGGCCGCGAAGGCGATGGTGACGAGGCCGAACACCACGAGCCAGAAGAACTCCGGAGGGCCGAACGCATAGACGATCGGCTTGACCGCGGGGAGGAGGGCGAGGAGGATCACCGCGCCGCCCAGGGAGCCCACGAAGCAGGCCGTGGCGGACACGGCCAGCGCCCGGGCGCCCTCGCCCCTGCGGGTCATGGGATAGCCGTCGAGGCAGGTGGCGGCATTGGGAGGGGTGCCGGGGGTGTTGAGGAGGATGGCGGGCACGGAGCCGCCGAAGGTGCCGCTGCTGATGATGCCCGAATACATGAACATGGCCAGCATGGGGTCCATGCCGAAGGTAAACGGGAGCACCACCGCCAGGGCCGTGATGGTTCCGAGCCCGGGAAGCGCCCCGAAGACGACCCCCAGCGTCGTCCCCATGAAGAGCATGAGGACGGCGGCCGGGTCGGTCACCCTCAGGGCGGCTTCTGCGAGTGCCGTCTGCATCGCGTCCGTGGAGACGCTTGCCTATCCGTGGGTTGCTACTTCTTCTTCAGGAGAGGCTTGAGCCCTTCCATGATCTTGGCGTTGGCCCGCAGCACCTTCCACGTTCCGTCGGGGCCGTCCGGATTAAGGAAGAATCCCCCCTTCAGGGCCCACTCCTTGAATGCGGCATCGTCCACGATCTCCTGCATCGCCTTGCGGATGACCTGTAGCTTGTCGTCCGGCGTTCCCGGGGGCGCGGCCATGATGCGCGGGACTCCCAGCACCGACAGTTGCGAATACCCCAGCTCGGTGGTGGTGGGGACGTCCGGCAGGTTGGGGTCCTTCTTGTCGGCGATGAAGGCCAGCATCCGCAGGTCGCCCAGCACGTTGCGGACGTGGACGTAGCCGCCGGCTCCAGCCTCGGCGTCGCCCCGCGCAACCGCCAGGGCCGCCTTGGGAAGGTTCTTGTAGCCGGTGACGAACTTCACCGGGAACCCCAGCGTGGCGCCCAGGGCATTGGCCTCGACCCAGGTGACGGCACCGACTCCGGTGGTGGCGAACTTGATGGGACGCCCGGCTTTCTTGAAGTCCGCCAGGCTCTTGATGGGCGATTTCTTGTTGACGAAGACGAACTGCTTGGCGTCCGTCAGCTTCAGGATGATCTTGAACTTGTTGTAGTCGATGGACGCCTTCTTGCCGCGCAGGATCTCGTTGGACTGAAACGAGACGAAGTGGACGAAGCCGATGGTGTATCCGTCGGGCTTCGACTTGAACAGCACCACCGCGCCCTTGCGTCCGCCCGCGCCCGGGTTGTTCTTGACCACCACGGGGACGCCGAGCTTCTTCTCGAGGTCCGCGCCCATCTTGCGTCCCAGACGGCCGTAGGCGCCGCCGGCACCGAACGGCACGATGATGGTGATGGGCTTGTCAGGGTAGGCGGCCGGTGTTTCGGGGACGTTCGCCAGTACCAACGCGCCTGACACTAGGCTAATTGCCAACAGTTTCGCTAACTGCATGTTCCCTCCTTGAAACAGTAGTTTGCCGGCAGCGTGTGAGGTTCGGATCAGCCGGCGGGGTTACGACATATCACATTTAACAGCGCCTGGCGCCCCTCTTCCTTCACGGCCTTGAGGCCGCGTTGCAGGGCCGCGGGCAGGTCCGCCGGGTCGTCCACGCGCTCCGCGTAGGCGCCGCAGGCCTGGGCGGTCAGCTCGAACTGAGGCGACGGCGACAGGTCGGTGCCCGGGAAGTTGCTGGTCTGGTGGGCGACGCCGTCCGGGTACAGCTCGCGCACGGTGCTGAGCGTCGCGTTCCAGGCTTGATTGTTATAGATGATGGTGAGGAACGGCACCTGGTATTTCTGCGCGGTGAAATGGCAGGCGGTGGGCACGCAGAACATGTAGGAGCCGTCCCCCTCGCAGGCGATGACCGTGTGGTCCGGCGCGGCCAGCTTGGCGCCGATGGCGGCGCCCATTCCCCAGCCCAGGTGCCCGGCGGGCGCCTGGTCGAAGAACGACCCGGGCCGCTCCAGCCCCAGCACCGGTCCCAGGGGCGAGGTTACGGCCTCTCCCATCACGATGGTTTTCTCGTCGACGACGTCGGCGATGCACCGGGAAACCCACAAGGGATGGATGGGCCGCTCGTCCTTGACCTTCTCGATCCGCGCCGCCATCTCCGCCCGGGTCTCGTCGTGGGCGGCCTTGATGCGGCTCCGCCGCGCCTCCACGCTTTTCCGCAGCGCCTCCGAGCCGTCCAGCCCCTGCCGGACGAGTCCATTGAGCACCGGCAGCGTCACGTCGGACGAGCCGGTCATGGCGTGATCCACGGGGAAGCCCCAAACCGGGATGGACGAGAACAGCGGGTCCACCTCCAGTTGCAGCACCGTGGCCTCGGGCCGGAGAATGTCGCGGGTGGCGGGCGTCCACGGCACGTCGACGTCGATGAGGAAGACCACGTCGGCCGTCTTCACGTGGCCGGGAATGTCGTGGCCGGCATGGCAAGGGTGGCTCGACGGGAAGTTCATGTACGGCGACTGTGGGTGCTGCACCACCGGGATCGCCAACAGGTCAGCCAGCTCCACCAGCGGCGCCACCGCTCCGGGGGTCTTGCCCACGTAGCGCGTCACGATCATCGGGTCGGACGCGGCCAGGAGGATCTCCGCCGCCCGCTCCAGGTCCCCCACGGGTGTCTGGATCTTGCTCGGCGGCTCGAACACCTCCGCGGACACGCGAGTGGTTTCCATGGACTGGTACAGCCACTCCCGGGGCAGCGACAGGTACACTGGTCCGCGCGGCTCGGCCATGGCGATCTTGAAGGCCCGCGGCACGATGGCGCCCAACTGCTCGTTGGCGCGGTTCTCGAAATCCCACTTCACGAACTCGCGCACGATGCTGCCTTGGTCCCGGGACTCCTGGCGCCAGTGGATGTGGCGGCTCTTGCCGCCCGCCACCTCGCCCTCGGTGACCGGGGTCCTCCCGGCCACGAACAGCATCGGCACCTGGCACGCCTTGGCGTTCATCAAGCCGCCGAGTCCGTTGGCGGTGCCGGGCAGGGTATGCACCAGCACCACCTGCGGTTTGCCCGAGGCGCAGTAGTAGCCGTGGGCCATGGACACCGCCGCCTGCTCGTGGGGCACCACGACGATCTCCGCTCCCTTGGACTCGCTGCGGTGCATCTTGGCCAGCGCCTCCAGGATCGGGCCGTGGTCGGTCCCGGTGTTGGCGAAGATGTAGTCGACGTCAGGATTGGCGTTGAGCTGCGCCAGAAAGGCTTCGGCCCCGTTGGCCACGGTCACGTCTTCGAATCGAGGTCCCGGCATGTTCAAGGTCTCCGTTCGTTTCGGTGCTGATCAAGTATCAACCGTATCATCCGCATGTCAAATCGGCGTTGCGCCGAGGGTCGGGTTTGACCCGGTATTCGAATCATTTTATGTTCGGCGTTTCCATGCGTGGAACAAACCGTTTTCGGAGGAAGCGGCCATGAGCGAATCTGGGCAGGACTCGGAGAAGATCGAGGGCACTTACGTGTTCGACGGAGCCCTGTCGCGCAAGGGTTACCGTCTCAACAAGTTCTTCTTTGGCCTCAACAAGCCGGAGAACCGGGCCGCCTACAAGGAGGATGCCGAGGCGCTGATGGACCGCTTCGACCTGTCCGAGTGGGAGAAGAAGAAGTTGCGGGAGAAGGACTGGCTGGCGCTGGCGCGCGAGGGCGGCGCTAACATCTACTTCATGTACAAGATGGGCTCGGTGACGGGCGACAGCCTCCAGCATATCGGTGCGGCGTTCCGCGGCGAGACGCTGGATGAGTTCCTCAGCACGCGAAAGGTCCAGGGGGCCAGGTAGCATGGGAAAGATCGTCGCAGGAATCGGATCATCGCACGTCCCGGCCGCGGGCGCGGCGTTCGACCAGGGCAAGCAGGACGCTCCCGAGTGGAAGCCGCTGTTCGACGGCTACCGGCCGGCCATGGAGTGGCTCCGGGAAGCCCGCATCGACGTCGCCATCTTCATCTATAACGACCATGGCTCGGGCTTCTTCTTCGACAAGTACCCCACCTTCGCCATGGGCGTGGCGGATAGCTACCCGCCGGCGGACGAGGGTTGGGGCCCGCGCCCGCTGGAGCCGGTTCCCGGCGATCCCGAGTTCTCATGGCACGTGGCCGAGTCGCTGATCCGCGAGAGCGAGTTTGACATGACCGTGTGCCAGGAACTGACGGTGGACCACGGGCTGCTGACGCCGTTGCCGATGCTCTGGGCCCACGAGCCCCGGTGGAACATTAAGGTGGTGCCGGTGGCGGTCAACGTGGTTCAGCACCCGCTGCCGACCGCGCGGCGTCTGTGGAAGTTGGGGCAGGCCCTGCGCGTGGCCGTGGAGAGTTATCCCGAGGACATCCGAGTGGCCGTACTCGGTACCGGCGGACTCTCGCATCAACTCCACGGCGAGCGCTTCGGTTTCCGCAACGAGGAGTGGGACCGGCGCTTCATGGAGCGCGTCGTGAACGGACCCGAGGAGCTGGTGGGGCTGTCGCAC
>JAJDTQ010000186.1 GCA_022827045.1 Candidatus Binatia bacterium
TAATGATATCGATATTGTTTCTCATGTCAATCTGTACCAAAATAATACATGGCTACAATATTTTGAATGAAAATCCCCTGAAATCCCTTCGAATCAAACACTTGACTCGAATATCAACCGGAAATCAGGGGGAACTTCGGGCTAGATCGGGCCGTCGCCGACGGTTGGGCCGCTTGACACCCAGGCGGCCTGGGCCTCGGTTTCGATTGCTCCCGGACGGGCGGCTCGGACGCGCCGGATCGCGTCGGCCGGCGTCATGCCGAGCTCGGTGAGCAGCCTCGCCGCCACCATGCCCGTACGCCCGAGCCCGGCCGCGCAATGGATGAGAACCCTCTCGCCGCGCCCGAGTGAT
The DNA here is from genome assembly GCA_022827045.1 of Candidatus Binatia bacterium. The sequence goes on from JAJDTQ010000186.1 coordinate 353, forward strand.
CCGAGAACGCGACCCTTCGCGCGATCCCAGGCATCGACGAACTCCGGGCCGGGTGTGCCCATGTCGGGAATCGGCAGGTGATGCCATTCAAGGCCGTTCGCTTGCAACGCGCGGGCGAGATCCGGCACCCCGAGGCGGGAGAACTCGCGCGCCTCGATCAGGGTGAGAACCGCCGACGGGCGCCACGCGGCGATGGCCGCGACGTCGCAGGCGAGATCGCGCCGCCAGTGTCGGCCCGGGTCGCCCGCCTGGTTGCGCCCCGGGCAGTGCACCAGGCCGAGCGTGCCGCCGCCCGGAGCGTGAACCATGGTGATGCGGAGCGGTCCGCCTGGCGGCTCCTCCGGCGCGGAGGCCGTGCTTTCCGGTGCGGTTTCGTGCCGCCCGGTCATGTTGCGCGGCGTCCTGATCAGGCTGCTTCCCCGGCCGCTCCGGCGGCGGGGTAATTTCGCCGCTCCCGAAAGCGGGAATCCGGGCCGGACAGGTTCATGCATGTGGACGGCGGAGCCCGGAGCCGGCCCACCCGCCCGACATCGGGCGGAGGGCCATCCGACCGGCGGCCGGGACATCGGCCGCGGCCGGTGACGGAGAGCCCGCTTGGCCTTCCCTTCGGTTCGCTGCTAGTTCTTCGGCTCGGACTTCCCTTCGTAGCGATTGCGCCACTCCTTGATCAGGCGGTCGCGGTTCTTCGCCGCCCACGGGAAGTCGTTGTCGATCATGCGGGTCTGCACCTCCGGAGGGAAGTTGTCCCACTTCTTCGTCATTACCGGCATGGCGACGACGGAATAGCGATGGGCGTAGATCTCCATCGCTTCCTCCGTCACCGACCAGTCGATGAAGCGTTGGGCGGCCTCCAGGTCCTTCACCCCGGTCATGATGGCCACGGCCTGCATCTCCCAGCCGATGCCTTCTTCCGGCACGATGATGTCGATCGGCGCGCCCTGGGATTTGAGCTTCGCGCCGCGGAACGGCCACGAGATGCCCACCACCGTCTCGCCCGACGCCGCCCGCTTGCAGGGCGTGGAACCGGAGTGGGTATAGGACGTGATGTTCTGGTGCAGCTTGTCCATGTAGTCCCAAGCCTCGTCTTCGCCCCAGATCTGGATCCAACTGGACACGTCGAGGAACCCGGTACCCGAGGAGGCCGGGTTCGGCATGATGATGTGACCCTTGTAGACCGGGTCGGCCAGATCGGCCCACTTGGTCGGTTTGGGCAGATTGTTCTTCTCCGCCTCGATGGTGTTGAAGCAGATGGCGCCGGCCCAGCCGTAGATGCCGACCCAATGGTCCGGTTCGTTGTTGCCGTCCTGATAACGCTTGTCCAGTGCTTCGACCCCCTTCGGCGTATAGGGAACGAACATGCCCATCTCGTCAAAGGTCAGCATGCTCGTCGCCGCCATTCCGAAGAGCACGTCGGCACGGGGATTGTCCTTTTCGGCCAGCACCCTGGCGGCCATGATGCCGGTCGAATCGCGAACCCAACTGATATTGATGTCGGGGTGGGCCTTCTTCACCGCCTCGGCAATCACCTTGAGGTTGTCACCGTCGGTCGTCGAGTAGATGGTCAGTTCGGCGGCCGAGGCGGTCGCCGCGCCGAGCGCGAGCCCGGCCGTGATTCCGGCGAACGCCGCGAATCGCGGCAAGCGTCTGGTCATGTCGTTTCCTCCCGGTTCGTCGACCCAGGGTCCGTTTCTTGGCCCCGATTGCGAATCAAGCATAGACGCGAGGCATCTGAACCACAAGCGAGGTATCGACGTTCCGAATCGTGCGCGGAACCGGGCGCCGGCTTCGTTCGGCGAGCCGCGGTCCACGGCGGCGATCTCGCCGCAAGTCAGCGGAATACGCGGGCTAGAATGGGTTGCGTGTCGGGCCGCGCGCCAGGCCTATCCGAGAGAGGGCAGCAGTCATGACGGCCGAGGTCGGTACAGCCAGTGGCGGAATTCTGCAACTGAGCGGCGTGAGCAAGGAGTTCGGCGGTTTCCGCGCCCTCACCGACGTCAGCTTCAGCATCGCCGAAGGCGAGTTCATCTGTTTCCTCGGTCCCTCCGGCTGCGGCAAGACGACGCTGCTGCGTTGCATTGCCGGCTTGGAGACGCAGACCCGGGGCAGCATCCACATGGGCGGCGAGGATGTCTCCTGGCTGCCGCCATCGCGCCGCGACTTCGGCATCGTGTTCCAGTCCTATGCGCTGTTTCCGAACCTGACGGTGTCGGACAACGTTGCCTACGGGCTCGTCAACAAGGGCATGGCCCGCCCCGAGATCATCGCCCGCGTCACCGAGCTGCTCGATCTCATCGGTCTCGCCAGCCACGTGTCCAAGTACCCCAGTCAGCTTTCGGGCGGCGAACAGCAGCGCGTTGCGCTGGCCCGGGCGCTCGCCACGTCGCCGGGCTTGTTGTTGCTGGACGAACCCTTGTCGGCGTTGGACGCCAAGGTACGAGCACATCTGCGGCGGGAGATCCGTGCCATCCAGGACCGCCTGGGGGTGACCACCATCATGGTCACCCACGATCAGGAAGAGGCCCAGACGATGGCGGACCGGATCTTCGTCATGAACGGCGGTCGCATCGAGCAGTTGGGCACCCCGGAAGAGATCTACAACGCGCCTGCGACACCGTTCGTCGCCGACTTCATCGGCGTGATGAACTTCTTCCCCGTCACGGTCGTGGCCGGGGAGGGCGTCACCGTGGGTGACCTGGCACTCGCCTGCGATGTCGGCGGCCAGGATGCGGGCGCCCGGGTGAACTGTGCCGTCCGTCCCGAAGACATCGTGCTGGTCGACGGCGGTGGAGACGGCGTCGCCAATACCCTCGAAGCGACCGTCAGCGACATCGAGTTCCTCGGATCCTTCGTCCGCCTCTACCTTGACGTGCCGGCCCTTGGTGACCGCGAACTGCGGGCGGACGTGCGCAAGGATCTGGCGCGTCGGCACGAGGTCGCGACGGGTCGCGCGGTGAGGCTGCACATTCCGCCCACGACGATCCGGCTCTACGGTACGGAGCCGACGACATGACGACGGCCGCCGTCGCCCTGAACCGGGCGCGGGGCAAGCTGCGGCTTGACCGGGACGATCTGACGGTCCGCTGGCTCGTTGCCGGTTTCGCGCTGTTCTTCGCGATCGCGCTTGTCATCCCTCTCTACATGATGATCTCGCGCAGCTTCTTCGACCGGAATGGCGACTTCATCGGACTCGCCAACTACCGCGAGTATTTCGACACCCCGGCCCTGTTCTATTCCATTCAGAACAGCTTCACCGTCGCCGGCATCAGCACCGCGATCGTCATCGTGCTGGCGTTCGCCTACGCCTACGCGCTGAACCGCACCTGCATGCGCTTCAAGGGCTTCTTCAAGGTCATCGCCATGGTGCCGCTGCTGAGCCCGTCGCTCCTGAAGGCGATTGCGCTGGTCTACTGGTTCGGCAAGCAGGGGATCCTGACGGATCTCCTGTTCGGCCATTCCATCTACGGGCCCATCGGCATCGTCATGGCCTCGGTGTTCTGGACCTTCCCGCATGCGGTGCTGATCATCGGCACGGCCCTGGCCCTCTCCGACACTCGGCTCTACGAGGCCGCCGAGGTCCTGAAGACCCGCCCCTCCCGCGTCTTTCTCACCATCACCCTGCCCGGCGCCCGCTACGGCATCATCAGTGCCGTCATCGTGGTGTTCATCCTTGTCCTGACCGACTTCGGTGTGCCGAAGGTGATTGGCGGCAGCTACAACGTCATGGCCACCGACATCTACAAGGAGGTCATCGGTCAGCAGAACTTCGAGATGGGGGCGGTGGTATCGGTCATCCTGCTGATCCCGGCGGTCATCGCCTTCGCCATAGACCGCATCGTGACGCGCAAGGCGGTGGCCCAGTTGTCCGCCCGGGCGGTGCCCTACGCGCCGAAACCGAACTGGCTGGTCGACAACGCCATGCTGGTCTACTGCCTGGTAATCACCGTCCTGACGCTGGCCATTCTCGGCATGGCTCAATACGCGGCCCTGGTGAAGTTCTGGCCCTACAACCTGGAGCTGACCCTGGAGCACTTCTCGTTCGAGGTCCAGGGTGCGGATTGGGATAATTTCTACAACTCCCTGAAGGTCGCCGTCAGCGTCTCCGTCATCGGCACGTTCCTGATCTTCATCGGCGCCTACGTGGTGGAGAAGCCCCGCCGCGACTCCGTCGCGCGCCAGGCCATCCAGATGATGGCGCTCCTGCCGATGGCGGTACCGGGCCTGGTGCTGGGCCTGGCCTACCTGATGTTCGTCAATCACCCGTCGAATCCGCTCGGCTTCCTCTACGGCACGATCACGATCATCGCGCTCAGCACCATCACGCACTTCTATACCGTGACGCACCTGACCGCGGCGACCGCGCTCAAGCAGATGGACCGCGAGTTCGAGTCCGTCTCCGCCTCGTTGAAGGTGCCGCTGGCAAGGAGCTTCTGGCGCGTCACGATGCCGATCTGCATGCCGGCGATCTTCGATATCTCGATCTACCTGTTCCTGAATTCCATGACGACCGTTTCCGCGGTGATCTTCCTCTACGGGCCGGCCACCAAGGTCGCCTCCGTCGCCGCCATCCATCTGGATGATTCCGGCGAGACGGCCGCCGCCGCCGCCATGGCCATGCTGATCGTCTACGCCTGCGTCGTCGTGCGGGTCCTGCACGTCATCGTCACCGGGCGGCTGCTGTACCGCCTCCAAGCCTGGCGCCGACGATAGAACGATGGCAGGTCAGAACTTCGAGACGGAGGTCTCCTTGTCGGTGATGAACTCGAGGAGGGCCGGCTGCCCCTCGCGGGTCGCCCGGATCCCGCGCTCGATGGCGGGGACGATCTCGCCCGGCTCGGTCACCCGCTCGCCGAAGGCGCCGAACGCGCGGGCCATCGCCGCGTAGTCGCCGGAGATGTCGGTGCTGCGGTACTTCTCCGTCGAGACGGGCATCACCTTGAGCTCGATCGCCATCGAGAAGTTGTTGAGGAGGATGGAAAGGATCGGGATCCGCTCGCGCACCGCGGTCTCGAAGTCCATGCCGGTGAAGCCGATCGCCGCGTCCCCCCACACGTTGATGCAGAGCTTGTCGGGGGCCGCGAGCTTCGCCCCCATCGCGAGTCCGAGCCCGTAGCCGAGCTGGGTGGTCTTGCCCCAGCCGAGGTAGCTGAGCGGCTCGGTGCTCACCCAGAACGGGGAGAGCTGG
>JAJDTQ010000151.1 GCA_022827045.1 Candidatus Binatia bacterium
ACGACACCCTGCGCGGCGGCATGGGCGACGACGAGCTCATGGGCGGCTCCGGCATGGACATGCTGAAGGGCGACATGGGCGACGACGAGCTCAACGGCGGAGACGGCGACGACATGCTCTATGGAGGCCCCGGAGACGACGATCTCCGAGGCGGCCCGGGCATGGACAAGTTCGTGCTTATGGCTGGGGACGGCCACGACGATATCGCCGACTTCACCCCGGGCGAAGACATGATCATGTTCGGCGACGAAAAGCTGAGCACCGCCGAGGCGGAGGCGATCATTGACGATGTGACGGCCCGGGCCGGGCAGTACACCTACGAGCACGACGACGTGAAGGTGACCACGGACGTGGAGCTCAAGATCAGCGACCTCTACGCGGTCCAGCCGGAGCCCGAGCCGGAGCCGGAACCGGAACCCGAGCCGCAGCCTCCGACGCGGCCGACGCCGGTGACCGTCACGCACGATCTGACCGACGGCCCCGACACGTGGCCCTCGGAGCGCGACGACCAGAACGACGGCAACGAGCGCGTCAACGCTGGGAAGGGCAACGATACCGTCTACGGTGGCGAAGGTGACGACTTGCTCTACGGGCAGGACGGCAACGACTCGCTCATGGGCGAGCGCGGCCATGACGACCTGTTCGGCGGAAAGGGGAACGACAAGCTTGAGGGTGGCGATGGCGGTGACATCCTCAAGGGCGAGGCCGGCAACGACATCCTTTTCGGCGGTATCGACACCAGAGGTCCCGACGGTGCCATCGGCGGCGGCGACGATTTAACGGACACCGTCGACATGCGCTACGCCGACACCCTTGAGGGCGGCGCGGGCATGGACTCGATGCTCGGCGGAGCTGGCGACGACATGATCATCGCCGACTTCGCGGACCTTGGAGCCCTTGCCGCCCTTACTTTCCCCGCGACAGGGCAGCAGGTTCCGACGGCCACCATCACCGGCGGCACCGGAATGGACACCATCTCGTTTGAAGGCGAAAAGGACTATCCGGCCGGGTCAACCGCAGCCACTACTCCTGGCACCACTGGCGGTGTGCTGATCAATCTATACGACACTGCGCAGTCGATTGAGCATTTCATCGGGTCGGAACGAAACGATATCGTGACCCAGGTGGAAGCCGACTTCACCGATGACGACACCGCCACCGACGGCGTACAAGTCAACTCCATCGACTATACGGGGAGCATGTTCAAGGGTGAGGGCGGCAACGATTCGTTCACGGGAGGCGGTGTCGCGAGCGGAGGCGCCCCACCGGCGGGTGGCTACGACCACGACGGGGATTCCAAGACGCGAGGGCTCACTGGCCGTAACGACACGGTCTACGGCGGCGAGGGCAGGGACACGTTGGACGGCAACGCCGGCGACGACATGCTTGATGGCGGCGCCGGCAACGACATGCTTGATGGCGGCGCCGGCATGGATACGGTCATGGGCGGGGCAGGCGACGACATGATCTGGGGCGGTGACGTTACCGCGCTCACTGCCAGCCCTATCGTCAACACTGACGATGGTGTTGCCGACGTGCTCACCGGTGGTGCAGGGATGGATACCTTCGCCTGGGGCGATGAGGACACCATCACGGACTTCCAGGTCCATGGTGACGCAGACATTGCTCTTACGGGGCTCGTCACCGTCGCCGCTGGCACCGCGGATCGGCCCCATGACTTCGTCGAGTTGAGCAGAACGGAGGACGGGAAGCTCCAGGCCACGATCGAGGCTGGCCAAAGCGGCGCGGGGCAGGTGATGTACTTTGAGGGCATTGCCTTGCCGACCACGCAGGCCGCTCGGGATCTGCTGATCGACGACATGTTCGACCTGTAGGTGACCGGCTCGTCCGCGTCCTCGCCCGTGCGAAGGACGTAGCGGGCCACCCTCACGGGGTCCTGGAGGGCCGGCCACCACATGGGGTGGCCGGCCCTTTCTCTTTCTGGAGAGACAATGCCTACAACGAGGTTTGAAGCACCACTTGGCAAAGTTGACCGGGGACCAAGTGCGTGGTGGATCGAGGTGTCGAAGTTCACGCGGGAGTTCGGCGTGTCCCAGAGCACCATCTGGCGGGCGTTCGGTCGCGAGACGTGGCAGTTCACCGCGAGGCGGACGCCGGGCCCCGGCGCGATTCTCTTTTTGGACACCGTGTCCCGTCCCGCTCTGGTTGGCGCAATGCCGACGGGGTTCTGCGGATCCCGATTCGCCGCGGCAGCGGAGTGGCGCAGCTTGTTTGTGCCGGAGAGCGATTCACGCACGCTCGGCCGCGGCAACCGTGGCAGTCAATCGACTTCTGGATTTCGACTGTCGGTTGTGGGACTCTCTTCGCTGGCTAATGGACTGCTCGGTCCGGCTGCTTGAGGTGGCGCGGCGTCACGTTTTGCAAGGTCCCGGATTCGGCATCGTCGGACAACTTGAGGTTTGGAGCGCGCGCGGGTTGTCGACGAATGTCTGCGGCGACGAACGGGGGCGAGTCGCGGGTCAAAAGCAGACACCGAGAGGTTCACCCCATCGTGGACAGCTGATGTTCCTGACGGTCAGCGCCACCACCGCGGTGCGCGGCTCCTGCGGAAGGGTGAGGGACTTGGCGTGAGTGAGCCATGTGGAGGTGATGACTATGATGCTGCGACTCGCCTCGTCGTGCGTTTTGGTCGGAACACTGGTTGCCATTTTACCGGGCTGGTACGGATCGTGGGAGGCGATCGCAATTCAGGATGCCACGCTTTCGGTGACCATCCTGATCGTCGATGAGAAGGATGCCTGCGCGCCAGCCGGGTACCAGAACTACGAGGATGAGCTAGTACTGCTCCCGCGGTGCGAGCCCTTGACACCCTCCGACGTACGCGAATGGATCGAGCGGGGCGTGCTCAACGACCGTGTCGAGATCCCACCTCAGCGGATTCCGATTGGTCGCCTGCTCCCGTTTCTCAGGCGGTACGTCACCATCGTGACGGGCAAGATCGACTCGGCAGACCGAAAGTCCGCCGTCTTCCTTTTCGACTGGAGCGAGCCCCAGCACTTCGAGCTTTCCTTTCGCCGAGAATCGCCGAAGAACTCATGGATTCGCCCGTTGGGACCAGTGACTGCACAATTGCAAGGTGAGCGGCGCTGGATCCACCACGAGCGCGCTGATTCGCTTGCCCCCGGAAACGGCGTCGTGTGGGTGCTAGCCATCGGCGAGGAGGAGATCCGACTGAGAACGACTGGAGACTCCGATGGACCCTGATTCGTTCACGGGCAAGATTCTGGTCAGCGTCATCGACAAGCTCTTCATTGGGCTGGCGGCATCCGGCTTGGTATTGTATTTCCAGTATGCTCAGGGCCAGGCAGACCTCGTCAACCAGCAGCGTATTGCGGTCGGGCGCGTCTGGACGGACGAATTGGCTGCGGAACGGGCGAAGCTCAGGGCAAGCACGTCCGGTTTCCTCGAGCTTGTTGATGGGCTTACGGCCACTGGCATGGCCCGCGAGGCGACAGCGGCGCGCCTGGATCAATTAGGGCAGGACATTCACGGTACCGTCTTGATGCTACAGGCGGTTCATCTGGTGGTTTCCTCGGGCGAGGAGAGCGTCTGTCACCCGAGAGATGACGCCGTGCTTGAAGAGTTCACGAGAGTCACGAACGAACTGACGCTGGCGCTCCTGAGCGAGCGAATGCCCCCCCCGACGGTCCAGGAGAAGCGGAACGAATTGCTGCATGCCTACGTCGGAGTGCTCGATTTCGTGGGTTGTCTGGCGCTTGACACCGTGCACCATGAGGTAGAACGCATGCCCAGTTCGTAGAACAGTCGGGCACGAGAGGTGCCCGGAACGCATGGAAGGTCCGTCCCTACGCGCGATCGAGTCGAGCAGAGGGATGTAACTGTTGTGAGCGGGAAACGGTGGGATCGGCGTCTTCGGTTGTCTGGTCATGATGCGGGATCTGCTGCGCGGCTTTGCGGCGCGGGACTGGAGCGGGTCGTTGGATTTCGACTCGCTGACGCCGCTTCCGGCCAGGTACGTTAGCCGGGACCTTTGGCAGGCGACGGCGACACCATCATGGACTTCCAGGTCCATGGTGATGTGGACATTGCCATCCGGGCCGCCTATCCGGTTGTCGTCAACATCGGCTGCGCCGAGGGCTACTACGCGGTCGGGATGGCGGGACGGATGCCGGACACGCGGGTGGACGTGTTCGACATCGACCCGGCGGCGCGGCGGGCCTGCGGCGAGCTGGCGGCCAGGCGCGGCGTCGCCGACCGCGTGCGGGTGGGGGCGCGCTTCACGGCGGACGACTTCGCCGCCTACGCGGGACGCAAGACGCTGGTGCTGTGCGACATCGAGGGGGCCGAGCGGGAGCTGCTGGACCCGGAGGCCGCGCCGGCGCTGCGAGGCATGGACCTGATCGTCGAGTCGCACGACTGCGTCGCCGCCGGGACCACCCGTCTGCTGGCCGCCCGTTTCCAGTCGACTCACGCGATAACGGTCGTGGTGGACAGCGGCGAGCGCCGCCTGCGGAAGGTGCCGCCGTGGTTCACCCGCCTCGGCCACCTCGACCAGTTGCTGGCGACGTGGGAATGGCGCTCCGGCCCGACGCCGTGGCTGGTGATGAGAAGCCGGGAACCTGGCCAGCCGGAAGCCCCTGGACAGGCACCCGGCGCAGCGCCCGCGGGGCCGGAACGCGCATGACGCCGAGTGCGGACGGCCCCAGGCCGAACTGCGCGCTACGCTATCAGCCCGACGGGTTCCGCGTCGACAGCCAGGCCGTCATGGGCAGGCAGTCCGCCGGGGCGGGCTTCCTCAAGGGCTTCATCGAGCACGGCGGCGCGGACCGCCTGATCG
>JAJDTQ010000080.1 GCA_022827045.1 Candidatus Binatia bacterium
CGTGTTTGCGGGAATCCGGCAGAAGGTCCGCGAAGTGTTCTACGCCTTTGACGTGCTCCAGCACGTAGCCGCCGAGCGGATCGTCGACACCCGCGACGAAGCCCGGGAACTGGCGCGCCGGATTCTGAAATGACCTTCACAAGCGTGCGCAGCTTCAGCGTGGTGAGCGAGTCTCCTCCTGCGATGCCGACTCCTGGTGTTAGTTGAACTCCGTTCCCCCCTTTCGCAGGAGGTACCCCTCGGAAACGCTCTTGAGGATTCGCCGCCCGATCTCGAAATCCCTCCCTTCAGCGCAATCCCGAATCACAACCCCTTCTCGCATCTGGTCAACGCTATTCCCCCACAGAGTCTTGCCGGTGGTCCACTCGGGGACAAGTCCTTCATCGAACGGACCCCGATACAAGGCCGGAACCATCGGGAAGTCCTCGCCCGCGAATTCCAGCACCTCGGACCAGGTCAGATACCTGCCGGAACCGGGGTCTCCGACGTACACGTCGAAGACGGCGAATGCCTGCGCCTTCTCGCCGTATCGAAGGTCCTGGACCGAACGTCCGAAGATCTCGCCTAGGACGTACACCGACCGGCCGAGATCCTCTGCCCGCTGCCTTACGACGTCGCCGTACTTCTTCCACGTCCGGACGTACAGGTTGTCCGCGTTGTCCGGGTCCTCGACCTTGAAGGACAACCCTTGGGAGGACAACCCCTTCGACGCCACGATCGGCCCACGCCCCCGATTCCAGCCGAGACAGCACCAGGTCCCGTGGATCTTCTCCGTGACTTCCACCTCTTCCCCAGCCTTGAAGACCTCCGGATGCTTCTTGATGTCCTCGATGTCGTAGTGAAGCGTCGCCCCATGAGAATTCTGCACCTTGCCGGACAGGTGGACCGGGATCGGAGGCTCCCACTTCTCCACGCCGAGGGCCTCCATCACGTCGTCGCCCTCGTCCACGGAAATTCCGTGGAGACGGTTCCCCGTCACGGGGTAGACCAGGCCCTGGGACAGGACGCCGCGAAGCCTGATCGCCTTGACCCGGTTCGTCGCCTTCCCGGCCAGGCGGCCCTCCAGCCCGAGTTCCTGAATCACGTCCCCGGGAACGATGGACGCCTCCGGAATGTAAACCGCCAGATCTCCGGTCGAGAAAGAGTCCTTCTTGACAAGGCTCACGTACCCGCCCACGCGGGCCAGCTCCAGGGCATTCGCGTTCGGATGTCCCTCGACCTGAATCCGGTAAACCTTCACCTCGAAAGAAGCCATGCTGTTTTTCCTCCCGTGGACAGGGTCCAATTTCGCGAAAGCGCCGGCTTTACCGTGACCACCCATTCATAAGGCCCACGCCGGATCAGCAACTGGTCGCCGACGCGAACGGGGCGGGCCGGCTTGGCGCGGTCTTCGCGGACGTGGACCTTGCCGCCCTGGGGGCCTTGGCCGCGAGCGAGCGCACCTTGAAGAAGCGCGCCGCCCACAGCCACTTGTCGAGCTGGACGCTTTCGGTGGTCGACATGGGACCTTTATAGCATGAATTGGATGGATCGGTCCGGATCGTTTTCATTGTGGTGCGTCAGACCTGCACTGACACACTTAAGTGCAAGGGAACCGAAGTCATGCGGGCATCTCGCCTGAAGTGGCAATCCGGCTCGACATGGCTTTCGGGGGCGGCGCCGACACGTGGCTGCGGCTCCAGGCTGCCTACGACCTAGCGCAAGCGACGGAGCATGCCGATGAAATTCAAGGTCGACGGTTATCACCTGCGGCCTGACTCGGTGAAGTTCCTAGCGAGTGACTTCTTTCCGTTACGCAATTCCCTTTCCGACACGGGTGACCGTGTTGCCCCATGCCCCCAGGTAAAGCAATAGTATGTCTGATAAGGTTCGGCATTTCCCGCGCTTGTGAATACCGAATTTTCCGCCATAATATCAATAGGTTATGGAGAAGCAGTATAAGTGGACGGGAAGTGGTCAGCGGCCAGGTACCAATTAGGCACCAAGTCGTTTCTGGCTCGTGCGCATGAACGTGCTTCCATGACGCACTGACGGTGGAGATTCGATCTACCGCCTGGGAAGGAGTAGTTAAAATGGAGAGAGACATGACAAGGATGGTAAAGAAGGTTGTGAATGATCTGGCAAGAAAGGCGTTGACTACATTGCCGCGGCCCCTCACGGAGGATGTAATCGACGACGTGCTCTCCGCTATCGAAAAGTCCATCGACGTGAAACAGTACAGAAACCTATGTGAGCACTTCGGAAAGAAGACGGTCAATCAGCAGATAGGTCGGGCAGTCAAGGATGCTCTTACACCAGAAGTTGTGGGTCGCGTGAAGTCGGAGAAAAACACGCTCTCCAAGACGTACTCGAAGTTGAAGTTTGTGAGGTGAATTGACAATCTTTTCTTCAGGGGCGTCAATTGAGTTCGCGAAGAACCGTACTCTGAGAGACCAATCGGAGATTCTCGTCCTCTTTAACCCCGCCAGCCGGCACGGAAGAGCCCAATGCCCACGACAAAGTCCTACCCATCGTTCGCGAGTTGCGCATTGGCGACATCATTCAGATGGGGTATCCGGAGCTTGGGTTCTTGAGACCGATCCGATTGCTCCGTTGTTCCCGAAATATCAGGACCCCCAAGACGGGGCCCTTGTAGAACTACAACTCGGCCTCTTATTGAGCCTCGTATAACGAGATGAGGCTGGCGGCGCATTCGGCAAAGGGCGCGATGTTGGGGCAAGACGTCCTTGGCTGCAGTGCCGTCTACGACATCGGGCTTCTTTTGCTGTTCCCCTCCGGTCACCGTAGAAGACGCGATTGCCCGAGTATCAGGCTCTCGAAAGTCAGGTGAGCGCGCGTCGCATCTCGGCGAGAGTCTGCGCCGCCTCGGCATGGACATAGGTGTCGCCAATAGTGCGTCGAACACAGTACATGGGTACATCCGGTTGCCAGATATCCTGTATCGTCCCTGCCTTCTTCCCCAAGGCAACGATTGCCCGGGGGCCAAGGAGGTCGATGGTCGGCTCGACAATCCTCTTTACGGCCGTTCTTCGGGCCGCTACCGGGGGCAATTTGTCGGCTCGCGTTCGATAGGGAACCAGATTCATGTAAGCTACCTCATCCAGCGCTTTAGCCGCAGCTTCAAGAGTTGGCTCGATGATCTTCCAGACATTCCAGCGCCTGACAATCTCTGCAAAGGTTTCGTTGACACGTTCGAAGGCTTCCAGAGCGTGCTCCGGCGTAGCACGCTTGAAGGCCCTCAACAGCGGATAGAACTGCTCATCTTCCTCAGTTCGTGAGCGGTATGCATCTCCGCCGCCACCCGGATTTATGGCGAGCAAGAGAATGCCGACACCGCTGCTGTAACTGCGACCGACAAATCCCGCGAACATGGTTTTTGCGTCATCTGCCAAGTGGAGCGGTCGGCATCTAGCGTCGTCACGGCCGAATATGACCTCACGTTCGATCTGGACGCTATCCTGCCAGAGTTCGCAGATCCCCCTTCGGAGCGTCATCGCAGTAATCCTTAACCAAATTTTCCGATCTTCTCGGCAACGTCATTGAGCGAATCGTCGGGACAGACTTTGACTGCAGACAGACGATTCTGCGAACCGATAGCCTCTGTAGGCCAGTGGCTTGCTGTGACGATTACAGCCTCACGGTTCCTGCTCGCACGCTCTACGGCGGCCCTTGCCACCTCTTCCGGACTTACGCCGGAAAGCTGTTCGTCGCCGAAATCGGGCGCTTTCTTGTCTCCGGTCAAACTGCTTTGACTAGAGAGTACATATGTATTCGATGTTGTCACGTGGACCTCCTTGTGGGCTCGGTCGTCCCAGACCTCTGCCCAGTGAAATTTGTGCTGAATCTCCAGATGGGTTTCCCACCAGAAGTACACCACACAGATTCCTCGGACTACAACGTATCTAACAGAAACCCAGCGTTTTGTAGCGGGCAACTGTAATTGTGAAGTCTGCCTACATCGTCTCAACGTCTTGTTGATTGAAGCAACTCAGCGGTGCCCGGCTTCAGGTGGCCGGGGGATACTCGTCGAGGAAGCGCCGAGCGAGGTCGGCCACGGTGGCGCCGCCCGCCTTGCCGTGGGGTCCGATCGTGGCTTTGACGGCGCGTCCCTCGTGACGGTACTTGACGATGTAGACCCCGCGGCCGCTGGGGTGGACACGGATACCGAAGCCGGTGATGTCGTCGTCCCAGACGACGCGCTCCCGCTCTGCGGGTTTGGGGGCCTCGACCGCGCGCTTGGTGATTTTGGGGATGGTTGATGCCTCCTTTGCATCTCGATTCGGGTACCGTTTAGGCGCCGACAGGGAGTGAATCAGAGACCCATCCGTGACGCGACGTAAACACGTTAACTCACTGAAAGTACGTCGATTTGTCTATCCATGGCGCCTCATGCCGTATGTAAAGAATTAGTGTGTCGGGTTCCGTTGTTGGAACGACTCGAAGCCTCCCATGCCATATGCCGATTCCGATAGCGTCCGCATCTACTACGAGGTGTCCGGACAGGGGTTGCCGCGCCCGCGCCGGCCCCGACATGACCCCTCGCCTTTCGGGCATGAAGGTTCCCACGCTGGTCATCAACGGTGAGCACGACATGTCGCTGGAGGGCGGCAGGAAGACCGCGGCCCTGACTACGGGGGCGGTGCACAAGGTGCTGCCGGGAACGGCCACGCCTGCTGCATCGAGGACCCCGCGGGTTCGACGCCTTCGTCATCGAGTTCCCGCGGGACAACGGTCTGATGTAGTAGGCGAATCCAGGTCGGAGGGGTTACACGGAGGAGGGGTGCCGCGTGTCCCAGCGCCTTCCGGCCGTGGCCACGCAACGCTCCACGTCTTCGGCCAGCAGCAGACGTTCTTCCTGGAGGGCGGCGGTGGCGGCCCGGACCGCGTCCAGATACGCTTCCCTGGAGGGGTAGCGCCCGTCGATGGAGGGACGTGGGTCGCCCTGCGCGGCGCGCGCTTCCTCCGTCTCGGCGAAGGGGAGGGCGCTGCCGACGATCCCCGCCATGACCTCGGAGTCCCGCCGCAGGTTCCAGCCCGCGTAGGTGGCCAGGGGCGCGGACACCTCCGGCACCCGC
>JAJDTQ010000265.1 GCA_022827045.1 Candidatus Binatia bacterium
GTCCATCATCGAGAACGGCGCCCTGAAGATCTGGGACGAGCCCATTCCCCACGACGAGTTCTACGTGCACTACCGGCCGCGGTCCGGGAAGGCGATGCACCCCTTCTTCAAGGTCGCCGGGCAGGCGGTGGAGGCGGGAGATTAGCTGCCATGGCTCAGGATCTGCATCTGCCCAAGGTCGAGATCTACAAGGAAGTCTGCATCTCCTGCACGGCCTGCGATGACGCCTGCCCGACGGACGTGATCAGGATCGGCAAGGACGGCTATCCCTTCGCCATGTACGAGGAGGACTGCCAGGGCTGCTTCATCTGCGAATGGGACTGTCCGGTGGGAGCCATCAAGATCCGGGTCGCGCGCTGGTACGAGGCGGGGCAGTAGGTGTGCCGCCCCCACGCTCGCCGGCAGGTTCCGCCGGCTCCGCGACACCGCGCGGGTGAGACAACCGCGCACGGGCTACCCCCGGAATGGCCGTCACCTTCGCCCTGATCGCCTCGCTGGGTTTCGCGGTTTCCCACATCCTCATCCGACGCGGGCTGGCCGAGTCCAATCCGCTGGCGGGGTTCACCATCTCCATCGTCATCTCGTTCGTAACCCTGTGGATCATGGTGGCGTCCTCCATGTCCCTGGCGTCCTTCTGGACCCACGCTATCTGGTATTTCGCGGTGGGCGGCCTCTTCGCCTCCGGCCTGGGGCGTTGGCTGGTCTACGTCTCCATCGACCGGCTGGGCGTGGCCCGCTCCATTCCGGTGGTCAGCACCACCCCCATGTTCGCGTCCATACTCGCGGTGATCATCGTCGGAGAGCACTGGACCCTGGGCGCCTTCTTCGGCACCACGCTGATCATTGCCGGCGTCATCGTCATCTCCCGCACCCACGAAGCGAAGGAGGCCGAATGGCGGCGGCGGGACTTCATCTTCCCGCTGCTCGCGGCGCTGTCGTTCTCCTTCGCCGCCAGCGTCCGGAAGCTCGGCTTTTTCATCGACAACCTGCCGCTCATGGCGTCGTGCGTGAACGCCACCACCGGGCTGGCGCTGGCCACCGGGATGGTCTACGGGCGGGGCGGGCCGCGTAAGGTGCTGCCCATGTCGCGTTCCGTGTTCGCGTGGTTCGTGGCCGCCGGATTGTGCAACACCACCGGGATGCTGGCGAACTTCTACGCCCTTGCCGCCGGCGACATCGTCATCGTGGAGCCTCTCATCAGCACCAACCCGGTGCTGACCGTCGTTCTCACCGCCATCTTCCTGCGCGACGTGGAGACCGTGAACTTCCGGGTGTGCGTGGGCGTCGGGCTCACCTTCGTCGGGACCCTGCTGCTGGTCTACGCCAGGGCGGGCGGCTGATCCCGCAGACGGACCCTCACCCCCACCCTCTCCCAGAGGGTGAGGGAGTCGGATTAGGGGCCTCTGGCGGAGGGAGAGGGGGGTCAGATTAGCCCGCACCCCAAGGGAGGGCCCAATTCTTCCCCTCTCCCTCTGGGAGAAGGTGGGGGTGAGGGCCCCCCGGCGCTTCCTTTGCACGCCTCCGTGTCCTTTGCCGGCCGCCTTCGCTACAATGACGCAGTGCGCACCGGACTGGAAAGGCTTCTCGACAACCCACGCCGCTGGCTTGGCAGTGCGCGCGTCGGGCTGGTGGCCAACCCCACCGCCGTAGACCGCCGCTTCGCCCATGCCGCCGACCTTCTGCACCAACACCCGGACGTGGACCTGCGCCGCCTGTTCGGACCCGAGCACGGGATCCGGGGATCGGCCCAGGACATGGTGGGGGTGGCCGACGAAACGGACTCCGGCACCGGTCTGCCGGCGGTGAGCCTGTACGGCGCCACCTTCGACTCGCTGTCACCGACCGCCGAGCAGCTCTCGGGCCTTGATGTCCTCCTGTTCGACATCCAGGACGTCGGCGCCCGCTACTACACCTACGCCGCCACCATGGCCCTGTGCATGCGCGCGGCGAAGCCTTCCCAAGTGAAGGTGGTGATCCTCGACCGCCCCAACCCCATCGGCGGAGTGGCGGTGGAGGGAGGCGGTCTGGATGACGGGTTGGAGAACTTCTGCGGCCTGTACCCGGTGCCGCAGCGGCACGGGATGACCCTGGGCGAGTTGGCCCGGCTCTACAACCACACTTTCGGCATCGGCTGCGAGCTGGACGTGGTGGCGTGCGACGGCTGGTCGCGAAGCGCCTACTACGACGAGTGCGCCCTGTCCTGGGTGATGCCGTCGCCCAACATGCCGACTCCGGAGACGGCGCTGGTGTACCCGGGCATGTGCCTGCTGGAGGGCACCAACCTGTCCGAGGGCCGCGGCACCACGCGCCCGTTCGAATTGTTCGGGGCGCCCTTTATCGACGGCGACGCGTTGGCCCGGGAACTGCGGCGCCATGACCTGCCCGGGGTCCTGTTCCGCCCTTGCGTCATCGAGCCGGCGTTCCACAAGTTCGCGGGCCGGCGGTGCGGCGCGTTGCAGTTGCACGTGACCGACCGGCGCGCCTTCGCGCCCTACCGTAACGGTCTGGCGGTGCTGGTGGCGGCGCGCAAGCTCTGGCCCGAAGCGTTCGCCTGGAGAACGGAGCCCTACGAGTTCCGCGCCGACGTTCCCGCCATCGACCTCTTGACCGGGCGCCCCGCCGTCAGGCAAGCCATTGACGGCGGCGCGGCGCTGGACGAGGTGGTGCGCATCGCCTGCGGCGGCACCGAGCTTTACGACACCGGACGCGACGGGGCGTTGCTGTACGATTGAGAGCACGCCCCTCGATATCTTGCGTCACAAATACGCGGATGAAGGACACGAGTGTCCTGTCTGGTTAATTCGCGCCATAAGATGCGCAGGATTTGTCGTTGTCGGCAAGGCGCGATGACGAGTAGGGGCGACCGTAGGTCGCCCCAGGGCGGGCACCACGCGAGGAAGAGCAACGCAGCCGACGGCGAAAAGACCAGCAGATTATGGTGCCAATTAACCGGACAGGACACTAGGATCACGAAGGAGGGAGATCATGGCAGACCAGGAAGTAGCAGTGGTGGTGGGAGGCGGGCCGGGCCTGAGCGCTTCGCTCGTCCGGCTGTTCACACGGGAGGGCATGAAAGCCGCCATCGCGGCCCGCAACCCGGACAAGCTTCAGGCTTTGGCGGACAGCACCGGCTGCCGCGCCTACCGGTGCGACGCTGTCGTCCCGGAGGACGTTGACGAACTGTTCGCCCGGGTCGCGCAGGACCTGGGAGAACCCAGCGTGGTGGTCTACAACGCCAGCGGGCGCGTGCGCGGGCCGCTGACCGAGCTCGACGTCGGTGCGGTGCGGGACTCCATCCTGGTCACCTGCTACGGCGGGTTCCTGGTGGGACAGGCCGCCGCGGCCAGCATGCTCCGCACCGGCGGCGGGACCATCCTGTTTACCGGCGCCTCGGCGAGCGTCAAGGGCTATGCCAATTCCGCCTGCTTCGCCATGGGCAAGTTCGGCCTCAGCGGCCTGACCCAGAGCATGGCGCGGGAGCTTCAGCCACAGAACATCCACGTCGCCCAGATCGTCATCGACGGCGGCATCGCCTCGCCCAAGCGCGACGCCGGGCGCGAGCCGGACACCTGGTTGAGCCCGGACAGCATCGCCGAGACGTACCTGCAGCTTCACCGCCAGCACCGCAGCGCCTGGGCGTCGCACATCGAGCTGAGACCCTGGGTCGAGAAGTTCTGATCAATTGTATGGACGCCCTTCGACTTCGCTGTGCTTCGCTCAGGGCGAACGGGTTTGGGCTCTCCTCCCGTTCGCCCTGAGCCCTTCGGCAGGCTCAGGCCAGGCGTCGCGCCGCGAAGTCGAAGGGCGCCATCTTGCCCGGCGGCTATTGATCAGAGCTTCCCTAAAGGAACCGCCGCCTTCGCCGATCATTCCATATGAGGTGGAGAGGCAGGATTCACGGCCGACGGCCCGCGGTGTCGGGGTCTTTCTTGGAAGCCAGCAGGGCATCGTCCTGCCGTCGGCCCTCATGTTGATCGCGGTGTTGGCCATGGTGAGCGCCACGAGCATGACCGCAACGCTGACCGACCTTCGGATCGCCGGCGCCTACTACAAGAGCGTGGCGGTGTTCCACATCGCGGAAGCCGGACTCGTCCACGGCCGGCATGAGGTGTCCGACGAGGACGGCGACCGTGATTTCTCCGACGTGTCGGCGCCCACCACGCTTTTCAACGGCCGGGTTTTTCACGGCGGCAGCTACACCGTCCTGGCCACTCCCGTGACCGGCGCTACGCCGGCCAGGCTCCGGCTCCGTTCCTCCGCGTGCTATCCCGCCGCCAACCCGTGTCCGCGCTCCCATGCGAGAGCCGTCCTCGAAACCCTGTTGGAGCACGACCCCGCCGGCGCCACCTCCCGGGCCCGGGTCCGCCTGATAGCCTGGAGGGCCCTGAATTGAGCCGCCACCGCTTCTTCTGCCCCCTTCCCCTCTGGGTGTGGGTCGGGGTGTGGGAACCCGCAAGCCGTGCTGAGGGCTGCTACGGAAAGCGGGATGGGGGAGTGCGCGGCCGCCCTCACCCGGCCTTCGGCCACCCACACCCCAAGGGAGAGGGCGGGAATGCGGCTCTGTCGATGAACCGTGGCCGGGTTGCGCCGATGACTAACGGCTACCCTCTGCCGGATGGCCCTCCGACTCCCTCTCCCTCTGGGAGAGGGTTGGGGTGAGGGCCTCTTCGACTTTTTCCAGTACAGTTCGCTCCTGTTGCAGGACTTCGTGGTTCCAGAAGCGGAGGACCGTGATGCCTTTGCGGGCAAGATAGTCCGACCGCGCGGTGTCCTGTCTTTGGGACTCGGGCTCGTTGTGCTGTCCGCCGTCTACTTCGATCGCCAAACGTGCTTCGTAGCAGTAGAAGTCCAAGACGAACGGCGGAATCGGGTGTTGCCGGCGGAACTTGAACCCGTGGAGCCGTCTGTGACGCAACAGTCGCCAGAGCCGTAGCTCGGCTTGGGTGGATTCGCGACGGAGACTGCGCGCGCGGTCGGTTGCCTTGTCGCTCATGGCAGGTCGCGTTGCCGGGGAGGATCCTCGTCCTCGCTCTCGAAGCCGGTGCATCGCGGGACGTTCAGGCGCGTCTGGCGGGAGCTTGGGCCGTTGCGGGTGGTTTCCAGCACGACTTCGCACGGGGTGATGGCCTTGACCCGGTAGCGGCGGTCGGCGAGGTGGGCTCCCGGTTGGACGACGTGGCCGAATCCCTCGGCGTCCTTGACCAGCGCTACCGCTGCGCTCTTCTCCCACACGATGCCCACGGCGTTGAGCCGTTGCACGGGATCGGGTTCCACCAGCTGATCCTGCACCGGCTCGGGGTGTGGGGCCGCCTCGGGGGTGAGTGGCGGCTCATAGGGCTGAAACGGGTCCCGGAGCGGCGGTTCGGCGTCGATACGGGGCGGTGTCGGAGCCGGACTCGGAGCCGGTGCGGAGGTGGCCGGATCCGCACCCGCGCTCACCTCGGGATCCATGTCCGCTTCCTCTGCCGGCAGCCGCAGCGCCGCCATCTCCAACGCGATTCGCAGCATGGTGCGGCCGTCCTCCGCGGGCAGCGCATCAATCGCCAGATCGGTCACGTTCAGGAGATCCGGCGATCCGGCCAAAGGATCGAACAGGCCCAACAGGTCGTGGAAGGTTCCCTTGACCTCCACCTCCATCGGGATCTCCGTGAAGTGCTCTACGGCACGGACGGCGCCGGGCCGGAATCGGATCATCTCGAGTCCGGCCATGGCCGCTCGGGCGGAAACGGTTTCGAGCGGCGTCGATGGGCCGGTGCCGCGGGGGAGCCGCGAAAGCGACGCGCGTCGCAGCGTCGCGGTTTCTTTGAGAAGTCGCGGCAGGCGGCCGAGCTGCGCGCGCAACCGGGCCTCTTCAAGGCGAACGAGCTCGATGTCGGCCGCGATGCGGGCGATACGCCCGGCCTGGTGGCGGTACACGAGCGCATAGTCGAGCGCCGCCAGCAGCAGGGCGAGTGCCCCGATGAACAGAAGTTGCTGGGAGAGCGGGCGTTCCAGCAGGACGTCCAGGTAGTACCGCATCATCGGTTTGGGGTTCCCTCCGGTTCTTCGGCCGGAACGGAAACCGGAGGCGCACGATTCCCGGCGTGGATCACGAAGCGCCGAAGACCGTTGTCGCCGCCGGCCTGGCCGGCCTCGACGAGCCGCGGGTCCCTGAAGACCGGAACGAGCTGCCGGAGAAACCGCGTAATGGAGTCGTCGTCGGCCGCTCGGCCTTCCAGGATCGCCTTGCCGTCGGCCTCGGCGTAGCGGGTCAGCCACAGACGTTCCGGCGCGGCGGTCGAGAGGCCCCACAAGACCGGCGAATGCCGCGCACGACCTTGCAGCCAGGTCTCGACCGCGTGGTTCCTTTGGCGCTGCCGCCGGATCCGTTCTTCCAATTCCTTGACGGCCTTGGTCTCGAGCCGCAGTCCGGCCGCGATTTGCCGTCGCTCGGTCAGCTCCGAATCCAAGGCCTTCTGCCGCCGCAGTTGCGAGATGTTGACCGCGGCCAGGGCGCCGGCGGTGAAGCAGAGCACGGCGGCTCCGGCGATCACCGAGCGGCGCTTCCGCCGCGCCGCGTGGATTTCCCGCGTCGGCAGCAGGTTGATACGAATCATCGCCGGAACCGCGTGGTTCTCCTTGCCGCGCGCGAAGATGGTTCTCATGGCATGGCCTCGCTGCGACCCCGCTATTCGAACGGGTTCCTGGTGACCAGGCCGGCCACCACGGCGAATGCGGGTCCGGTGTGTTCCTGGTCCGGCGGCAGATGCGGCCCGAAGAAGGGTCCCGAGACCCGGACTTCCGCTTCGAGCGCTCGGGCCAGGCTCGGCGCAAGACTTGGGAGGAGGGCGCATCCGCCGCTCAAAAACACCCGGCGCGGGCCTGTCCCACCGCTCAGCGTCCCGACCAGGGCGAGGCCGCGCCCCACCTTCGCCGCGAACTCTTCGCACAGGGCGTTCACCAGGCCAGCGACTTCGTCGGACGGAACGCCCAGCTTGACGGCCTCGGCCTCGTCGCGGGAAACGCCCAGGTCCGCTGCCAGACTCTCGGTGAACTGCTCGCCGCCCATGGGAAGTTCCTTGGTATAGCCGGGTGCGTCGTCGGCCGGGACATGGACGGTGGTGGAGCACGCGCCCACGTGAACCAGCGCATCGGCGGGTCCGCCCGCGCTCACGCTGCCGGCGGACCGGAGTGCGAACTGATCCACCTCCACGATGGCCGGAACCAGTCCGGCTGCTTCCACCAGATCAACGTAGTTCTCGACCAGGTTCTTCCTGCCGGCGACCAGGAGCACCTCCAGGCCGTCGCCTCCCTCCGACGGTCCGAGGACGTGGTAGTCGATGTTGACGTTGTCCAGGTCATCGGGAAGGGCGTCCATGGCCTCGAACTCGATCACGTCGTCCAACTTCCGCAAGTTCCGTTCCCGTATCCGGAGGCGCTTGATGATGACTCCTCTACCGGGGATCGACACGACGGCTCGCCGCGGCTTTCCCCGCCATGGGCCGGCGAATTCCCGGATGGCGTAGCCGAGGACGTCGGTCCGGCGCACGAACCCGTTCTCCACGGCTCCAGCCGGTACCGGGAGCACCCCGGCGCGCAGGATCCGCGCGCCGACCCGGGTTTGCGTGACCTCGGCGATCTTGATCGAGCTGGAACCCACGTCCACCGCGAACCATGTTCGCGCCCGTCGGAAAGAGAGACTGCCCATGGGGCGTTGTGGACGCAAATTGCGGGCCAGTGGTTCGGGGCGCCCTCACCCCGGCCCTCTCCCAAAGGGAGAGGGGGAGGAACGGCGCACACATCGGGAGGGAGAGGGAGAAGAACGGTACAAACACTGGGCGGGAGAAGGGGAACAAGGGTACGGACACCGGGAGAGGAAGGGGCAGCCCGCGGGGAAAGGGTCAGAGGAGGGCAACGACGAGGTCCGCCGGTTGTGTCAAAGGCGTGGCATTCCGGCAGCGTCTCATCAATAATTCGGGGAGATGGCAGCAAGCGGCAAATACGCGCTGGTGGCGGTGCCGGCGCCGCTCGACGAACCGTTGACGTATGCCGTGCCCGAGGCCCTCCGCGGGCGCCTCGACGTGGGTATGCGCGTCCTGGTGCCGCTGGGGCGGCGGCGGGTGACCGGCGTCGTCGTCGGGTTCGAGCGGGAATCCCCGGTGACGGGGGTGAAGGAGGTGGCCGAGGCGCTGGACGACGAGGCGCTCCTGGACCCGGCGTTCCTGAAGCTGTGCCGCTGGGCGGCGGACTACTACGTCGCCCCCCTGGGCGAGGTGCTGGCGGCGGCCTTGCCGCCGTTGCTGCGCGCCGAAAGCCGCTTGGTGGTGGCTTTCGCCCGTGAACCGGACGGCCTGCAGGGTCCGCTGGACCGGGAGGTGCTGGATGCGGTCAGGAGCCGCGGTCCGTTGACCCCGGCGGCGTTGAGCCGCCGCTTCCCACGCCGGGGCGTCAAGGCGGTGGTGGACAGGCTGGCCGCGGCCGGAGCCGTGGTCCTGGAGGACCGTCTCCGGGGCCACGTGCGCGAGGCTCGGCGCAGGCGTCGGCCGCGCCCGGAAACGACCGCCGGCGCCCAGCCGGGTCGCGCTCCCGTGCTCACCGAGGAGCAGCAGGAGGTGCTGCGGTCCATCGAGTCGCGTCTGGAAAAGGGCGGTTTCGAGACCATGCTGTTGCACGGCGTCACCGGCAGCGGCAAGACCGAGGTCTACCTCCGGGCCATGGAGCAGGTGCGCCGGCAGGGCCGGCAGAGCCTGATCCTGGTCCCGGAGATCGCGCTGACGCCGCAACTGCTGGACCGGCTCGAAGCGCGCTTTCCGGGCGACGTGGCGGTGCTTCACAGCGGCCTCACCGCGGCGGAGCGGTGGCGTCACTGGTGGCGCATCGCCCAAGGCGCGGTGAAGGTGGTGGCGGGGGCGCGCTCCGCCGTCTTCGCGCCGGTCCGCGAGTTGGGGTTGATCGTCGTCGATGAAGAGCACGACACCAGTTACAAGCAGGAGGAGGGCGTCCGCTACCACGGACGTGACCTGGCGGTGGTGCGCGGCCGCATCGTCGGCTGCCCGGTGATCCTGGGCTCGGCCACGCCGTCGGTGGAGAGCTACCACAATGCCCGCAGCGGCCGGTACCGGATGCTGGAGCTTACCGAGCGGGTGGAGGCGCGGCCCATGCCCCGCGTGGAGATCGTCGACCTCAAGACCCGGCCCGGGCAATCGAGCGCCGACGGACTCTTCTCCGCCCCGCTCCTGAGCGCGTTGCGGGAGAACCACGAGCGCGGCCGCCAGAGCCTGATCTTCCTCAACCGGCGGGGGTTTGCATCGTTCCTGCAGTGCTGGTCCTGCGGCTTCGTGTTCCGCTGTCCGCGTTGCAGCATCAGCCTCACCTATCATCTCGGGCGCGACAGCACTTTTTGCCACCACTGCGGCTTCCGGCAGCGCAAGGCGGACGCCTGCCCCGAATGCGGCAACCTGTCCCTGAGCGAGGTCGGCTTCGGCACGGAGCGGGTCGAGCACGAGTTGCGGCGGCTTCTGCCCAAGGCCCGTATCGGCCGCATGGACCGGGACACCACCAGCGCCCGGGGCGCCCAGGAACGGATCTTCCGGGCATGGGAGAAGGGGGACCTCGACGTGCTGGTGGGGACCCAGATGGTCGCCAAGGGACACGACGTGGGCGGGGTCACGCTGGTGGGGGTGGTGCTGGCGGACTCGTCGCTGAATATCCCCGACTTCCGGGCGGCCGAAAGGACCTTTCAGATCATTAGCCAGGTGGCCGGCCGCGCCGGCCGCGCGCGCGAGCCCGGCCGCGTCATCGTGCAGACGCTGGTGCCGGGCCACTACTGCTTCGAGCCCGCCAAGGCGCACGATTACCCCACGTTCTTCGCCACCGAGACGGGCTTCCGCCGGGAGGTCGGTTACCCGCCGTTCCAGCATCTCGTGCACCTGCGTGTCGACGGCACTCATGAGGACAAGGTGGCGCGCGGCGCCCGCGAACTGGCCCGGGCGTTGCGGCGGGAGAAACCCAAGGCGCCGCTGGAGATTCTCGGCCCGGCGCCGGCACCCATCGCGAGGTTGCGCAGCCGCTACCGCTGGCAGATCCTTCTCAAGGGGCGGAGCCGGCCGGCGCTCCTGGCCATGGCCCGGCGGGCGTCGGTGCTGGTGCCCAGGGGCAGGGCCTTCAGGATCCACGTTGATGTGGATCCGCACAACATGTTATGAATTTTGCTAATGATCCTCGACATTCGCAAGTTTCCCGATCCGGCCCTGCGGACCCCGGCGCTGCCGGTGGAAGCCGTCACCGGCGAGACCGCCGAGCTCATCGACAACATGCTCGAGACCATGTACGCGGCGCCGGGCATCGGGCTGGCCGCGCCCCAGGTGGGCGTGTTCAGGCGCATCATCGTGCTGGACCTCGATCACGAGAACCGCGGCACCAACGTCATCAAGCTGGTCAACCCGGCGATACGCGAGTCTGAGGGCGAGGCGGTCTTCGAGGAGGGATGCCTGAGCGTGGTCGACTTCACCGCCGAGGTGAAGCGCGCCGAGCGGGTGGCCGTATCCGGCTACGACGAGAACGGCGAGGAAGTGGACATCGAAGCCGATGGGCTCCTGGCCGTGGCGCTCCAGCACGAGATCGACCACCTTGACGGCAAGCTCTTCATCGACCGCATAAGCCGGCTCAAGCGCGACATCTACGTGCGCAGGCTCAAGAAGTCCATTCGCACCGGCAAGGAGCCGCAGGAGAGTCGCGGCGTCGTCATCTGAGTTCTGTCGGGCGGCCCTCACCCGGCCTTCGGCCACCCTCTCCCAGAGGGAGAGGGGCTTTTTGCCCGGTGGTGGCCGGTTGATTCCCTCTGCCTCCGGGAGAGGATAATCCGACTCCCTCTCCCTCTGGGAGTGGGTTGGGGTGAGGGTCGAACCGAACGGGTATGCGAATCGTCTTCATGGGGACGCCGGCCTCGGCGGCGGCCACCCTGGAAACCCTGTTGGGCGGTCCTGACGAGGTGGTGGGCGCGGTGACCCAGCCCGATCGCCCCGCCGGGCGGGGCCAGGCCACCATGCCCTCGCCGGTGCGGCGCACGGCCTCGGCGGCAGGCATTCCGGTGCTGACGCCGCGGAAGATGAAGGACCCCGGCCTGCTGGGGGGGCTGCGCGGCTGGCGTCCGGATCTCGTGGCGGTGGTGGCCTACGGGCGCATCCTGCCGCAGGCGATCCTGGATCTGCCCCCGCTGGGCTGCGTCAACGTCCACTATTCACTGCTTCCCAGGTACCGTGGCGCGGCGCCCATGCAGTGGGCCATCCTCGAGGGGGAGGCCGTGACGGGGGTGACCACCATGAGGCTCGTGGCGGAGATGGACGCGGGGCCGATTCTGCTGGCGGAAGAGGTGGCCATGGAGCCGGACGAGACGGCGGCGACGCTGGAGGCGCGGCTCGTTCCGGTCGGCGCGCGCCTCCTGATGGCTACGCTGGAGGGTGTTGGAAGGGGTTCTCTCACGCCGCGCCCGCAGGATCCCGCCGGCGTCACCTTCGCTCCCATGCTCAGGAAAGAGGACGGGATGATCGACTGGGCACGACCGGCGCCGGAGATCGAGCGGCGGATTCGGGCTTTCACCCCTTGGCCCTCGGCTTTTACCCACTGGGGAGGCAAGCGGGTCAAGGTGCACGGTGCGAGTCCGGTGGCGGCGGATGCCGCGCCCGGGACCGAAGCGCCCGGAACGGTGGTGCGGGCGGGCACGGACGGTATTTCGGTCGCCACCGGTGACGGCGTGCTGCTCCTCACCGAGTTGCAGATGGAAGGCCGCAAGCGCATGCCGGCGGACGCTTTCCTCAGGGGCGCCGGGCTCCGGGCGGGGATGCGGTTCGAATTCCACCCTTCCTAGTGTCGCGTCCCGTAAATTCCTGGCATAATTTGCTTGTCTTTTTCGCCGTCGGCTGCGTTGCTCTTCCTCGCGTGGTGCCCGCCACTGCTCGTCATCGCGCCTTGCCGACAACAAAAAATCCTGCGCAACTTATGCCAGGAATTTACGGTACGCGACACTAGCGCCGGGCGTGGCAACCCTGCCTGTTGGTGGCTCAGCACCCGACAAATCCCCGCGAGATCGCCCTCGCCATCATCGACCGTGTCGACCAGCGCGGAGCTTACGCCGATGTGCTGCTCAACGCCCGCCTGGAGGAGGCGGCACTGCCGCGGGCCGACGGCGCCTTGCTGACCCGCATGGTCTACGGCGCCCTGCGCTGGCGCGGGCGCATCGACTGGGTGCTCGGCTCCCTGTTGCGGGACCCCCTCGAAGACCTGGACCCCACGGCGCGAAACCTGCTTCGGCTGGGCGTCTACGAGTTGCTCTTCCTGGACCGGGTGCCCTCTTATGCCACCGTCAACGAGCTGGTGGAATTGGCCAGGAGGCGCGCCGGCCCCGGGAAGGCGCGGCTGGTGAACGCGGTCCTGCGGCGGATCGCTCGCCGGGAGCGCGAGGCGTGGACGCCGCCCACGGCGTCCCGGGACACCACGGACGTGGCCGCCCTGGTTTCCCACCCGCGCTGGCTCGTCGACATGTGGCGGCAGCAGTTCGGCGACGAGGAGGGCCGGCGGCTCATGGAGGCCAACAACCAGGAGGCGCCGCTGGTGTTGCGGGCTAACCGTCTGCGAACATCGCGGGACGCGCTGGTGCGGCGCCTGCGCTCCCGGGGCGTCGATGCCGAGCCGGGGACGTGGTCGCCGTTGGCGGTGCGACTGCGTGGGTCGGCCTCGCCGGCCGGCCTTCCGGAGTTTCGCGAGGGGCTGTGCCAGGTGCAGGCCGAAGCCTCCCAGGTGGTGGGCCTGCTGGCCGCCCCCGGGCCGGGAATGCGGGTGCTCGACGTCTGCGCCGCGCCCGGCGGCAAGACCACGCACATGGCGGAGCTCATGGACGGCGGCGGCGAGGTCATCGCCTGCGACGTCTCGGAACGCGGCCTCGCGAAGCTGGCGGAGAATGCCCGCCGCCTCGGGCTCGATGGCATCCTCGCGCGGGTCGGCGATGCGACCCGGGACCTCCCGGGGGAGACGGGCGCCTTCGATCGGGTCCTGGTGGACGCGCCGTGCTCGGGTCTGGGGACCTTGCGCGCGCATCCCGAAATCCGTTGGCGGCGCAACGAGCGGGACCTGCCACGCATGGCCGCGCTCCAGGCCCGCATCCTGGACCATGCCGCCTCGCGGGTGCGCACGGGCGGGGTTCTCGTGTACGCCACCTGCACCCTGTCCGGCGTCGAGAACGAACGGGTGGTGGAGGGCTTCCTGGAGCGCCACGGCGGTTTCGTGGCGGAGGACGCCGCCGCCCACCTCCCGGAAACCGCCCGCTCCATGACCGCCGGACCCTATCTGCTGGCGCTTCCCCACCGCCACGACACCGACGGCTTCTTCGCTGCCCGCATGCGCCGGCTGCGGCCGGAACCGCCTCCCTGATTTACCTCGCAGGATCCGTGTGTTAGATTTCCCCGGACAAGCCAGGGTTCGGTCGGAGCAAGTGTCGGGGCGTGGCTCAGCCTGGTAGAGCGCACGGTTCGGGTCCGTGAAGTCGCTGGTTCAAATCCAGTCGCCCCGACCATCCCACTTCTGTCCGGGTTCGCACCGTTGCTCCCCGTGCCTAGTGCTCCCGCAGGAGTCTTCCGTACCCCTCGATCCGGTCCTCCATGCCCAGCGTGCGCAGCGCCCACCACAGGATCGCCTGGCTTCCCTGGACGACGTTGACGCCCAGCTCCTGCTCGATGGTCTCGATGACCGCGCCGGTGGCCCAGTGGGGCGAGCCCAGGTGGATGGTGTCGATGTCCGGGTGTTCGTGCTTGAGTTCCCGGGCGAGTTGCAACGGCACCTCGGAGGGAATGGCGCCCACCTCGATGAACGGCACGCCGGCGAACTTCTGGCCTACCAGGGTGGTCTTGTCGGGGTCGGTGAAGCGCTCGTTGGGCAGGTGTTCGGTGCTTCCCGGAGCGGACGCGTAGGTGACGGAGCCCACCACCCGGGCGCCCAGCGCGACGTCGGCCTGGTGGTAGGCGGTAGTGCTGTTGGTGACCGGGATGCCGAACTCCTGCCGCAGGTCGCGCATGGTGTCGTCGGCCCGCTGCTGGCCTCCGGAATAGACCACCGGGCCGCCGCCGAAGACGATGATGTCCACCTTGGCCCGGGCCATTTCCCGGACCGCGCGCACGGCATGGTTCCAGCTTTCCTGGGCTTCTCCGGACTCGGCCGAGTGCCGGGCCACCATGAGGGTGGTCAGGGCGAGGGTGACGCCGGGTGGCGCCATCTTGTAGAACTCGTAGGGGAAGACCTCGGTGACGATGGGCGGCGAGGTATACCCTATGCGCGCGCGATGGCCGTACATGGCTGACCTCCCGCTCTTCGAAGCGCTCGCTCTTCGCACCCGGATGAGAGAAGGGGTTCCGGCGCCGGCGCGACGCCGGAACCCCTGGCTGGTTCAGCGCGGGGTTACTACATGCCCGCCTTGACCTTCGCCGCCACGTCCGCGGACACCCACTTCGACCACACGTCCGCGTTGTTCTTCAGGAAGTGCTCTGCGGTCTCCTTGGCGTCCGCCTTCTTGTCGGCCTTCCACGCCAGCAGCTTGTTCACCAGCGAGTTGGGCCACGAAACTTTCGACACGAACTCGAACGCCTCGGGCTCCCGCTCCGGGAAGTTGCCCACCACGTAGGTCAGCACCGCGGATTTCGGGTACATATTCGGCTTCGGGTCGGCGCAGTCCTTGTTGGTGATGCAGGCGTACGTCGCGGGGTCGTGTTTCATGCCGCCGAGTTTCACCATCGGGTATTTGCCGAGCACCGAGGTGGGCGCCCAGTAGTAGGTGAAGATGGGCTCCTTGCGCTCGTAGGCCTTGGCGATGGCTCCCGCCAGCCCAGCGCCGGACCCCGGATCGAACAGCGTGAAGTTGGCCTTGTCGAGCCCGTACGCCTTGAACAGGTTCGTGTTGATGATCTGGCAGGCCCAGCCCGAGGGACAGCCGTAGAAGCGGCCCTTGCCGGGCTCTTCCTTGTCCTCGAACAGGTCCGGGCGCTTCATCACCGCCTGCAGCGTGGTGAGCTCCGGGTTCGCCTTGACCACGTACTCGGGCACCCACCAGGCCTCCTCGCCGCCGTCGCTCAGGATCTCCCCGGCCTTTTTCAGCCGTCCCTCCTTCTCCGCCTTGGTCACCACCTCCTTCACGGAGTTGATCCAGATCTCCGGGGCGACGTCGGGTTCGCCCTTCTCCGTCATGGAAGTCACCGTCGGCACGGTGTCACCCGGCACCAGCTCCACCTGGCAGCCGTAGCCCTTCGCCAGGATCATTCCCTCCACGTGCGCAGCCACCGCCGCCGAGTCCCAGTTCATCTCGGAGATGGTCACCTTGCCGCACTTCGCCTGCGCCGAGGCGGCCAGGCCGAGCACGAGAAACGCTGTCGCCAGCAAGCCCGCTATTCGCAACTTCATATCATCCTCCTTTTCCTTCTCCGTCCACGCGCCCCCGCCCGGCCTGTGCGTGCGCATCCAGGCGGCGACCCATGACCGGGTTCCATATCGCCTTGACCCGATTTGCCCTCGTCCCGCGCGGCGTGGAAGGCCGGTCGCATGATCGCTTGCACGCAAACCCGAAGACCTCGACCCGGACCTCAAACGCCGCCAGCTTCTTGTCAGTGCCAAGGATTATCCCCTAAGTGGACGGGGGTGGCAACCCCCCCGATGGTCCTTGAGCCGAATGAGAAATGATTGTCAATTCACCGCAGCTTTCGACTCCATACCGAGGGCAAAGAACGCGGATTTCCTCGTGCACGGTAGCATTGTCCTCGACGAAGTACACAAACCACTCGTTCATGTGCGGCATCACGCACTTCAGAGTCTTGAGAATTGCTTTGGAATCGTGGGTGGCATCATCAATACAGATGTCAATACGGTCTCCCCTGAGAAGTGTGTCCAGGTAACGGCTGTCCGGATCATATTGATCGAACTCGTAGAGCTCGGGATCGGCCTCACCAAATGCCCCTCTCATCTTGAGCGCCGCCATATTGGCTCGCGTGTGGGACACGTCGATGTCCAGCCCGATCACGCGCGCGGACGGGAAGAGGTCCGACCAGATCGCAAGGCCTGTCCCCCGTAGGATACCGATTTCCATGACGGTGAGTCGCCCAGGGTGATCTAGATACTGTGCGAGATACTGAGCGTACTTGGGCCCATAGCCGTGATCCAGCATCCGGTCACCGCCTCGCATCCCGTGAGACCCCGGGGGGCTTCTACCGGGACCGCTCGTTGTCGTGAAACCTCGCGAATCGTGAGGGCTTACGCGGCTTCGAGGTACACGGGAAATTAAGCCGCCGTACTTCATCTCTGTTTCGACGAACCAGGCACTGCTGCCTCGAGGAAGACGTTTCAACCTCCTGAGCGCGACGATGCGGCGAAGACTCGAGAACCACGCGGAACTCCGGATTTTGCTCCTCATGTTTGCTCCGATGCCGGATTCCGCCGCCGCTGCGGGTCCCGGATGACCGAGAGAAGAACGTTTTCGTAAGCGGAGATGGATCTCGCCGCCGAAAAATGAGCTGCCCCTTCCCGCAGCGCTTGCCTGTTCGCCGGACGGTCGAGGACCGTACTCATTGCGTCCGCCAACCGGGCAGGGTCCCCTACTGGGACAAGCCGTCCCAGTCGTTCGTCCCGGAGTATTTCCGCCGGGCCCCAAGGGCAGTCCGTGCTGACGCAAGGGCAGCCGCACGCCAGCGCTTGAACGAGAACCCCGGGTAAACCTTCGTATCGCGAAGACAGCACAAAGAGGGAAGCACGGGACATGAACGCGAGCGGATTGTCCACCCAACCCGGCAGAGAAACGCGGTCGGTGAGTTCGAGCTTCCGGACGAGGCGCTCCAGTTCCCTCCGTCTGCCACCCTCGCCGAGGATAATGAGGCGACAGGGGCGGTTTGCAGCGACGCGTGCAAAGGCCTTGACGAGCGTGGGATAGTCCTTCTGTCTCGAGAGTCGACCGGCCGAAAGGATGACCGGTTCCCTCCCGTCGCTCATCCAGGGATGGTTCGCGGGCGCAGCCATCTGGAGGTCGAGATTCGGCGTAACGACGGGGTTGTATATGGTGGACACTCGTTCCTTTGGAACACCCAGCTGTTCGATCAGGTCTTCGGTAACGCCCCGCGAGACGCAGACGAAGTGGGACGCTCGTTCGAACAGGCGCCGGTACCTCCGCCTGTGGTGATGGCGGCGAGCACGGATGGCGTTGCGGACGGTTGGTACGATCAATGGCATTTTGTTAGCCGGCGATATCTGCCGGAGATTTGGTCGCACCTTCCAAGTGGCTGATTCCAGGTTGTTTTCATCGTTCTGGCCGGTGCAGACGCATCGGGGGTTGACAAACCTCGCGGCCTGCGGCATCCTATG
>JAJDTQ010000124.1 GCA_022827045.1 Candidatus Binatia bacterium
ACGGGTGCATGGGCACGCCAGTGAATCGGCGGGCCTCGACTGCCCCGGCCACCGTCACTTCACCGCATCACCGCCCCGGGTGCAAGCTCTGGTTACTTTCGCGACTAAGCCGCCGCGTCGCGGGGGTCCCCGCTCCAGAGAGGCCCAAGGCGGCAAAAGCCAGGTGATGGGCGCCGACGGCCAGCACGACACCGGCCGGCAGGATCAAGGCATTGCGCAAACGCTTCATCACGAAATAAAGCGCGATCCCGAACGCCGCTCCGGGAGCCCATATCCATAGCACGGAAGGCTCCAGCAGCGCCGGGAGCGAGCGCCAGTGCAGCTTGGCCCCCATCAGGGACATGGCGGCGAGGCACACGGCCCCGCCGATCCCGGCCACGAATCCGCCCGCCACGGGATAGGGGATGAAGCGCACCAGGTTGGCGAGCTTGAACCACCCGATCATGAGACATAACGCTCCGGTTCCCATCGCGCTGATCACGAGCGCGCCGGTCGCGGTGACGAACAGCGCCTCGCCGCGTGCGTCCACCGTGGTCGCGACAGCGGCCATGACGATCACCAGCGCGGGAGACAGCCCGGCGATCGACCCGCGGTAGCCGCCGGTGAAGGCGATGATGAGGCAGGAGGCGAAGGTCCCAAACAGCACCAGGCCGACGCCCTGGGAGGAATAGGGCGCCAACGGCCCGGAGTATATCGCGGTACCGAAGGCAACGTAGGCGACGAGCAGGCTCAATCCTGAACTGAGTCCGGCGGCGAGTGCCGGAACCGACTTCCCGGACGCGACATCCGCGCGAAGCTCGGACAGGAGGTTCCGGAACCGGGGCTTCGCTGTCACCGACTCATGGTTAGACATGTCGAAGCGACTCTAGCGGGATAGTCGTTGCCGGTAAAGTTGAGGGGTAGTGTCCTGTCCGATCAGAAGGACGTGGCCCCTCGAGAGACCGCGCCGGGATTGACAGGGGAGGCCAGCGCCTCGTGTACCCGGGCTTGCAGATTGCGGGCTTCCTCCAGGTCCGGGGCCAGCTCCAGGGCGCGCTCCACGACCGGAAGCGCCTCGGCGAGGCGGCCGAGGCGATACAGGGTCATGCCGAGATGAAGGTGGGCCTGCGCAACGAAAGGGGTGGCTTCGACGAGCCGGCGGTACAGGGGCAGGGCCTCCTGGTGCCGCGCCTCTGCGAGATGAAGGCCGCCCAGCCGCTCCAGAGCCTTGGCGTCGAGGGGGTGGATGTCGAGCGCGCTTCGATAGTGCCGGGCGGCGGCCTCTGCCCGTCCCTGCTTCTCGAGCACCTCGCCCAGCACCCGGTGCGCCTCGCGGGCCACCCGGCGGCCCGGGGCGAGCGCCAATGCCTCGCCAAGGGCCGCAACCGCGGCCTCGTGTTCCCCCATCCGCAGGAGCACGCCGCCGAGCGCGACCCGGGCGGCCGCGCGACCCGGCTCCTGCTCGACCGCGGCGTCACACCGTTCCCGCGCCTGCGCGAGCCACGCGCGGACCCCTATCGCTCCTGCATCGCCCTGCCCGGCAGAGCCTTGCGCCGCGGAAAGGCCGGCCCTGCGTTGCCGCTCGATCTCCAGGTCGACCCGCGCGAGCAGGACCGGCACGGCGCCAGGGTTGAGCGCGAGCGCCTGGTCCAGGTGCGCCGCCGCGGCATCGAAGCGCTTGAGCTTGCGCAGGGCTTCCGCCAGGAGAGCGTGCAGGACGGGCTCGTTGTCGAGGTCGCGCACCACGGCAAGCGCTCGGCTGAACGACTCGACCGCGGCCTCGTAGCGGCCGGACTGGAGGAAGGCGAAGCCCTTGTGGAGGTGCGCCAAGTCGTTGCCGGGGTCATCCGCGAGGATCGCCCGGTAGAGCGTCAGGCCTTCGTCGTAGCGCGCCTGCCGCACAAGGGACCGGGCAAGCTGAAGTCGAGGCAATGCCTGCCCGCCGCCGCGCCAAAGCGCGACGGCTCGACGAAGCGCCTCCTCCGCCTCGACGGGGTGATCCTGCGCGAGCAGAGTACGGCCCAGAGCGAGGTATGACGCGTCGACAGGACCTTCGGATAGATCAACCGCTCGGCGAGCCGCGGCGAGGGCCTCCTCGTCGCGGCCAGCGGCGTTCAGGCCGTGACTCAGGAGGATCTGGCCGAAAAGGTTTTGTGGATTGAGCGTAACGATGTGCCGGCCCAACGCAAGGTCGTCGCGGTAGATCCAGGATTGCCGCCAACTCAGGGAGCCCAGCGCCACGAGCACAGCCGCGGCGGCGACCATCGCTCCGGCGCGGCCCCGGCGGGGGAGCCGACCCACGCCGTGGACCGCAACGCCCAGCAGCACCGCCAGCGGACCTATCATCGCCAGGTACTGGAAGCGGTCGGCGACGAAGGCCATTCGCATGAAGCCGAAGTCCACGAAGCCGAGGACCGGGGAGAGGGTCAGCACGAAGAAAAGCGCTCCGGCCAGCGGACCGCGGCCGATCCGGCTCCGCGCCAGCCACAGCACCGCGCCGAGGAGAACGAGGGCGGCGAGGGCGAGCCATCCGAGGATGTCCCCCGAGTGCACTTCCCAGCGGGAATAGAGAACGGGCAGGTACGCGGGCCACACGATCTGACGCACATAGATCCACAGCGACCGTGCCGCGATGAGGACACGCTCCACCAGGGTGTAGTCGAAGGCAAAGAGGTTCCGGCCGCGGTAGAAGGCGAGATCGGCGAGTGTGACGCCGAAGGCGAGCACGAAGAACGGCGCCAAGCGCGCGGCGTCGCGCCACGTGACGCAGCCATCCCGCCACCAGTGAAGCAGCAGGAGGGCGGCCGGCAGGGTGACCGCGATGGACTTCGAGAGCAGCGCCGCGGCAAAGAGCGCGAGGGAGAGCATGTAGCGGCCCGGGCTCGGCGTCTCCGCGAACCGTAGCCAGGCATGAGCCGCGCCAAGATAGAAGAGAGCGGAGAGGAGATCCTTCCGCTCGATGATCCATGCCACCGACTCCGCGTGTACCGGGTGGACCGCGAACACCGCGGCCGCAAGCCATGCGCCCGGGACCGCGAAGCGGAGCAGCAGGCGCCACACCAGCACCGAGTTCAGCGCGTGCAGGCCGACGTTGACCGCGTGGTAGCCGACGGGGTGGAGTCCCCAGAGCTTGTGCTCGATCCAGAAGCTTGTGTAGACGATGGGCCAGTAATGATCCTCGTGGCCGATCTCCGAGGGCGAGAGCCAGATCGAGAAGATCCCGTCGAGGCGGCGGATCAACGGTTCGGTGACGAAGATCCAATCGTCCCAGACGAAGCCGCCGAAAAACGCAGGGAAATAGACGACGATGGCGAGCAGGGCGAGGCCCCTGCCCTTGCGGCCCTCGGAGGCCTGTGCCCACAGCGCGAGGCGCCGGCGCGCGGTCGCGAAAGGCGCGGGGGAATCGACGATTCCAACCTTCACCCCGCCGCGCTCCTCCGATACTTCGTCGTGAACAGCACGAATCCGCCCATTCCTACCACCGTGGTGGCAAGAAACATGGCGGGGTAGTTGTTGCCGGTAAAGTTGAGCATGATGCCGGCCAGCACGCCGCCTCCGCCGATGGCGAGGTCGTAGAACAGGTGGTACTGGGCCATGCTGAGGCCCCAGCGGTCACGCGGCGCCAGGTCCACGGCCATGGTCATGAGCGCGGCGTGGACGGAGCCGTAGCCGAACCCCAGGATGGCCGCGGAGACCAGCAGCATCATGGGGGAGCGCGCCAGCACCAGCACCAGCATGCCCACCAGGGCCAGCAGGTAGGTCGGGATGACCACGAACGGCCGGCCCTTGCGGTCGGAGAGCGGACCGAAGATGGGCCTCCCCACCACCACCGCCACCGCGAAGACGCTGAACCAGATGCCCGGATCGCCCCCCATTTCCAGGGCGTAGAGCGAAAGGAAGGCGATGATGCTGCCGCGGGAGATCCCCAGAAGCCCCATGCTCACGGCGGGCACGAGGGATTCGGGCAGGATGAAGGTCTCGAACCAGCGCCGGCGCCGGGGCGTGGGCTTGTCCTTCACCGGCGAGGGGATCAGGACCGCCGCGAGCAGGCCGAACCCCGCCGCCGCCGCGCCGCTGGCGAACACCGTCGGGAATCCCAGACGGCCGACGATCCAGAAGGCGACGGCCGGCGCGATGGAGTAGGCCACGGTGCTCACCGCCCCGGAGTAGCTGATGAGGGTGCCGCGGAGGTGATCCGGCGAGATGTCCGCCACCAGCGTGCCGATGGACGTGGTGCATCCCGACCACCCGAAGCCGTGGTAAGTACGCAGGATCAGCGCCACCAGCACCGATCCGGTCCAGATGTAGCCGGTGGCCGCGGTGATGAAGATGGTCAGCCCGCCCACGAGGAAGACCTTGCTGCCCAGGCGGTCGATGTAGGCGCCCACCAGCGGCCGCACCCAGGTGGCGCCGAGCGGGAACGCGGCCATGACCACGCCGATCATGAACGAGCTCGTCCCCATGTTCTTGAGGTAGACGGGGAACACCGGCTCGATCAGGAACATGGCGAAGAACAGCCCGAAACGGGCGCCACAGGTCAGGAGGAAATCCCGGAGCCAGACCCTCGGTGTTTCGGTGTGCGGTTCCACGCGCGGTCTACCGGAGTTTCGGGCACGGGCGGGTTTGAACCCCGCCCCTGTGAGTCGCGGTCGCGACGTGCCGGCAAGACACTACGGCCGTTCCGTCGCGCCGGCGCCGTTGCGGGGCGCGCTTCGGAGGCGGCGGGTCTCGGCCTCGTCGATCTCGGGCGGCTGGCCGCTCACCGCGACCCCGTACGCAGCGCGGGCGGTCTCGGCGCTGATGTAGCCGTCCCGGACGTCGTCCAGCACCTTGGACGGCTCCCGCTCGAACGGGTCGCCACGGCCGCCGCCGCCGGCGTACTGAATTCGGAAGACGTCGCCTTTTCCCATTTGCAGCCGGCTGACCTTGGAAGGAAGCGCCCGCTCACTCTCCGTGCCCGGGTTGAGAAAGGCCGACGACGGGAGCGCGTCGCCGGCGCCGTGGAGCCCTGGGGCGGAATGCTTGAAGCGGTCGCTGCGCAGGTTGACGTAGGCCTCGTCCGCCAGCATCTTCCAGTCCCGGACCATGCCCAGGCCGCCGCGGTAGTACCCGGCACCGCCCGATTCCTCGAACAGCTCGTAGCGCTCGATGCGCAGGGGGAACTCCGTCTCCAGGGGCTCCACCGGGGTGTTCATCACGTTGATCACGAGCGAGTTGAGCACGGCCGGGCCGTCGGAGTCGGCGCGCGCGCCGCCGCCGCCGCAGTTGAGGTCGTAGAGCGAGAACCACCGCCCGCGGCCGGCATCCTGCCCCGAGATGGACACCGAGCCACCGGCGCCGCTGTCCGGCGCCGGCACCACCTCGGGCAGGGCCTCGGCCAGCGCCATCTGCACCACCGACGTGACCATCTGGGCGGGACGGACGTACATGTTCACCGGCGCGGGATAGCGGGGGTTCAGGATCGAGCCCTCGGGCGGAAAGGTTACTCTTATGGGCCGGGAGATGCCCTGGTTCACCGGCAGGTCCGGGCAGAGCACCGCCACCACGAGGCAGTCGATGAAGTTCCGGATGACGCAGGGCCGGAGATTGATGGGACCGCGGGCCTGCTCCGACGACTCCAGGGTGAAGTGCAGCTCATCGCCGGCCACCCGCAGGGACGCCGCGATGCGATAGGAACGCTCCTGGTCCAGCCCGTCGTCGTCGACGAAGTCCACGCAGGGACCGTAGTCGCCGTCGGCGATCTTCCCGATGGCCTTGCGGACCTCCGCCTCGCAGATGTCCATCCACTGGTCCCAGCAGGCGGTGACTTCGTCCGAGCCGTACTGGTCCATCAGCTCCGCGAGCTTCCTGAGACCGTAGAAGTTGGTCAAGGCCTGGGCCTGGATGTCCCCCCAGGTGATCTCCGGGGTGCGGGTGTTAGCCATGATAATGGTCTTGACGTCCTCGTTGACCTCGCCGCCGCGGTAGAGCCGCAGCGCCGGCAGCAGCAGCCCTTCCTGGATCACGTCGGTGGCGTCCGGCGAGTTGGTACCCGGCACCTTGCCGCCCAGATCCGGCTTGTGGGCCGTGTTGGCGATGTAGGCCACGCGCCGGCCCCCGTGGAATACCGGGGAGACCACGGTCACGTCGGTGGCGTGGTTCTGGCAGGCGAAGTACGGGTGGTTGAGGATGTAGACGTCGCCTTCGGCGTTGTCCTCGCCGAACACCCGGATCACCTCGCCCACCTGGGCCGAGATGCCGCCGATGTGCAGCGGCTGCGGCAGCCCCTGGGTCACCATGCGGCCGTCGCGGTCGAAGATCGTGAACGTGAAGTCCTGGCTCTCCTTGATCACGCTTGAGTAGCCGGTCCGGAGCATGTTGAGGGCCAGCTCCTTGGCAATCTGCGCGGTGGCCCGGTAGACCACTTCCATCTGCACTGCGTCCATGAGGATTCTCCTGGAAGGGTTGTTTCAATGTTGGTCGTAGCACGATCACCGAACGCGGGCCACCGACCGCGCCGCCGATGAGTCGGACGGATCCGGTCAGCATTTCCATTGCCGGCGCGGCGTGCTTTGAGGACGCAAGGCCGTTTCGAAACGAGCGCTCGCATCTGGACCGGCCAGCCCGTTTCGTATTAGAGTCTTGCAGGCTTGATGGGTTCCCGGGCCTGCTGGAGGTGACGGTTATGGCACTTACCCTACGGTCCGTCGCGGCCTCGTTGGCACTCGCCGCAAGCCTCGTCCTCTCCGGGACCGCGGCCGGCTCCGCCGAAGGCAAGCATGCCGGCATGGTGCTCATCCCCGCCGGGGAATTCACCATGGGGCGCGACGGCGGTCCGAGCGAGGAAGGGCCAACCCACAAGGTCTTCCTGCCCGCGTTCCACATCGACCGGAACCTGGTCACCATGAAGGAATACGCCAGGTTCATCCAGGCCAAGGGACCGGTGGGGCCCAAGGGCGAGCAGTACCTGGACATCGCGGACGAGGACAATCGGATCCACCTGATCGGCGGCAGGTGGCAGGTCGAGCCCGGCTGGGAGGACCACCCCGCCTCGGAAATGGCGTGGCACGGCGCCGTCGCCTACTGCAAGTGGCTCAAGAAACGGCTCCCCAGCGAAGCGGAATGGGAGAAGGCCGCGCGCGGCACCGACGGCAGACTGTACCCGTGGGGCAACGGCCCGCCGACGCCGGAGCTGGCTTTCTTCGGCGGCTGGCGCGGCGAGTCCGTGCCCGTGGGCCGGTACCCCAAGGGACGCAGCCCCTACGGCGTCCTGGACATGGCCGGTCAGGTGTGGGAATGGACCCGCTCCACCTCGACGTCCTATCCCTACGACCCCAAGGACGGGCGGGAGGACCTGTCCGCGCCCTATCCGCGAGTCACCCGGGGCGGCAACACCTCCAGCGGCCCCGAAGGGCTGACAGCCACCTCACGTCACAGCGTGGACTCAGGGAGGCAGGCCAGGGGCCACGCCTACTACGGCTTTCGCTGCTCGTCCAGGGTCGAGATGGTGTTCTAGTGTCCTGTCCCACGTTACGTGGGACAGGACACCAAGCCGCCACCGATGGAGTCATGGTGTAAGGGCGACCGCCGGTCCTCCTGCGGGGATCCATCGCAACGTACGTTCCCTACGCGTTCGGTTCCCCTACCTTGCGTTTCCCCGGCGCGCGGGCTATCTGATAGCTTCGAATCGACAACCGCCCGGGGTTCCCCCTGCCCACCCACGGCACGTCCCCGCGGCCAACCATACCCGGAGGCATCATGGCGCTGTTTTTCCATTCGCAAGACGTGGATGAGCTGGTTCCCTTCCCCGAAGCCGTCTCCATCACCGAGGCGGCGCTCAGGAAGATCGCCACCCCCGAGGGCGTCAACGCGCCTCGCAAGCGCCTGAATTTGCACAGGAATGTGGGCGAGGCCCCGTTCGACACCGTGCTCAACATCTACGCCGGGGGGGCCGCCACCTACGGCGCCGTGGGCGCGCAGGTGGCGCTACACCGCAAGGCCATCGTGGGCGACCAGCAGCGGCGCCCGCCGTACAATCCCGACCAGACGGAGCTGGCGGTGATCTACGACACCGATTCCGGAACGCTGCTGGGGATCATGGCGCACCGGCCCAAGCACGCGGCGGGGGTCGCCGACCTGCGCACGCCGGCCACCAGCCTCGCGGGCCTGGACCGGCTGGCCAAGGAGAGCGCCCGGACGGTGGGAATCTACGGCTCCGGCAACCAGGCCTACTCCACGTTCGTGGGACTGACCGAGCTCAGGGAGATCGAGAGTGCCAAGGTGTTCAGCCCCACGCCGTCACACCGGGAGGCCTTCGCCCGCAAGATGACGGAGATCACCGGGGTGCCGGTCCAGCCGGTGGAGGAAGCTCCCCGGGCCGCGCAGGACGTGGACATCGTCCTGTGCATGACCAACACCAACGTCCCGGTCATCGACGGCTCATGGTTGGAGCCGGGCCAGTACATCATCTCGGTGATCGGCAGCAACATCGAGCTGGTCAAGAGCGGCAACCTCGACAAGCCCCGCCGGGAGATCGACGACGGCACCCTCAGACGGTGCGATTTCATCGTTGCCCTGTCCCGCGAGCAGGCGGTGGACTCGCAGCAGGGCGACATCTACTGGCCGATCCAGGACGGCGTCATTACCTGGGACAAAGTCGTTGATATTGCTGACATTCTGACCGGGAAGGCGCCCGGGCGCAC
The DNA here is from genome assembly GCA_022827045.1 of Candidatus Binatia bacterium. The sequence continues at coordinate 8,661 of JAJDTQ010000124.1, forward strand.
GAGCGACGACCAGATCATCCTGTACAAGAACCAGGGGGGCCAGGGCATCGTCGATATCGCCCTGGCCAAGAAACTGTACGATCTGGCGCGGGAGCACGGCAGGGGGTTCGAGCTGGACATCCGTGCGCGCGAGAACTGGTGGGTCCAGGGCGGTCGGGAAGACTACTGGACGTGAACGGAATACCCCGTTATAAGGTAACCCCTGACCGGCGGCACGTAGTCTTGACGCAGGCCCCCAGGCGTGAAACTTCGCGGATTTCGTTGGTTTTCTAGGAGTTCGGATGGCGAAAACGGATATACCTGAAACGGTAGTCTGCCCGAACTGCAACCACAACGTCGTTATACAACTCTACCAGGTAGACATCAGCATCAACAGCTCCCAGGGGCACTTCCACACGGTTCACCATCGCCGTGAGCCGGCCTATACCGTCTATTGCATCAACTGCGGGCACTTCATCACCAACGATCCCACGGGCAAGCCGCCGAAGCCGGCCAGGCCTGCCGCCGCACAGGACGCCGGCAAGCCCAAGGCCTCCAAGACGGCGCCTTCAAAGCGCGCCGCCAGGCCGCCGGCCAAACAGGATGCCGCCCGGGCCTCGGCGAAAAAGAAAACACGGGGGAAGTAAAGGGGAACGCATGGTTGCGAATGAGTCGGTTCGGAAGTTCGTGAAGGAAGCGGCAGCCATGTGTCGCCCGGACGACGTCGTGTGGTGCGACGGTTCGGAAGAGGAGAAGGAGCGGCTGACCCAGGTGGCCATCCGGGTCGGGGACCTCATTCCCCTGGACCAGCAAAGCCTGCCGGGTTGTTACCTGCACCGCAGCGCCGCCAACGACGTCGCGCGCACCGAGCACCTGACCTTCGTGTGCTCGCGGGAGCAGGACGACGCCGGTCCGTCCAACAACTGGATGGCGCCGGACGAAGCCTACGACCGGCTCGGAAAGATCTACGACGGCTCCATGGCCGGCAGGACCATGTACGTCATCCCCTTCCTCATGGGGCCGGCGGGCTCTCCCTTCAGCAAGGTCGGCATCGAGGTCACCGACAGCGTGTATGTCGCCCTGAGCATGCGTGCCATGACCCGCATGGGCAACATCGCCCTGGAACACCTCGGCGACTCGGACGACTTCACCCGCGGTCTCCACTCCAAGGCGGACCTGCACATCGACCGCCGGTTCATCTGCCACTTTCCCGAGGCCAACACCATCTGGAGCGTGGGCTCCGGCTACGGCGGCAACGCGCTGCTGGCGAAGAAGTGCATGGCGCTCAGGCTGGCCAGCGCCCTAGGGGCGCGGGAAGGCTGGCTCGCCGAGCACATGATGATCGTCGGCATCGAGAGCCCCGAGGGCGAGACCGCCTACGTCTGCGGCGCGCTGCCCAGCGCCTGCGGCAAAACCAACCTGGCCATGATGGTGCCGCCCAGGTCCATGAAGGGCTGGAAGGTGTTCACCGTCGGAGACGACATCGCGTGGCTGCGGGTGGGCGACGACGGGCGGCTGTGGGCGGTGAATCCCGAAGCCGGGTTCTTCGGCGTGGTCCCGGGCACCAACTCCAAGACCAATCCCAACGCCATGCACACGATCGGGAAGAACACCATCTTCACCAACGTGGGGCTCAAGCCCGACGGCGGCGTGTGGTGGGAGGGACACGACGATCCCGTGCCCAGAAGCGTCACCGACTGGCGCGGGCGCGCGTGGAACAAAGAAGGGCCGGTGGCCCATCCCAACAGCCGGTTCACGGTGCCCGCCAGCGAGTGCCCGTCCATCTCCCCCGAGCGGGAGAACCCCAACGGCGTTCCCGTGAGCGCCATCCTGTTCGGCGCGCGGCGGCAGAAGCTCGTGCCGCTGGTCTACCAAGCCTTCGACTGGGCCCACGGGACGTTTCTCGGCGCCACCCTGGCGTCGGAGACCACCGCCGCCGCCACCGGCGCCGTGGGAGTGGTGCGGCGCGACCCCATGGCGATGCTGCCCTTCTGCGGCTACAACATGGCCGATTACTGGAACCACTGGCTCTCCATGGGCAAGCGGCTGACCAACCCGCCCAAGATCTTCCGGGTCAACTGGTTTCAGCGGGACGACCAGGGCGGGTTCCTGTGGCCGGGCTTCGGCGAGAACCTGCGGGTGCTCCAGTGGATCATCGAGCGTTCCCGGGACGACGGGAAGGCGGACGAAACCCCCATCGGCTACCTGCCCAAGCCGTCCGGCATCAACCGCAAGGGCGCGGACGTATCCAGTGACGCCATGCGCCGGTTGCTGCACGTGGACCGTGACGGCTGGCGCACCAACCTGCGAAGCCAGTCGGAGTTCTTCGAGAAGTTCGGAGACCGGCTCCCGTCCGGGATTCGGGAGCAGCACGCCGGCTTGAGGCAAAGACTCAGGGCCGGGTAACCGCGCCCCTCCCCCCCTGCCTACTCGTTGCGCATTTGCCTGTTTGTTGGGCAGTGTAAAAGCGAGTCAAGTAGCCAGATTGTAGCTGGACACCCTCACCCCGACCCTCTCCCGGAGGGAGAGGGAGTCCGTGGGCGATGAACCGCGCCCGAACCCCCCTTTGGCACCCTATTTGCGTCCTTTGTCTTCTATCCTTCCCGGCGCACGGCGCTGACGGGACGGAAATCACTCTCGACGGGGGACAAGGCGTTGGAGATCAACAGCGGCGATACCGCCTGGATACTCACCTGTTCGGCTTTGGTCCTGATGATGACCATTCCGGGATTGTTTCTTTTCTACGGCGGGCTGGTGCGCACGAAAAACGTGCTGGGCACCATCATGCAGAGTTTCGTGGCGGCCTGCGTGATCAGCATCGTATGGGTGCTCTGGGGCTATTCCCTGGCTTTCGGTCCGGACGTCGGCGGCATCGTCGGCAACCTCGACTGGTTCGCCTTGAACGGCGTCGGCGCCGAGCCCAACGCGGACCTGGTGGCCGGTGTGCCCCACCTCGCCTTCATGGTCTTCCAGATGATGTTCGCCATCATCACGCCGGCCCTGATCACCGGCGCTTTCGCGGAGCGGGCGAAATTCAGCACCTTCATCGTGTTCGTGGTCTTGTGGAGCACCTTCATCTACGCGCCGCTGTGCCACTGGGTATGGGGCGGCGGCTGGATGGGAGCCATGGGCGCCCTGGACTTCGCCGGCGGCACCGTGGTCCACATCAGCTCGGGGATCTCCGCGCTGGCGGCGGCCATGGTCTACGGCGCTCGCAGGGGCTACGGCAGGGACGCCATGATGCCCCACAACCTGCCGTTCAGCGTCATCGGCGCCTCGCTCCTGTGGGTGGGCTGGTTCGGCTTCAACGCCGGCAGCGCCCTCGCCGCCGACGGCCTGGCATCGGTGGCGTTCGTCACCACCAACACGGCCGCGGCGGCCGCGGCGCTGGCCTGGATGTTCACCGAATGGGCCACCGGCGGCAAGCCGACGCTGCTGGGAGCGGCCACCGGCGCGGTAGCCGGCTTGGTCTCCATCACCCCGGCGGCCGGTTTCGTCAGTCCGGTCTCCGCCATCATCATCGGCGCGGGCGGCGGCATCCTGTGTTACGTGGCCTGCAACCTCAAGGCACGCATGGGTTACGACGACTCGCTGGACGTGGTAGGGGTGCACGGTATCGGCGGCATCTGGGGGGCGCTGGCCACCGGGTTGTTCGCCTCGACGCTGGTGAACTCCGGCGGCGCCGACGGTCTCTTCTTCGGCAACCCCGGGCAGCTCTGGATCCAGTTCGTCGGCGTGGCGGCCACCATGGTCTTCGCCTTCGTGGGCACCCTGATCATTCTCGGTGTTCTCAACGCGACCATGGGTCTGCGCGTGTCCGACGACGACGAGCAGATGGGGCTGGATTTGAGTCAGCACGAGGAGCGGGGTTATAGCTGGTAGAAACAGCTCCAGGGCTCAAGGAGGAAGTTTCATGAAAAAGATAGAAGCGATCATCAAGCCGTTCCGGCTGGACGAGGTCAAGCAGGCCCTGACCGCGGTGGGGGTCTCGGGAATGACCGTGAGCGAGGTCAAGGGGTTCGGGCGCCAGAAGGGGCACACCGAGCTCTATCGAGGAGCCGAGTACACGGTCGATTTCCTGCCCAAGGTCAAGATCGAGGTGCTGCTCCCCGAGGAACTGCTCTCGAGCGCCCTGGATGCCATCCTGGAGTCGGCTCAGACCGGCAAGATCGGCGACGGCAAGATCTTCGTCACCACCGTGGACGAGGTGATCCGCATCCGCACCAACGAAAGGGGCGAGGAAGCCATCCGTTAGGGCAGCTTCGCGGCATGCTCGTACGTTTCATCACTTTCGGAGAGAACCCCGCCGTCGTCATCGCGCGTGGGCGGGGACTCTTCGCCGCCCGCGGCCTGGAAGTCGAGACCACCATCACGCGCAGCTCCACGGAGCAGATGCGCGGCCTGGGCGCCGGAACCTACGACGTCGCGTCCACCGCCTTCGACAACGTGCTCGCCTGGTCGGGGCGCGAAGGCGCCGACATCCACGCCGTCGCACAGGCCTCCCAACGGATGTCCCTGCCGGTGTACGTGCGCCCCGAGATCGGCGACTGGGACGACCTGCGCGGGCGGACGCTGGCGGTGGACGCGGTGGACACGGCCTACGCCCTGGTGCTGAGGAGAATCCTGCTGGCCCACGGGCTGGACCTCGACCGCGGCGACTACCGGCTCGACGGGGTCGGCGCCACCGGACCGCGTTTCGAGTCGATGAAGAGCGGCAAGACCTTTGCCGGCATCCTCAACCCTCCCTGGGACAAGCAGGCCGAAGCGGCCCGCCTCAAACGCATGGCGGACTACCGCGAAGTGCTGCCCGACTACCCGGGCGGGGTGTTCGCTGTCACCACCCGCTGGGCGGGCGCCCACAAGGACGAGCTCGTCGCCTTCCTCAAGTGTCTCGCGGAGGCCGCCGGTTGGGGCAACGATCCCGCCAACCGCGCCGCCGCCCTGGATCTTCTGCGGGAAGCCCAGGGAATCGACGACGAACGCGCGGCCAGGGAACTCGCCGCGCTGCCGCCGACCACCGATCTCAACCTGACCGGCCTCCAGGTGCCGTTGGACCTCCGGGTGTCGTTCGGCATGCCCCCGGGCAAGGGCGCGGACCTGGCCGCGTACTACGATCTCCAGTACCACGCCGAAGCCTAGGACCCTCACCCCAACCCTCTCCCAGAGGGAGAGGGAGTCAGATCAGCCTTCTCCCAAAGGGAGAGGCCCAATTCTCCCCCTCTCCCCTCTGGAGAGGGTGGCCGGAGGCCGGGTGAGGGCCCAGGCTGACCGCAGCCGTATTGAAGCGCGTAGGGATTTGTAGTAGTTACTCGGTTCCTGTCGCCATGCCGACCCGCGCGAAACAGAAGTCGACGCTGCCGTTGCGCAACAAGGAGCTCAGCTGGCTGGCGTTCAATGGGCGCGTCCTCCAGGAGGCGTCGGACGCCTCGGTGCCGCTGCTGGAACGGCTGAGCTTCCTCGGCATCTTCTCGTCCAATCTCGACGAGTTCTTTCGCGTCCGGGTGGCCCTTCTACGGCGTCTCGAGCAGTTCGGCGCCGGCGCGCGGCGGCTCATGAGCGATGATCCTTCCGCGGTGCTGAAGGAGATCCACGCCATCGTGCTGAAGCAGCAGGCGCAGTTCGAGAGCACCTATCGGAGCATCCTCCAGGAACTGGACGAGCACGGCGTTACCATCATCAGGGAAAACGAGCTCAACCCCGATCAGGAAGCCTACATCAAGGAGTTCTATCAGCAGAAGCTGCGGCCCACCCTGATCCCCCTGATGATCAACCACCTCACCGAGTTCCCGCAGTTGAAGGATCAGGCCATCTACCTGGCCATCAGTCTCTACAGCAGCAAGTCCCGGCGCTCGGAATACGCGTTGATCGAGATCCCCACCGACGTGCTGTCGCGCTTCGTCATCCTGCCCAAGGCCGGCGACCGGGAGTACGTGATCCTGCTGGACGACGTCATCCGCTACTGCCTGAAGGACATCTTCTCCATCTTCCCCTTCGACCAGTTCGAGGCCTTCACCATCAAGCTGACGCGCGACGCGCAGCTCGACCTGGACGACGACCTCTACGAGAGCTACATCGAGAAGATCTCCAAGGGCCTCAAGCAGCGAAGGTCCGGGGCGCCGGTCCGCTTCATCTACGACAACCGGATTCCCCGGCGGCTGCTCAAGCTGCTCCAGGGCAAGATGGGCCTGGACACCGAGTCCGGCCCGTTCATCCCGGGCGGACGCTACCACAACTTCAAGGACTTCATGGGATTCCCGCGCATCGGCCCGAAGAATCTGTCGGCGGCGCCGCTGGAGCCGCTGTCGCACCCGGACATCGACGCCGCGGCCACCTTCTTCAAGGCGATCCGGCGCCGGGACATCCTGCTGCACTACCCGTACCAGACCTTCGACTACCTCATCGAGTTCCTGCGCCAGGCGGCCATCGACCCCAAGGTCCGCTCCATCAAGATGACGCTGTACCGGGTGGCCCGCAACTCGAAGATCGTCAATGCCCTTATCAACGCCAGCCGCAACGGCAAGCGGGTCACCGTGGTCATGGAGTTGCAGGCCCGCTTCGACGAGGCCGACAACGTCTACTGGTCGGAACGGCTCCAGGAGGAAGGCGTCCGGGTCATCAACGGCGTGCCCGGACTCAAGGTGCATGCCAAGCTGATCCTCATCACCCGCGTATCGCATCGGAAGACCGTGCTCTATGCCAACGTCGGCACCGGCAACTTCAACGAGACCACCGCGCGGATCTACACGGACGACAGCCTGTTCACCGCCGACGAGCGCATCACCGCCGAGGTGAACCGTGTCTTCGGCTTTCTCGAGAACAACTACCGCCGGACCACCTTCAAGCACCTGCTGGTGTCGCCCTACGACACCCGGCGCAGGCTCACGAAGCTCATCGACACCGAGATCAAGAACGCCCGCAGGGGCCGCCCCGCCCATATCATCCTCAAGGTCAACAACCTCGAGGACAGCGGCCTGATCCGAAAGCTCTACGAGGCCAGCCAGGCGGGGGTCGAGGTGAGGCTCATGGTGCGCGGGATGTTCTCGCTGGTCCCGGGCGTGAAGGACGTCAGTGAAGGCATCGAGGCCACCGCCATTCTCGACCGCTTCCTCGAACACTCCAGGGTCATGGCGTTCGCCAACGGCGGCGCCGAGAAGCTTTACATCGCCTCCGGCGACTGGATGGAACGCAACGTCGACCACCGCGTGGAAGTGGCCTGCCCCATCTACGACCCGTCCCTGAAGAAACAGCTCCGGGACGTGCTGGACATCGTGTGGAACGACAACGTCAAGGCGCGAGTGCTGGACAAGGACCTCAAGAACCGTTACAGGTCCGTTGCCGGCGGCAAACGGACACGCGCCCAGGAAGCCATCCACGCCTACCTGAACGAACTGCACACGCCGAGGCCGGAAGCCGGCGTGCCGCTACGGCTGGCGCGATAGGCCGCCGATCCCACAAACAACGGTAAACTGTGTTAGAATTTGATCGCCGTCGAGGGGCGGACTCGATGGAAACGAACGTTTCGGCACGACAGGAAAGGGAGGCAAGGCCAGGAAGATGAAGAAGCTGCCGTTGGGCGCTGGTGAGCCGTTTGCGTGGCGCTCCTGGGGCGAGGGGTTCGTCGACGTCAACGCCGCCGGACATCTGGAGATCGTCACGAATCCGGCCACTCGGGACAAGGTCGATCTGGACGGTCTCGTAAACCGGTTGCGGCGGCAAGGGGTGCATCCACCGGTGCTGGTGCGCTTTCCGCAGCTCATCGACCGGCAGATGGAAACCCTCCAGCGGGCGTTCAGGACGGCCACGAGGACCTTCAACTACCGCGGCTCCTACACCTCCGTGTACCCGCTCAAGGTCAACAGCCGCAAGGCGACGGTGGCGCGGATCTGCAAGGCCGGGCGCCCCTACGGCGCCGGCCTGGAGGTGGGCACCAAGGCGGAACTGTGCATCGCCCTGTCGATGCTCGGCGACAGCGGCGGCCCCATCATCTGCAACGGCTACAAGGACACCGCCTACATCGAGCTGGCGGCGGCGGCGAGCGAGGCAGGCTACAACGTCGTGGTGGTGGTGGAACGGCCGCGGGAGTACGAGCTGGTCAGCGAGCTTCGCGCCAAGGGGCTGCCGTGTCCTATGCTGGGTGCGCGGGTGAAGCTCAACGCCAGCGGCATGGGCCGCTGGGAGGAGTCGTCCGGGGACCTTTCCAAGTTCGGCCTCTCCGCTTCGGACCTGATGGACGCCACCCGCCTGCTGAAGGAATGCCGGCTGCTCGACCGCCTGCGCCTGCTGCACTTCCACCTGGGCTCGCAGATCACCAACATCCGCAACTTCAAGCAGGCGCTTCAGGAGGCGCTCCGGTTCTACGTGGAGCTCAAGGAGCTGGGGGTCCCCCTGGACACCCTGGACGTGGGCGGCGGGCTGGGCGTCGACTACGACGGCAGCAACAGCTCGGCGGATTCCAGCGTGAACTACAACGTCCAGGAATACGCCAACGACATCATCTACACCACCAAGGAAGTGCTGGACCGCGCGCGCATCGGGGAACCGCGCATCATCACCGAAGCCGGCCGGTTCCTGGTCACCCACCATGTAGCCCTGCTCGTGGACCCTCTCGAGCAACCCAGGCTGACGCCCAAACCGGGCCGCGCCCGGGCTCGGGCATCCAACGTGGACGCCGTCAACGAGCTCGATGACATGGTGGTGGAGATCAACAGCAAGAACTGGCGCGAGTACCTGCACGACGCCTACCAGAAGAAGGACGAGATGCTCTCGGCCTTCTCCCTGGGGTTCCTTTCCCTGAAGCAGAGGGCCCAGGCGGAATCGGCGTTCGCCCGAATCGTGGAGCTGGCAAGCCGTTTTTCGCGTCACGGACGCTTCGACGGCGAGGACAAGGCGGCCCTGGAACGCATCGCCGCGCGGCTGCACGCCTTCAATTTTTCGATCTTCAGATCGTTACCGGACAGTTGGATACTGGACATGCTTTTCCCCATCATGCCCACCTGCCGGCTCAAGGAAAAACCCGCCGTCAAGGCCATCCTCGCCGACCTGACGTGCGACTCGGACGGCGTGATCAACAAGTTCTCGCACCCCCAGGAGCCCCGCTCCACCTTCGAGCTCCACGCCCCGCCCTGGGATGACTCCTACACCCTGGCGATCCTGTTCCTGGGCGCCTACCAGGAAGCCCTCAGCAGCGACCACAATCTCTTCGGACGGCCCGCGGAGGTCACGGTCGAAACCGACGGCAACGGCGGCATGGAGATCCTCGACGCGCGCGAACCCGACACCTGCGCGGACATGCTGACACGGTGGGGTTTCGGCGATCTCGTGCAGCACCATGTCCCGGGAGAACTCCAGGCCGTCCCCCGCGCGGTGCAGCAGGACTCGCCTTCCGCCCGTTTGGAGCGGATCATGACCCGGGTGCTCACCGGCGGCACCTACCTGGACCGGCACCCCGACGAGGCCGCGAAGGGCCTCCCCGGAGAAGCCGAAACGGCCATGGAAGGCCCCCAAAGGGCCCGTACACAGGTGGCCCGGGGAGCAAAACAGGCGCGTTCGGCAAGCGGTTCCTGAAAAGTTCCTACCATCGAATATCTACGGTTTGAGCAACAGGACTTCGTGTGCTAGGGTCGTGCATCTGACGTAGTTGCGGGTTTCGAACCCGTTGCGGCCGGTACCACGCGTGGCGCGCCACGCGCCGGAACCGCCAGCAGATGCACGACATGCAGACGAGCCCGGCAAGCGCGGCGCCCGCGGTGTCGCCGATCCCCGCAGTCCCGGCCCTACCATGGCTTCCCCGGGTAGACGGCTGGACACTGGGTATTGTGGCGCTGGCCGCGCTGTTCACCGGCCCTCTCCTCGCGGTGGTGGGAATCGCCCTGGAGAACAGCGGCGATGCCTGGGGCCACCTCGCCTCCACCGTTCTCGGCACCTATATCAGAGAGACGCTGCTGCTCATCACCGGCGTTGGCGCGGGAGTCCTGATCGTCGGCGTCGCCACGGCCTGGCTGGTCACCATGTTCGAGTTCCCCGGTCGGTCCGTGCTGCAATGGGCGCTGTTGCTGCCGCTGGCCATGCCCGCGTACATCGCGGCGTACACCTACACCGACGTGCTCGAGTTCGCCGGGCCCGTGCAGACGGGGCTGCGCCAACTGTTCGGCTGGCAGAGCCCGGGCGACTACTGGTTCCCGGAGGTCCGCTCCCTGGGCGGCGCCGTGACCTTCATGTCGCTGGTTCTCTATCCCTACGTCTACCTGCTCGCCCGGGCCGCTTTCGTCGAACAGTCACAGAGTTTGTGGGACGCGGCGCGCGGGCTCGGACTCGGCACCTGGGAATGCTTCTGGCGCGTGGCCGTGCCGCTGGCCCGACCCGCCATTGCCGTGGGCGTGCTGCTGGCGCTGATGGAGACGCTGAACGATTTCGGCACCGTGGACTACTTCGCGGTGCAGACGTTGACCATCGGCGTCTACCGGGTGTGGTTCGGCATGAACAACCCGCCGGCCGCCGCGCAGCTTGCGTCCATGGTGCTGGTGCTGGTGCTGGTGATGGCCACCCTGGAGAGGATTGCCCGCGGCCGGCGGCGCTACCAGTTCAACCACAACGCGCCGCGGCGCAATCCCCTGGCAAGGCTCCGGGGCTACCGCGGGATGCTGGCGCTCTGCGCCTGTGCCGCGCCGCTGGTTCTGGGATTCGTGGTGCCGGCCGTGCTCATGGCCGTCTCGGCGGCGGGCAGCTACGGCTCTTCCACCGGCGTGGACACGCTGACCCTGGCCTTCAACAGCATTGCCGTGGCCACCCTTACCGCGCTGGCCTGCCTGTGCGCAGGGCTCTTCCTGGCATACGGCGCCCGCCTGTCGGGGACCACGCTGGTCAAGTGGGCCACCCGGATCGCCAGCATCGGCTATACCGTACCGGGGGTGGTGCTGGCGGTCGGGGTCATCATATTCGCGGCGGCCGTGGACAACACCGTTGACGGGTTCATGAGGACCCGATTCCAAACCTCGACCGGGTTGATCCTGAGCGGCACGCTTTGCGCCCTGGTGTTCGCCTGCACGGTACGGTTCCTGGCTTTGTCGTTCGGGTCACTGGAAGCGGGCCTGACCAAGATCACCCCCAGCATGGACGCCGCTGCCCGATCCCTCGGGCGTCGCCCGGGCGGGGTCCTGGCCCGTATCCATTTTCCCCTGCTGCGGGGCAGCCTCCTGACGGGCGCCATGCTGGTCTTCGTCGATGGCATGAAGGAGCTGCCCATGACGCTGCTGCTGCGCCCGTTCAACTTCAACACCCTGGCCACCCACGTCTACGAATACGCCTCCTACGAAGCCTTCGACCAAGCCGTGATCGCGGCCCTCATCATCGTCGCCGCGGGTCTCGCCCCGGTCATCGCTCTCAGCCGGAGCTTTGCAGGGTCCGGGCGGTTCTCCCACACCGTGGATTAGGCGCACTGAAGCCACGATACGCACCCCCCGAACGCAGGCATGCGGGACTGCTGAATGCCAACCAATGCCCAATAATTGAGCATCGGCTGAACAATATCTGTGCAAACGTGAGCTCGCCGCGAAGCGGCCAAACGTCCCCCTCTCCCTCCGGGAGAGGGCTGGGGTGAGGGTTCGCCGGGCGCAAGCGGACCGTTGAATACGGCAAGGGACGGAATGTACAGGGCTATTGGAGCGCCCTCGGCCGGCCTTGGGCCACCCTCTCCCAAAGAGAGAGGGGCTCGAGGCGTGGCCGAGCTGGCTGGCACAAAGTTTGCTTCGTTACACGACTGTATCAACGTGTCCGAAATACGCGGCTCGAAAGGAAGAATGCCATGACACCGAGACAAGTAATCGACTTTGCCAAGAAGAACGGTGCAGAGATCGTGGACCTGCGGTTCACCGACCTGCCCGGACTGTGGCAGCATTTCTCTATATCCACCAACGAGTTCGACACCGGCCTGTTCCAGAACGGCATCGGCTTCGACGGCTCGAGCATCCGCGGCTTCCAGACCATCGACGAGTCGGACATGCTGCTGTTCCCGGATCCCGACACCGCCTTCATGGATCCCTTCACATCCCTGCCCACGTTGAACCTTGTGTGCAACATCAAGGATCCGCTGACCGGCCAGCCCTACACCAGGGATCCGCGCTACGTCGCGCTGAAGGCGGAGATGTACCTCAAGTCCACCGGCCTCGCGGACACGAGCTACTGGGGCCCGGAGATCGAGTTCTACATCCTCGACAACGTCCGCTTCGACCAGAGCTACAACTACGGTTTCTACTACATCGACTCCGACGAAGGGGCATGGAATTCGGGCAACGGCGACAAGCCGAACCTGGGCTACAAGCCGCGTTACAAGGAAGGCTACTTCCCGGTCCCGCCCATGGACAGCCTGCAGGACATCCGTTCCGAGATGGTGAAAACGCTGGAGGCTTGCGGCATCGTGTGCGAGGTCCATCACCACGAGGTGGGAACGGCCGGACAGTCGGAGATCGACATGCGCTTCTCCACCCTGACGGCCATGGCCGACCAGGTGCTGAAGTACAAGTACATCGTCAAGAACGTGGGGATGCGCCACGGCAAGACCGTGACCATGATGCCGAAGCCGATCTTCCAGGACAACGGCTCGGGCATGCACACCCATCAGAGCCTGTGGAAGAACAAGAAGAACGTCTTCTACAACGCCAAGAACTACGCGTTGCTGAGCGACACCGCGCGCTACTACATCGGCGGACTCCTGAAGCACGCGGCGGCGCTGTGCGCGTTCATCGCCCCCACCACCAACTCGTACCGCCGCCTGGTGCCGGGCTACGAGGCACCCATCAACCTCATGTATTCCCAGCGCAACCGGAGCGCGGCCGTGCGGATCCCGACCTACTCCACCAGCGAGAAGGCCCGGCGCCTCGAGTTCCGCAGCCCGGACCCGAGCTGCAACCCCTACTACGCCTTCTCGGCCATGCTGATGGCCGGGCTCGACGGGGTCGCCAACAAGATCGAGCCGCCCAAGCCGCTCGACAAGAACCTCTACGACCTGGCGCCCGAGGAGGCGGCGAAGGTGGAATCGCTGCCCGGCAGCCTGGAGGAGTCGCTGGACGCCCTGGAACGGGACAACGCCTTCCTCACCAAGGGCGATGTCTTCACCAAGGACGTCATCGCGGCATGGCTGGCCTACAAGCGGTCCGCCGAAGTGGAGCCCATGAAGCTGAGGCCCCACCCCTACGAGTTCGCCCTCTACTACGACATCTAGCCGACGGGCGCCCTCACCCTGCCTTCGGCCACCCTCTCCCAGAGGGAGAGGGCTAATTTGACCTCCTCTCCCTCTGGGAGAGGGTTGGGGTGAGGGTCAGACTTCCTCCTCATCCGGCGTCGGTGCAGTGAGAAGCTGCACGGCTCGGTCCAGGTCCGCGTGGCTTCCGAGTAACACCAGGATGTCCAGCGGCCGTAGCGGGTAGTCCATGGGCGGACTCTCCACCGAGACCCCGTCCCGCACCAGCGCCAGCACGCTGGTCCTGCCCTGGAAGTGCTCTTTCAACTGGCCGATGGTGTAGCGCGCCCCGGGCGCATCCTCCTGCACCAGGAACGTGTCGGCGGTGGCGCCGGTGAGAAACTGGCTGAACCGGGCCAGGCTCTTGCCCTCCAGCCTCAGCCCGCGCAGCATGCTGTAGCCTTCGCGGCGCACCATCTCCACCTGCAGGGTGATGACGTTGCGTGGCACGTGGTACTCCTGCAGGACCCGCGCGAAGATCTCCACCGACGTCTCGAACTCCTCTGGTATGACCTCGTTGGCGCCAAGGCGGGTGAGGCGCGGGATCTCGGCCACGTACCGTGTGCGGACGATGATGTAGAGGTCGGAGTTGAGCCGCCGCGCGTGCCAAACGATCCGCGCCGTCGCCATGGGATCGCTGATGGCCACCACCAGCACCCGCGCCCGCGCCACCCCCATGGCCGCCAGGACCGCCGGGCGCGTGCCGTCACCGAACTGGATCTCCTCCCCTTCGGTCCGCATCCGCCGTGCCACCTCCGGGTTCAGGTCCAGGATCCTGTGGGGGATGTCCACTTCCCGCAGGACCCGGGCCAGGTTCCGCCCATTGAGCCCGTAGCCGACGATGAGGACGTGCGCTCTCATGTCGCCCGCCGAGGGCCCTTCCTCCCCATCACCGCGATGCAGCGCAAAACCCAGGCGCCCTCCGCCGACGATCAACAGCGGGGTCGCCAGCATGCTGAGAATCGCGGTAGCGAGAAAGAGCTGCTCCTGGTCCGGCGAGAGGAGATCGAACGCGCCGCCCATGCGCGCCAGGATGAGTGAGAACTCCCCCACCTGGGCCAGCGCCAGCCCCAGCAGCAGGCCGAGCCGGAACGAACGCTGCAGGGACGAGAAGATGGCGGTGATCAGCCCGCCCTTGATGAGCACCAGCAGGAGCCAGGCGCCGCCGATCAGCGAGATTTCGTCCCCCACGAAGGCGAGGTCCACCTGCATCCCGATGGAGATGAAGAAGATCCCCGCGAAGCTGTCCCGCAACGGCAGGATGTCCGACACCACCTGGTGGCTGTACTCGGAATCGGAGATCAGCAGCCCGGCGATGAAGGCTCCCAGCGCCAGGGAGATGCCGGACTGGAAGGCCACCCAGGCGGTGCCGAGGCAGATGAGCAGCACGAACAGAACGAAGATCTCCTGGTTCCGCAGCCGCGCCACCTGGTGGAGGAACCACGGCACGATGAAACGCGAGGCGGTGAAGATGAGCGCCACCGCCAGCACCGATTTCCCCAGGGTGAGGCCCACGACCTGCAGGGACAACGCGTCGGGCTGGCCCAGCACCGGCACCGTCAGCATCATGGGCACGGCGACGATGTCCTGGAGCAGGAGCGTGCCCACCGCCAGCCGTCCGTGCAGGGCGGACAGCTCGTCGCGGTCGCTGTAGATCTTGAGCACGATGGCGGTGCTGCTGAGGGAAGCCAGCAGGCCGAAGAAGAAGCTGATGCGCAGGGGATAACCCAGGTAGACGCCCACCGCCGTCACCGCCAGGACAGTCAGCGCCACCTGAAGGGAGCCGCCGATGATGATCGGTCCCTTCACCGCCAGGAAGCGCTCGAAGGAGAACTCGAGCCCGATGGAGAAGAGCAGCAGTACGATGCCGATCTCTGCCAGGAGCTCGATCTCTTCGCCATGTCCGATGACGCCGAAGCCGTGGGGCCCCATGGCGACGCCGACCGCAAGAAAGCCGATCACCGTGGGCAGCCGCAGCTTGTGGAAGGCGAAGACCGTGGCCACCGTAAGGGCCAGGACGGTCACCAGACTTGTGAGTATGTTGAGCATGCCGCGTGCCGACGGGGAACCGACTTGGTGTTCCACGCGTGCTTCAATGATGATAGACGATTAAGGACTCCATGGATACTTGAACGGGCGTATGCGACAACCGAGGAGACCATGAGCGAAGAAAACAGGGTCATGGGCATCGACATCGGCGGCACCGGCGTCAAGGCGGCGCTGGTGGACACCCGGGACGGAAAGATGACGACCGAGCGCGTGCGGCTGCCCACGCCCCAACCGGCGACCCCGGCGGCCGTCATGGAGGCCATCAAGGAACTGCAGCGCCAACTGCAATGGCAGGGGACGGTGGGTTGCGGTTTCCCGGGCCTGGTCAAGAGCGGCCGGGTCCAGCGGGCGCCGAATCTCGATTCATCCTGGATCGGCTATGACCTGGCCGGCCAGCTCGAGGCGCAACTGGGCGCGCCGCGGGTCGCCATCGGCAACGATGCCGATGCCGCGGGACTGGCCGAGTTCCGCTTCGGCGCCGGCCGGGGGATGGAAGGAACGGTGATGGTCATCACCCTGGGAACGGGCATCGGCTCGGCGATCTTCCGCGACGGTGTGCTCCTGCCGGACACCGAGCTGGGCCACCTCGAGATGCGCGGGAAGGCGGCGGAGAAGCGTGCCGCCGCCAGCATCCGCACGAGCCAGGACCTGAGCTGGAAGAAATGGGCGCGGCGGCTCAACGACTACCTCGTTCACGTGGAGTACCTTCTCGGAGTCGACCTGTTCATCATCGGCGGAGGGGTCAGCAAGAAACCCGAGAAGTTCTTCCCGTACCTTCAGGGCGTAGGTGGCCGGGTGGAAGCCGCGCGCCTCGGCAACGCCGCCGGCATCATCGGCGCCGCACTGTTCCCCCTGCGCTAGGCCCTCACCCGGCCTTCGGCCACCCTCTCCCAGAGGGAGAGGGGTTGTGTTTGACTACTCGGACAGGCTCCTAGGACTAGTCGTCCTGTATGCGGCGAAGCCAGGGCAACAGCATGACGTAGGGAGGCTCGGTTTCGCGAAGGCTTCGGCTGAACTGCGCAAACAGTTCGGGAACCCTTGCGCATGCCAGTTCCCGCTGCACCCGCATGCGCGACACCAGCACCTCGGCAGCCGGCAGCGCGCGGCCGTCTCCGGCCGCGGACATGGCCTGGGCGAACTCCTGGGTCCGGGCTTCGTGCACGGTAAGGTCCTGGATTCTGCCCAACGCGTCCTGGAGCTTCTTCAAGCGTTGCACCGCGCCCTTGGCCTCGGGCATCAGATCCCCGAGGATCTCCATCAGGTAACGAAGCTGCTTGCACTCGATGCGGAGGGAATGAAAAGCGTCCGCGTCCTTCTGGTTCCGCAGCCGCGCCCCCTGCTCCAGCACCGCACGGCACTTCCTTGCAACGCGCGCTCCGGCCAGCGACAGTGCGGGCTCCGCGCCCCGCTGTCCCGTTCCGAGGCCGCTGTCGTCCTCGACGGATGAGCGCCAACGTTGCATCGCCGCGTCGTAGTCCCCGGAACCCATGACTCCCACCAACGTGCGATAAGCCGTCTCCCGCTCACGCGCGGCGAACTCGAACAGCGGCGCGATGTCCTCCGTCAAGGGTGCCGCGAGCAGGCTTCGGTAGTCGGCCTGCTGCTCCAGGTACACGTCCAGATCCCTCAGCACGTTGGTTGACTTGCCAAGCCACGACAGGTTCTTCCTGAGCCGGGCGCCGGCCTCGGCGGCAAAGACGTCCCGCAGTTGTCCCAGATACGACCGGGCGCGCCGGACGGCCACTCGGAAATCGTGCAGGAACTCCGCGTCCGTATCGTTGAGGACACCCTCCTCGTTGGCCCGGGCCACCTGGTATTGGGCGCGGATCATGGCGCGCACCGCCTCGGCCGCGGTCATCGAGGCATCGAGCTTCGCCCTGGAGACGGACGCCGCGCCCAGAGGGTCGAGACCCAACGCCTCGACCGCCTTCCGGTAACGTGAGCCGTTGCCGGCGTGAACACCGCGCTTCTCCCACCACTCGCAGACTTCCCTGAAAATCTTCTTGTAGCCCCGTACCTGCCGGACCACGACAAAGGAGCCCAGCCGCGCCGTCCGCTTTCCGTCCGACGCTTCGTCCTGACTCACCGAGACCCGCAGGACCGTTTTCCGGTCGCGATTCCAGCGGCTCCATGTGCGTTCCTGGGACCGGACCGAAAAGAGCTCGAGCAGGGCCCGGTTCCTGGTCAGCGGCACCAGCTCGTCCCGCAGCCCCCCGGGGGGCAGCCTGTCGGCGAACCCCGGAACGCCGTCGAGCTCGATGCGGCTCCACGGATCCGGCCGATCCAGGGATTCGAGGTGGAGCACGCCCTCGGAACTCCACAAGGCGCGAGACCGGGCGTAGAGCCGCCCGTCGTGGGTGTCCAGGTACAGGGCCTCATGGCTGAGCCGAGGCCCCTCGCGCAACTCGAATTGTTGGCGCAATTCGCGCAGCAAACGTTGCCCGGGCCGGCCCTGGGGAATCTCGAACGTCAACTCCGAGAGCCCCGATGTGGTGGACGGCATCATCATCCGTTCGCGGACGGGGAGGAAGGGGAAGAGTGTAGCAGGGCGGCCAGCTCCTCCCAAAGCTCCCTATAGCGCCCGGTCGCCGAGCCGGCTGGCAGGAAGGCCGGAAGCGGCGCCCGCGCCATCCCCATGCTCTCGACGTCGGCGGCATAGGGGATCGCGGCCCCCAGCCATCTCGGGAACTCCTCCTTCATGGCGGCCATGGTCGTCCGGTGCATCTTCTTGCGCGCCTCCACCATGGAGAAGAAGGGCCAGATCTTGTCTTCGTCGTACCCCTTGCGCCGGATGAAGGAACGCAGGTTGGAATAGGCCCGGGCGGCCAAAGTTGACGGGACCACCGGGATCAGCAGCAGATCCGCCGCGACGAAGATGCCCTCCGCAAGCAAGGCCGCGGTCGCGGGGCTGTCCAGCACGATAAGGTCATACTCGCCGCGGAACGGTTCGAGTATCTCCTGCAACCGTTGCCTGGAGCGCTTGACGTGGCCGAGCGCGGAAGCGAGATGCCGGTGTGACCAGTCGGCCGGCAACAGGTCGAGACCCTCGTAGTCGGTGCCCTTGATGTTGCCGGCGACCTTCGCCCGGCCCTTGAGAAAGACCTGTCTGGCTTTCTTAAGCCGGGGTTTGATACGGAAATAGTAGGTCGCCGAACTCTGCGGATCGAGATCGCAGACGAGCGTCCTGAGTCCGGATTCGGCGCTGAGGTAGGCCAGATTGACGGTGGTGGCTGTCTTGCCGACACCACCCTTCAGGTGATAGACGGCCATCACCTTGCCCTGTCCGGACTTGCCCGACATCGTTCAAACGTCAACTAGTGTCCTGTCCGGTTGGACAGGACACTAAGTCCGGCAGGCCGCCACTGCGGTTGGAGGCCACTCCCCCCATGGCCTCCAACCTTGCACACGTCAGGATCGGGGCTTCTTCGGAGGGACGATAGCGTCTTTGCAGGCTTTGGCAACGCGAAACTTGACGACCCTTTTCGCAGGGATCTTGATCGCTTCCCCGGTGGCGGGATTGCGCCCCATGCGAGCTTTTCTACTGGTTTTCACCAGTCGGCCGATGCCCGGCACAATGAAAACCCCGCTCTTCTTGACCTCCTTGACGGCGAGCGCCGCCAGGTTGTCCAGAAAATCTTTCGCGACACGTTTGTTCAAGTCGCACTTTGCCGCCAGATCGGTCACGATCTGTGCCTGAGTCATTTTCGTAGCTGCCATGCCTCTCCCTTCTACGCCCGCTGTTCCATGGGTCGTATCTTAGGTTTTGATATTATACGTGCGCTTCACCAGATTGTAAAGAAAAATGCCGGGTGGCGGCCTCGCTGGGCCGCCGGGCGCCCCCTTTCTACGGATACTCTACCCGCCAATCCGGCAATCGCGGATGCGGCCGGCGAAACGCGTGAATGATATCGCTATGGGTCAGATCGTCATACCGGAATGAGGGCAGGTCCGAGCTGATCCGCGAATGATAGCGCATGAGGACCAGGTAGCGTTTCACCAGCTCCGGGAGCAGGAAGTTCTGCCGCACGTGCTCCCGCCCCTGCCGGCCCAGGGCCGCCGCCGCCTCGCCGTCCTCCAGAACCGCCCCCATGTGCGAGGCAATGGCGTCGACGTCCAGCGGATCCACCAGGTACCCGGTCACGCCGTCGATTACTTGCCGCTTGATGCCGCCCACGCGGGAACCGATGACGGGCGCGCCCTGCCACAGGGCCTCGGTCACCACCAACCCGAACCCTTCCCGGGTGGACACGTGCACGAAGCCCCGGGCGATGCGCATCAAGGCCCCCACCACCCGGTCGTTGTCCTCGACGTTGACCCAGAACCGCACATCCGGGTGATCGTCGGCCTGGAGCTTCAGCTCGTTCAACACCTCGTCGCCCTCGGGGTCGTCGGAGGCGGTGTTGCCGATGAACAGGAGGTAGGGCTTCGGATCCCAGCGCCGCGCTTCGGCCATGCGTTGGAAAGCCTTCAGAATCGTCCCCTGGTTCTTGTGACGGTCGTAACGGGAAATAGCCGCGAATATGGGCCGTTCGGGATCCACGTCATGGGCCTTGAACAGCGGGTGCAGGATGTCGAGCGCTTCGGCCCGGGTATAGTGCCTGTTCTTCTCCGCCAGTGGATCGATGCACGGCATGATCTCGTACACCGGAATCTTGAGGCCCGGGCCCACGAACTCCCGCATGGTGAAGACCGCGCCGTCGCAATGGTTGACGTACGGCAACAGGAAGCGCCACACGGTCTTGTCGGGGACCGATGTGTCGATGTGACAGCGCCAGATCACGTTCCCGAGGATCGGCGCGTTCATGATCATGGCGGCGGGCTGCGGATCGTGGATGACCGTGAGGTCCGATGCGATGAAGGTGTTGCAGGCGTTCTCGTCGATGGTGTCCAGGTAGGCGCCGAAGATTTCCTCGAGGGAAATGGGCGAGCCCGCTCCTTGAAGCAGGTTGTGGAACTTCTTGGTGACCTGGAAGAACTCGCGGTTGCCGCGAATGGTGCACCAGCGGGCATCGACTCCCAGCGAGCGGGCGAAGGGAACCGCGCTGCGCAGCATCTCGGCCACCCCGCCGCCCATGGCCGTGGAATTGACGTTCACCCAGCCGCGGCCCGCCAACGGCTCCGCCAGCCGCCTGAGCTCGTCCATGCCCGGCCGGCCGATGACCGCCTCGTAGTCCGCGAGGCCGAAGGCTCCCTCCGGCCGAACCTCCTCCAGGCCGACAAGGGCCTCATCCCGGCCGTTCCCGTTGAGGGCCTCGGGCGGGGTCGAAGGAAGTTCCGGAGCGTCCGTCGTATCGTTCAAGAACGTCAAGGCAGCCCTCCTATGCTGTGAAATTGTGCAGCAATTTTTCCGAACCTAAAATGAGTTACACCAAAATGTCAACCACGTCGGCAGGGTCCGGGACAAGGCCGCTTGCCAGCGGCAATGCGTTGGCGTATCCTCTGACCTCATCACCCGCGTCACCGGCCCCAGCATGCAAGCCAGGAAGCCTCATTTTCTGCGAAATACGATGATCACCGGGATCCTGATCCTGATCCCCCTGTTCGTCACCTATATCCTCATCTCGTTCCTGTTCAACCTGTTGAGCGACGCGGGCACGCCGATCATCCGCGGCCTTCTGTCCTTTCTCGACCTGGACGAGATCAGCTGGCTGACGCCGCTGGTTCCGTTCATCAACCTGGTTATCGTCCTGTCGCTGATATTCTTTATCGGGCTGATCGGTACAAACATCGTCGGCCGGCGCATCCTCGCGACGGTCAACCAGCTCGTCATGCGTCTGCCGCTGGTGCGCACCGTCTACGGCGCCGTCAAGCAGGTGGTGGAGACGCTCCAGGGCCCCCAAGGAAGCTTCCAACGCGTGGTGCTGCTGGAATACCCCAAGAAGGGCGTATGGATGATGGGGCTGGTGGCAACCCGGAGAATCGACACCTTCAACCTATCCCCGTCCGAGACATTGCTGTCGGTGTTCGTACCCACGACCCCGAACCCCACCTCCGGCTTTCTCGTCCTGATACCCGAGGAAGAGGTCATCGAGACCGACTACAGCGTCGAGGAAGCCTTCAAATTCATCGTCTCGTCCGGCATCGTCGGCCGGCAGTTCGCCGCCCCGGCGCCGCTCGAACGGACGCTGCACGCCGCCGCGAAAAAGAACTGACCCGCGTCGCAACACTTCGTCGTTCACCCCTGCAATCCCTCCCACGGGGGAGGGCCGAGGTGACACGGGGTAGAGAGGCACACTTGGTTCAGGCCGACACTTCAGCGGGCGGATCGTCTGCCGGGGGCGGAGGTTCCGGGTTCCCGCCGGGGTTGGCGAAGCGGTCGTTGAGGGCCTGGACGTAGCCGTTGGCCTCGGTGATCACCTGGGAGAGTTGCTGGCGCGTGCTCTGGTTCCAGCCGGCGGGGCGGGCCGTGAACACCGTCCGGAAGGGCCGCGTGTTCTTGCGGAAACCCGCCGTGAGGGCGGCCACCACGTCGTTGTCACGGGCGCCCCCCAGCTCCGCTGCGAGCCGCTTCACCACCCGGTTGCCGGCGAGGCGCCGGAAGGTGTGATGGATATAGCCCGCCGCCCCGGCCGCGACCGCCAAGGCGACATACGCCCACCCCGACTCCGTCCACAGGGCGGACCAGAATGGATGCGAGAAACGCAACCCGTTCCATTCGCCGGTCCACAGGGTCCACACCAGCACCACCGCGAAGAGCACCGCGAAAGCGATTCCGTCCAGCAGGCGGACCCGGCGGCGCCATTCCGTGACCATTTCCTGCAGGCGGGGGACCAGCCGCAGCTCGATGTCGCGGGCGCCGTGCTCGAGAACGCCCATGACGCGGTAGGCGCGGTCCACCTCGACCTGCCGGAGGCGGCCGTGTATCTCGGCGAGGTCGACGTCCCGCTTCTGCTCGAAGCGCGCGCGCACAGCCTCGTCCTCGATGGCGATGGCCGCCCCGGGGCTGTAAATGCAATAGAAACGTCCCGCGGTGAGCCCTTTCTGCGCCAGCGCCCGCTGCCAGGAGCCCACGATGTCTTCTGGGTTGTTCTCCCGGGCAGTGTTGTCCATCTGGTTCAACACGTAAAGGAACTTGCTCGAGTCGGTCCGGTGAATCGTCTCCGCCACCAGGTGCTGAAGGGTGTCCTGCATGGTGCCGGGCTCCGGATGCCTGGCGTCGAAGAACACCAGCACGAGGTCCGACAAGTCGATGATACGATCGGTGACCCGCAACGTCGCCGTCCGCTGCTGGTCTGCGTCGAAGCCGGGCGAGTCGATGAAGATCTTGCCTCGAAGCGCCTCGCTGGAGCAGGTCTTGAGCTGGAGGTAGGCGTCGATGCGGCTGCCCTCGCCGGCGCTGATCTCCTCGATGGCGCGGCTCATCTTGTAGAACGGGAAGCGCGGGTCGGCGTCCAGCGCCACCCCCGGCAACACGCGGACGTCCTGCTCCTTGCCGAAGCACAGGACGCTGAAGCGGTCGTCAACCGCCTGGTTGCCGGTGGGCTGCACCTCCTGGCGCAGGTAATCGTTGATGAAGGTGGACTTGCCCGATGAATAGGTTCCCAGGACGGCCACCAGCGGCCACCACGGAATGCGCGTGGCGTGGGACTCGTCGGCGGCCAGGAAACCCAACCGCCGCGAGATGTCGTCGAGCTTGCGGAAGCTCTGGACCGCGCTCAGAAGAATCGGGTTCTCCGTACGCAGGTGGTTCTCCAGGCTCGCCAGCCTCGCTTCCAGTTCAGCGGGTACCGCCATGGCTTCCCCTTCCGGCCCGCTCACGCGGTGGGCGAGTCCGCGCCGCCGGCCGTCTCGCCGGCGTCCGCCAGTCGCCGCAACGCGCGCGTGACGTAGACGCGGGTCATGCGCTTTCGATACCAGTAATCCATGTCCGCGTTGTCCAGCGGATGGGAAACGCGCATGGCCAGTTCCGCGGCTTCGTCGATGGCGCCCTCGTCCACCGGCCTGCCGCACAGGACCCCGGGGGCATCGGCCACCACCTTGGGCGCCGACGCGACAGCGGTGAGGACGATCTTGGCCCCCTCGCAGGTGCCCGACGCATCGATCCGCAAGGCCGCCGCCACCCCCAGCACCGGGAAGTCGAAGGAGCCCCGGCGGCGCAGCTTGAGGTAGACGTTGCGCCACCCGAACGCCTCCTCCGGGATCCACACCCCTTGCAACAACTCGTCCGGCTGCTTGGCCAAATAGTCTATGCCGTCGTCGCGGTAGAGGGAGTCCAGCGGAACCTCGCGGCTGCCGCCAGCGCCGACGAGCACGGCCTCGGCGCCCAGGCTGCTGAGCACCGGGGCGGTGTCCGAGGAGCAGATGGCAAGACAGACGCGGCTCTTTGGCGCCACCAGGCAGATGTCCCCGTCCTTCTTGAGGCAGAAACCCACGGCCTGACGCCAGAAGAACGACTGGTCGTAGTAGTTGCAGCGCGTGTCCACGAACAGGTTGCCGCCGATGGTGCCGGCGTTGCGGAGTTGAAGCGTCGAGACCAGGCCGGCCGCGGTGGACAGCGCGGGAAAGGCCGCACGCACGCGTTCATGGTTGGCCACCGCGCTCAGGGTCTCGCCCGCGCCGACCCACAGCCCGCGTCCTTCTTCCCGGCGGATGCCGCGGTGCTCTTCGACCTTGCCCAGCGAGACCAGGTAGCGCGGCGTGAACTGGCCCCGCTTCATCTTGGGATAGACGTCGGTGCCGCCGGCCACGGCCATGGCCTCGGGCCCCAGATCGTGCAGCACGCGCGACGCCTCCGCCAGGGTCCTGGGCCTGATATAGGTGAAATCGGGCAGTCGCAGCATCGACTAGCTCTTCTGCGGCACCTCGACGCCCTGGCCCGGCGCCCAGCGAATCGGCGTGGGGAACTCGAAGGCCGGCACGGTGGGGTCCTTCAGCCGCTGTTCCAGCGCCCGCAGGATCTTGTCGGGAGTCACCGGTATCTCGCGGATGCGCACGCCCACGGCATCGTAGACGGCGTTGGACACCGCCGGTATCACCGGCAGCAGCGGACCCTGGCCGGCCTCCTTGGCGCCGAACGGACCCTCGGGGTCGTCGGTCTCCACCAGGATGGTCTCGATGGGCGGCGTCTCCAGCGTGGTGGGGCTCTTGTATTCCAGGATCGACGGGATCTTGTGCACGCCGGATTTCCGGAACACCTGCTCCTCCATCAGCACTTCGCCCAGGGCCATGTACACGCTCCCCTCCACCTGTCCCTGGACCCACAGCGGGTTGAAGGCGCGGCCGCAGTCGTGGGCGATCCAAACCTTGTCGATGCGGATCTCGCCGGTTTCGCCGTCACAGTGGAGCTCCACCACAGCGGCGGAGTAGCTGTAGGCCGGCGTGGGGCCGACCCCCGCCCCCTTGTAGTCTCCGGGATGCCGGGGCGGCCGGTAGCTGCCCGTGGCCCCCAGCGTGCCGAAGCGGGTCTCCGCCCGCTCGACGCACTCGGCGAAAGCAAGGCCGCGGTCCGGCAGGCTGCGGCTGCGGACCCGTCCGTCTTCCATCTCCAGATCGTCGGCGGGCACCTCCAGCACCTCCGAAGCCACCTCGAACAGGCGCTCCTTGAGGTTGCCGCAGGCCTGGATGGCGGCGTTGCCGGTCATCACCGTGACCCGGCTCGAATAGCTTCCCAGGTCCACCGGCGTGAGGTCGGTGTCGGCGGTCACCACCCGCACGTCCTCCGGCCGGAGCCCCAGCTCCTCGGCCACCGCGAAGGCCAGGATCGAATCGGAGCCCTGGCCGATCTCCGTGGAGCCGCAGAAGACGGTGACGCCGCCGCCCCGGTCCGCGCGGAGCTGGACCCCCGAGTGGGGCATGTCGTTCCAGTAGATGGGGAGGCCGGCGCCGCTGATGTAGGAGCTGGCGGCGAAGCCCACGCCGTGTCCCGGCGGCAGCAGGCGATGCTTCTCCTTCCAGCCCGAGCTCGCCGCGACCTTCTCCATGCACTCCCGCAGCCCGATGGTGCTGACCCGGAGGCCGTTCACCGTGACCGTGTTGGGCTCAACCACCTGCTTGAGCCGCAGATCCACCGGGTCCAGGCCGAGCTTGTCGGCGATCTCGTCGAGCTGCACCTCCATGGCGAACCGCGGCTGGGGCGTGCCGTGGCCGCGCTTGGGGCCGCACGGCGGCTTGTTGGTGAACACCCGCACGCCCTCGAACTTGTACGCCGGCAGATCGTAGGTCACCGTCTGCAAGGCTCCGGTGTAGTAGACCGTGGCCAGGCCGTAGCTGCTGTAGCCGCCGCCGTCGAGGAAGGAGCGGAACCACATGGCCTTGAGCGTACCGTCGCGCTTGACCCCGGTGCGCATCCACATCTTCACCGGGTGGCGTCCCCGGTGCACGTAGAACGACTCCTCGCGGTTGAGCGTGATCTTCACCGGCCGCCCGGTGATCGTCGCCAGCTTGGCCACCGCGATCTCGTGGGAGAAGGGGTCGCTCTTGCCGCCGAAGCCGCCGCCCACCGGCGTGGCGACGACCCGGATGTGTCCCATGGGCAGGTCCAGCACCCGGGAGAGGGCGCGGTGCACGTAGTGGGGCGTCTGGGTCGACGACCACAGCGTGAGCTTCCCGTCCGGGGTGCAGGTCGCCAGCGCGCAGTACTGCTCCATGGGCAGGTGGGTGTTGCCCTGGAAAAAGTAGGTGCCCTCGAAGATCTCGTCCGCCTCCTCGAAACCGGCGTCCACCTCGCCGAACTCGAAGGAGACCGCCTTCTGGATGTTAGCGCGCCGGTTCCACGTGTGGATGCGGTGGTCTTCGGCCTCCAGGGCGCCCTCGATGGAAAGGATGGGATCGAGCACCTGGTAGTCGACGTCGATGAGGCGCAACGCCTCCTCCGCCACGTCTTCGCTGACGGC
Source organism: Candidatus Binatia bacterium (assembly GCA_022827045.1). The sequence goes on from JAJDTQ010000124.1 coordinate 34,755, forward strand.
CGCCACCGCCGCCACCGGGTCGCCGACGTAGCGGACCTTGTCCACCGCCAGCGCCTCCTCGTCCTGGGTGGAGGGCATGATGCCGAACTTCGTCGGCACGTCCTCGCCGGTAATGACGGCATGGACCCCAGGGAGCTCCAGCGCCCGCCGGACCGAGACGCCGTGGACCAGCGCGTGCGGATGCGGGCTCCGCAACAGCCGGCAGAACAGCATCCGCGGCATGACGATGTCGTCAGCGTAGCGGGTGTCGCCGGCGCACTTGGCCGGACCGTCGATGCGCGGCAAGGGCTTGCCGATGACCGAGAACCCGCTTTTCTCCCCGTCTCTATTCATGTGACCCGTTCATTTCCGAAACGGCCCGCTCCACCGACTCGATGATCTTAGTATAGCCGGTGCAGCGGCACAGGTTGCCCGACAGCGCCTCCTCTATCTCCGGGCGCGTCGGGTCGGGCGCCTTGTCCAGGAGCGCCTTCGCCGCCAGCAGGATGCCGGGAATGCAGTAGCCGCACTGGGCCGCGCTCAGGTCCGAGAACGCCCGTTGCAGGGGATGCGGCCGGCCTCCTTGCGCCAGCCCCTCGACGGTGGCGATCTCCGCGCCCTCGGCCTCCACCGCCAGCATCAGGCACGAATAGACCGGCTCGCCGTCCACTAGCACCGTGCAGGTGCCGCACTCCCCCAGCTCGCAGCCGTGCTTGGTGCCGGTGAGCCCCAGCTCCTCCCGAAGCACCTCCAGGAGGCTGTGGGTCACGTGTCCGGCCACCTCGTGCAGCTCGCCGTTGACGCGCAGCCGCAGCAGGCGCTTGCCCGTGATGGTTTCGCTGTCGAAATTCCCCCTGCTCAACTCCGAAAGAACCTCCTGGCCTTGAGCTCGAAACGCGGCAAGGTCCCCGGCGCTACCACCTCCACCACCGGGCGGATGTGCAGGTTGTCCCGGACGGACTCGACCACGCCTTCCCCAAGCCCCGCCGGCGCCCGGGCCGCGCCCGGCTCCACCGTGATTTTCAACTCGGCCATGCCGTCGGTCTGCAACACGTCCACACGGAACTCCTCCACTTCGGGGAACCGCCGGACGATGCCCTCCACGGCGCTCGGGAACACGTTCACTCCCCGTACCACCACCATATCATCCACGCGCCCGAGAACACCCCCCCGCAGCACCAGCAAGTCGCGCCCGCACGCACAAGGGCCGCGCCGCGGCTCCACCAAGTCGCCGGTGCGGTAGCGGATTACCGGGCTCCCGACCCGGCCCAGGTTGGTCAGCACCAGCTCGCCCCGCCCGCCGTGCGGCAACGGCACGCCGCTCTCCGGGTCCACCACCTCGGCGATGAACTCGTCCTCGTTGACGTGGACCCCCTCCGCCAGGGCCTCGCATGCGAAGCCGAAGGCGCCTACCTCGGTAGCGCCGGTGTGGTCGAAGCAGCGGGCGCCCCAGGCTTCCTCGATACGCTGCTTGGTTGAGGCGATGCTCGCGCCGGGCTCGCCCGCGTGGACCGTCACCCGTACGGCCGAGTCCCGCGCCAGGTCCATGCCCGCCCGCCGCGCCTCAGCCGCCATGTGGAGCGCATAGGTGGGAGTGCACACCAGCACGGTGGCGCCGTAGTCCACGAGGCTCTTGAGCCGTTGCTGCGTGGATTGTCCGCCGCCCGAGATGGCCAGCGCGCCCACCTTGCGGGCGCCTTCCCAGCCGCTCCAGAACCCCACGAACGGCCCAAAGGAGAACGGGAAAAAGATTCGGTCCGCGGGCCCCACCCCGGCCGCTTCCAGCACCGCCTTCCAGCACTCGCCCCACCAGTCCCACGACGCCTCGGTGTCCAGCCAGTACATGGGCCGCCCCGTGGTGCCCGAAGTCTGGTGGACGCGTACGTACCGCTCAATCGGATAGGTCAGGTCGCTGCCGAACGGCGGATGCCGGAGCTGGTCGTCCGCCAGCTCCTGCTTGGTGGTAAACGGCAGTCCGGACAACGGTTCCGGTCCCGCCAGCGGCGGCGCGGCGCGCCCTTCGAGCTTGCGTCGATAGAACACGTTGGTCCGGAGCACCTCGTCCAGCATGCCGTTGAGCCTGTCCAGCCGCGCGCGTTCCATGTCATCCAACTTTGACATGGAATGTCGAGGCGGCTCAAGCCTCATCGTGTCGGCGGTGAGCATGGTGGCGGCCCAAGCCCTGCTGCTGCGGGTGTGAAGAGATACCCAGGCAACGAATCCCTTTCAGGCAGTTCGGCCATTGACTTATATCATTAAAGATAACTATAGTTGATAAATATCGTTAATGATAACTTTTTATTATCGTCATTGATTACACGAGGAAGCGCTGCGGCGATGGGTGTTGGAAAAGACCCCGCGCGGTTCAGTTCGAGAGCAGTGCGGGAGACCAGCCCGCTCGCCGGCAAGGTGGCCCGGATACGGTTCGACCAGGGCGGGAGAACGACGCGGGCCGGTGACAGCCACCGGCGGAGGGGTAAACGATGGATATGCAAAACCGGCGAGCCCGATGGGTTGATTTTCTCCGGGATACCCGGGCCGGCGCGGTCGGGATCGCGTCCGTGTTCATCGCCTTGATGAGCCTCGCGGGCACCGCCCTGGTCAGCGATCATACCGTGCTGGTCCGTCATCGCGACACGCTGCGGGCCGCGGCCGCTACGGCGGGCATCGCGACGACGCGGCAGATGGCCAGGCTGGATTCCGGTCTGACCCCGGAGGAACTGGTCCAGGAACTGAAGCCGATGGCCAGACGCTACATTCTGGCCAACCTGCCCGAAGGGCTCCGTACATCGGCGGAAGACACGCTGGAGGTCACGGTTACGCCGAGCCGTGCGACCGGCGTTGTAAGCGTTGATGCGTCCGCCGACCTGGGAGGGGCGATTGTCGGCCGGTATCTATGGGGCAACCTTGTCAATAGAACCAGAGCTGTGAGCGGCGCCGAGCGCATTATGCTCCCCGTCGATCTGGTGCTTGCGATCGACGTCACCGGCTCGATGGGCGGCAGCATCATTTTTAGAGAGAATGACCCCCCTGCGGAGCGGAAACGGATCAACGTCGTGCGAAAGGCGGCGCAGGTTCTCGTTGATGCGTTGTACGACCAGCAGGGCGAGACCGGGCATGTATCGGTCGGGCTGGTGCCGTTCAACACGACCGTAAACATCGGCAAGGACCGGCAGAGTTGGGTGAGCGATCTGGGCCAGGGGCACAAGGTCATCCCCTCGGGGTTCGGCCCCTGGCTCGGCTGCGTGGAAAGCCGTGTCCAGACCGACGACCTCGATCTCTCGCTCGTGACGCCCGCCGACAAGCCGTTCACGTCGTGGTTTTCGCCGAGCACACTGGTTTACGATCCCACGGACCGCGACGCGCTGGCCGCGGAGACCACCTCGGGGAAGGTGTACGGCGAGAACGACTGGTCCGCCGACAAGGCGGATGCCAAGAGGTATCACCCCAGCCCGCACTTCGGTTGCCCGCGCGACGAGATCATTCCGCTCACGGACAAGCGCGAGACGATAGATAAGGCGATTGCGGAAATGCGGCCTTGGGGCGGCGGCGGCACCATGACGCATCTCGGCGCCGTGTGGGGAAGGCGGCTTCTGGCGTCCGAATGGCGGGAGACGTGGGGCCTTCCGGCGGATCGGGAAGAGCTGGACAGGAAGAAGGTTCTCGTGGTGCTGACGGATGGCTTCAACGGCGCCATCGACGCCAACTGGACCTATCCGGGGGGATACCGGCGCGACGGCGTCGTCCGCAGGCATCAGGATTATTACAATTCACAATATACCGGGTTCGGCCGAGCCGGGAGCGGCCGAGCCGGGAGCGGCCGCGTCGTGGACGGCCATCGCGCGGACACCCGGTTGAGCAGCACGACGAGCAGGGCCGAGACACGTCGTGTCCTCGACGACCTTCTAAGCCGATCCTGTGAGCTCGCGAAAGGCGAAGGCATTACCGTGTTCACGGTGTCGGCAGTGCCGCAAGGCCACAACCAGGCGCAGGAGTTGGGGGCGCTGCTCACGGCCTGTGCGACATCCGCGGATCACGCTTTTGTCCAAAACAGCGACGCGGCGAGCATGCAGGAAGCGTTTCGCGAAATCGGCCGGATGGTGCAAGGGGTGCGAAGGATAGCGATGGGCCGGTCCGGATAAGCGAGTTATCGTTAGTGATATCAGTCAATAGCCGACGCTAGGCGAAGTTCTCGAAGAACCGCAGGCACATCGAGCCGAGGGGGTTGCGCCGGCCCTTCGACGTAAGGCGCGCGACGTAGCAGCCGCCGAACGGCACGAACTCCCCGTGCACGAGCACCAGGACGCCGCGCTCCAGGTAGTCCTCGATGCAGTGCTTCCACCCCAGCGCCACGCCCCGGCCAGCTGCCGCGGCATCGAGGATCTGCGAGTACGAGTCGTAGTCCTCGATCCGCGGCGCCCGCTCCGGGCGTCCGGCCGCGGCGAACCAGTCGTCCCAGGTCGCCCAACCCGTGTTTGGACGCTTGAGGTCGAGCAGCGTCAGCCCGCCCCAGCCCGCTTCCGTGCCCCGCAGCACCGCCTCATGCGCGGCCTGGTAGGCGGGCGAGCAGATCGGCTGGACCTCTTCCCTGATCACCACGACCTGGTCCTCTCCGGAGCCGCCGCCGTACTGCCAGCCCAGCACCACATCGGCCGTCCCGAACGGCTGCAGCTCGTGGGCATGGCGCTGGTACGTCAGTAGACGGATCCGCGCGTCCGCGCCGAGCATCGCTTCCAGTTCACCGAAGCGGGGCATGACGATCAGGCGCGAACCGTCGTGCGAGCAGGCAATGATCACACCCGAGCGCGCCGACTCCGCCGTCTCCTCGGCGCCGGACTGTAACTCACCCAGCGCGGCCGCCACCCGGCGGTGGTAGCGGAGCCCGGCCTCCGTCAGCCGCGTGCCGGTGCCCACCCGCTCCAGCAGCGGCACACCCAACTGCTTCTCGAGCTGGTTCATGCAGCGGCTGATGGCGGGGACCGAGGTGCGAAGCTCCCTGGCCGCGAGCGTCAGGCTCCCGAGGCGGCCGACACGCTCGAACTTGATCAGCACGCTGATGGCAGGGATCGGCCCTGAAGTCTCCGTCATGGCGGCGAGATCCTTCCTACACTCCCCCGACCGGCACTGTCGGTTCAAGTCACGGTTCAACCGAGGCGCCGGCCGTGACGGATACCGGCCTGACCGGCGTATTGGGCGGCGGCAACCTTGGTCCGGGAGTCGTGAGTCCTCACGCGCTGCACCACCACGCATGCCCCACCAGCCGCCACCGTCATGCCGGCGTCGGACAGGTCCAGAACTTCTCCAGGCTCGCCCGAGCCCGTTCCCAACCGGCTGCCGTACAGCTTTAGCCTATTGCCGCCGACAGTGGTCCAGGCGCCGGGCTGGGGGTCGGTCCCGCAGATGAGGCGGTGTACGTCTTCCGCCGGCCTGGACCAGTCGACCTCGGCGTCAGCCTCCTGGCACCAGCTCTCATAGGTAGCGCGGCTGTGGTCCTGCTCGATGCGCGGCGCGGTGCCAGCGCGCACCAGCTCCACGGCCTCGGCGATGGCGTCCACGCCCATGGGGAACAGCTTCTGGAAGTAAAGGCTGCCGACGGTATCGTCGTCGGCGATCTCCACCTCTTTCTGCAGCAGGATCGGGCCCTCGTCCAGACCCTCGTTGGGCCAGAAAATGGTGAGGCCGGTCTTGTCGTCCCCCTGGATGCGCGCCCAGTTGATGGAGCTGGGGCCGCGGTGCAGCGGCAACAGCGAGGGATGGTACTGGATGGTGCCCAACCGCGGCGCGTCCAGGACCCGCCGGGGCACCAGGAGCGTCACGTAGGCCATGACGCACAGGTCGGACCGGAAGCTCCGCACGAGTTCCAGCGCCTCGTCCGTCTTGAAGGTCGCGGGCTGGTGGACCGGAAGCCCCTGCTCCAATCCCGCCTCCTTGAGCGGACCCGTGGGCGAGCCTTCCCGGTCCGGCGGACAGAGGACGCCCACCACCTCGTCAGGACCCGCCATCAACCGTTCCAGCACGGCCTTGCCGAACGCCTGCTGCCCGTGGATCAGAATGCGCATATCAACATCGGGAAAGATACCGAAACTGGCGCAAGCAGGGAAGCCTGAATGCAGCAACCCTACCGGTCCACAGAGGTTCCAAGACCGTTCGTCCTGAGCGTAGCGAAGCGAAGTCGAAGGACGCCATACTCCTTACTCGGACAGGCTCCTAGGCGCCGCCCAGGGCTTCCAGAACCAGCCGAAGCCCTGGCCTCGATACCCCGGGAACGCTCAACATCCCGATCAACCCCCGTGTCACCTCGATGTGACGCACGCATGCGTCCATGAGGCTGTCGGCCCGGCCGCCGTCCACCAGCACCCGCAGGCCGTCTTCAAGCAAACGATCCTCGCCTGCCGCGATGACGGCGTCCACAGCGGCTCGGCGGACCAGGGACGAGGAGTCGTGAAAACCCGCCGCGGCTCTCGCCGGATGGACGGCGGCAACCGCCGTCACCGCCGCCGCCCGGACCGAGGGGTCGGGGTCGTCCAGCAGCGGGATGAGTTGTCGCGCGTGGTCGAGACCCGTCGCGGTCAGGCCGCGGACGGCGGCGCAACGCACGCGCGCATCGTCGGAGCCCAGTGACCGCGCCAGGACAACCCGCAGGACGGGCGCCAACGGCATGGCCGCCGCGCGCTGGGCGATGGCCTCGAAGACGCCCGCCCGCAGGTCGGATTCCGTCGACAAGGCGGTTTCCGCCAGCACCTCGTCCATGCCCTCGACGGCGCAGTCCGCGGCAAGCCGGACCGCCATCAGACGAATATCGGCCTCTACGTCGTCAACGCCTTCCACCGGCACGCGGCGGGACCGGACTCGCCCCGCGCCAGGAGGAGACGGTGGAGGATCGTGGGACGGTACGGTCGTCCCAGGCTCCGCTGCCTGAATCGCTTCGAGGGTGGATCGGGGGAACAGCGGCGCTTTGGCAACGCCGCCCGAGAGGGCAGCGGATGCTTCCAGCTCAGGCACGTCGGCGGCCACGATGCCGCCCGCGGGAGTTATGGCGACCGGTCCGCTCCCGGCGGAACCGGCCGCCGCGTGACCCGGAGCGTCATCGATTGCATCCGCGCTGCCGAACGGGCGGGACCGGAGATTGCCGCGCATGGCCTCGATCAAGAGATCTCGCGCCTGCCGCCGGCTCTCCTCGGAGGCGCCGCGCGTCATTGCCGCGGCTGCCGCCAGGGCGGCCACCCGGACCTGTCGGACCAAACCCGCCGCCGCCGCGGACAGCGCGGCGAGAGCCTCTCGGGTGCCGATCTCCCCCAATGCCTTGAGCGCGGCGATGCGTACCTCGGCAAGCCGTTCTCCGTCCGCCGCCGTGTCTCGCAGCGCGCTCGCCGCCCCTGCCCCCATCACCCTGGGCAGCGTTGACGCACACGCCGCGGCCAGGCGCGGGTCACTCTCCCCAAGCCAGGCCGTCAGCTTTGCGGCGATCGACGGTTCGTCGGCGGAGGAGAGGTGCGGCGCCAGCCCTTCGAGAGCCGTGGCGCGGACATGGGGATCGGGATCGGCAAGCGCCGCGCGGCCCAGGTCCGGTGCCCCCGAGGCAACGCGCCCCACTGCGATGGCGCGGACCGAAGCCTCCGGATCCTTCAATACCAAGGCGGACAATGCCGCGTCTCCCGCATACAGGCACTCCGCGGCAAGCCGGCGAACGCCCGGGCTCGGGTCGGCGACCAGGCGGTCGCGGAGCGGCGCCAGCCGATCCCGCCCGGCCCGCGACAGCGCCGCCAGGGCACGCTCCCGGACCCGCCCGTTGCCGTCCTTCAGGAAATCGAGGAGAGCCGCGACTCCCCGCCCGGGCATCTTCGCCAGGGCGGCGAAGACCACGTGGTCGAGCTCCTGCCCACCCTCGTCGGCACGCGCCCGGATCAGGTCGTCCACCGCGGACTCGGCGCCCATGTCCCCCAGGGCCGTGATGGCGGCCACCTGCACGTCCAGCCAATCGTCCCACGAACCCTCCTCCCACGCCACCTCCGACCCGCATCGATCCCGCGCCAGCGCCCGCAGCAACTCCGTGGACGCCGCGTCCTTGAGCCGGCCCAGGGTCCGCACGGCCGCGGTCTTGACCTCGCCCGCCGGATCGCCCTGCAACGAGCGCCGGATCGCCGGCGCGTCCTGCGGCCGGGCGCAACGCACCAGCGCCGCCATGGCATCGGCCCGCACGTCCGGGTCCGGGTCCAGCAGCGCGTCCACCAGAGCCGGCGCCGCGTCCTCGTCGCCCAGCGCGCCGAGAGCGCGCGCGGCGGCGCAGCGAATCGGTTCCTCCGGCGCTTTCAGATGGGGCGAGATGATCCGTACGGGATCAGTCACGGGTCATTTGACTTCGCTCCGCTACGCAGGGGCAAGCCCGGGCGGACGTTGGGGCCGCCCTCCGGCCACCCGGGCTTGCCCCTGCGTAGCGGAGCGCGGTCGAAGGACGCCAACACCGACGTTATTCCAGGGCGATGTCGCGGCGGGCGAACGACATGCTGCGGAACTGGCGCTTGTAGGGGCTTTCGCCCATGCGCCGCAACCGTCCCACGCCCATCTTGTAGTTGTAGTTGCCGCTGATCCAGTCCACCACCCGGCCCGAGAGGGCGTTGGCCGGCTGGCTGGTCTGCAGGAAGTCGGTGAAGCCGACGCCCTTCTTGATGGCCGGCGTCACGATCACCACCGCGGTGATGGCGCCGCGGGTCAGCTCGATGTAGCCGTTGCGAAGGAGCGCGGCGAAGTCGAAATCGTCGGCCTCGATGCCGAGAATGGTTTCCTTCTGCACCGGGATGCGGTCGGAATGGATCATCGCGTAGTCGCCCGACTCCAACCCCCGCGCGCGGGCATCGTCCGGATGAAGCTCGATCCAGTTCTCGGGCCAGCGCTGCTCGATGTAGGGGCGCCGCCGGTCGTCGTAGCCCGACTGCCAGCGCTCGTTGATACGGCCGGAGGTGATCCAGATCTCCCCTTCCCGGGGCTTCATCCACTCCCAGTAGCTGGAGAAGAGCTCCCACGGCGCCTTCTGGAGATTCAGTTTCCCGGTCTGGGTGTTGAAGTGCGTCAGCTTCTTGTTGAACACCGTGGCGCCGGCCGGGCCGTCGTCCGGCAGTACCCGGTTCACGTCGTGGAGCCGCTTGGTCTCCTCCAGGGTGCCGTCGGCGCGCATGAGCACCGGGCCCTGGATGCCGTTGGTGCCGAACTCCCGGAGCTTGTCGTGAAGGGTCTTGCCCTCGCGCCGGGCCGCCACCTTGACCGCGAAGAAGTCCTTGCGCGAGCCGCGGGAGAAGCGCGCTCCCTCCTCCAGCACCTGGTTGGAGTCCTCCCAGTCGAAGCCCTCGAAGCCCATCTTCCGCGCCAGTCGGGCGATGATCCACCAGTCCGGCCGGGCCGCGCCGGGAGCGTCGTAGAACTTGGGGTAGAGGCGGATGCGCCGCTCGCCGTTGGCCCGGGTGAAGGTCTCCTCGCCCCAGCCGGCGGCCGGGAACACGATGTCGGCGTAGCGCGCGCCGATGGGGTCCACCAGATAGATGTCCTGGTGCCACACCACCATGCCGCCCGAGTCCGTCCGCTGCTTCAGGGTCTCTACTACGTCCTTGCGGTCGAAGCTCCGCACCTGGTGCGGGTTGCGCGTCGTCAACTCGTCGAACTTCTCCTGCAGCGACTGGGTGCCGCACATGCCCTGGACCCAGGTGTTGCCGATGACGTGGGCGAGACGGGTATGACCAGCCATCAGGTAGCGGTCGGTATCCAGCGCCCTCCGGCGCCGGCCCGGCAACTTTTCCGGGCTCTTGTTGCGCGGGTAGCTGCCGCCCCGAAGGCCGCCGCGCTGGTGTCCGCCGGCCCGCCCCACCACCTGGCCGGGCCGCCCGCCGGCGCCGCAGACGATGCCCAGGGAAGCGATGGCGTTGGTGTTGCCGGTGTTGTTGGACCAGTAGCAGCCCTTCTCGATCATGATGGAGGTCTTGGGCCGGGACCCGTCCTCGCGCGGCTTCGCCATCCATTCGGCGGCGGTATGGATCTTCCGGACGTCGATGCCAGCGATGGCCGCGGCTTTCTCCGGCACCGTGTAGTCCTGGGCCAGCAGCCACTTCTTCCAGTCCTCGAACCCGTCGGTCTGGAACATTCCCCAGGTGGTGCGCCACTGCCACGGCGTGTTGCGCGTGCCCTGCCCGAACCCGGATGAGCTTTCCCACTTGGAGTTGACCCACTTGCGGATCCACTCGCCGTCCTCCCAGCCGTTCTCGACGATCACCCGGGCGATGGCCATCAGCACCGGCAGGTCAGTGCCCGGCTGGATGTCGATGTACATGCCGCCCTGGCTTTCCGCGTAGGCTACGCCGGCGGTGCGGCGCGGCAGCATGAAGATCGTCCTCTGCCCGTTCTGGATGCCAGGCATGACCCAGTCGGTAAACAGGATGGTCTTGGTCTCGTAGGGGTCGGTGCCGCAGATCAACAGCACTTCGGCGTCGCGCCAGTCCTCGTAGGACGGCCCGAAGTTGTCCAACCCCGCATCGCGAAAACCGGGCGTGGAGGTGACGTCCGACGGCGTGTCGTGAAACGTGAAGTTCGCCGTGCGCACGTTGCGCAGGGCGTACTTGGTGATCGCGTAGGTGTTCTCGAGATAGCCGTAGGAGAAGGTCTTCACGGCGTAGGCGTTGGTGCCGTGCTTCGCCAGGACGTAGTTGCCCACCTCGGCCGCGACGTCGAGGGCGAAGTCCCAGGTCACCGGCATCAGCACCCCGAAGATCCGCACCAACGGCGACCGCAACCGGTCACGGGTAGGCTTGTCGGGGTTGTAGACCTTCTGCGCGATCAGGCCGCCCCGGACCGAGGAGTTGCCGGTGTGATTGACGAAGTCGGTGTCCTTGTCGGGAAGGATGACCACGTGGTGGGGCCGGCCTTCGTGCATCACGATGTTGTGCTGATCGCCGCTGACCCAGTAACCAAGGGGTTCCACGGGGAAGTCCGCGCCGAGGGCGTTCTCGGCGGCGCTCGGGCCGCCGTTCTTCCCGCCCCGCACGGGCCAGCGATACACCTTGTAGCCGCAAGCCACCACGCAGTAGTCGCACGCCGTGGAGATGACCTCCGCGTCCGGGGGCGGCAGCGGCACGCTCTGTTCAGGGACGTGATACGGAGTAGCCATGGCAACGGTCCTCACGACTGGAGATTGTCGAACCGGCCGTATATCAGGCCGAACATGCCCACGGCATAGATATCATCGCCTTCGAGTTCCAGCAGCACCTGGGGTAGCGACTGGTACGCCTGTCCCGAGATGAAGATGCCGTGGCGGGTCAGGTCGAAGGTGGTGAGGTGCAGCGGGCACGGCCCCAGCGCCTTGTCGCCGGCCTGGTACGTGCCCTGAAGCGGGCCCCCCTGGTGCGTGCAGGTATAGTTGAAGGCCACTACGTCCCGGCCGGGCCCGATGCCGCCGCCTGCCGGCGTGCCCAGCTTCGCCAGGATCGACTCCGCGTATTCCCCCTCGTCCGGATATTCGAAATCGACGGGCTCATCGAGTTCCAGCGCCGATAGCTTGCCGATGAGCTTGCGCGGGTAGGTGGATACCACCGCCGGCGTCTGCGCCCCGGTGCGCCCGGGAATGCCGACCATGATTACAGCGGTGGTGATGCCGCTCCACAGGAGAAAGCTGCGCCGGCTCACGAGGCAGGACGCCGGGGCTTCCCCTTCCGCGCCACCCGCCGGGCCGGCGAGGTTTAGGCAGGATATCGTCATGGTACTGTCCTCCGGTGCCGGCGTGGAACCCGGCGCTACGACCCCTTCCCGCCGGGAGGCGGCAGCGGCTGCATCACCGGGAGATCCGGCGTCTCCATCAGGATTTCCTTGCCCGAGAGACTTTGAAGGAACGCCACCAGGTCACTCATCTCCGCGTCGGCGAGGCCCAAGGGCCGGATCAACGGACTCTTGGTGGCGGCGAACTCGTTCTCGCCGCCACCGCCGTTGTAGAACTCCACCACGTCACGCAGGGTCGCCAGCATGCCGTTGTGCATATAGGGGGACGTGTACCTGGTGAAGCGGAGGCTCGGGGTACGGAACTTGCCCAGGTGCTTCTTCTCCTTGGTGCGGAAGTAGAGACCCGGGTCGTCCTTGGTCTTGCGGTACATTTCTTCGGTGACGCCCTTGGCATAGAGCTCGAAGCGGAAGGTGATCTGCGCCACCGCATCGTCCTCCCAACCCTCGTAAGGGGGCACGCCGACGTTGTGGTACTTCTCGTCCGTCAGCAGCGGCCCGTGGTGGCAGGCGATGCAGTTGGCCTTGCCGGCGAAAAGCGCCAGGCCCCGCTTCTGCGACGCGTCCAGCGCGGCGTCGTCGCCGCGCATGTAGCGGTCGAAGGGCGTGTCGGTCTGCACCAGCGTGCGCTCGAACGCGGCGATGGCCATGTAGGCGTGGCGGATGTTGGGCCAGTCGTCGCCGAAGACCTCCTTGAACCGCCGCCGGTACTCGGGCACGAAGGCGAGCCGCGCCTCCATCATGTCGTCCTCGCCGTTGCCCGCCACCGCGCC
>JAJDTQ010000274.1 GCA_022827045.1 Candidatus Binatia bacterium
CCACGACCTGCTGATGGCCAACCTGTTCGCCCAGACCGAGGCGCTGGCCTTCGGAAAGACCGGGGAGGAGGCGGCCGCCGAGGGCATGGAGGCCTTCCAGGTGCCGCACCGGACCTTCGAAGGCAACCGCCCCACCAACACGATCCTGGCGGAGCGGCTGACCCCGGAGACGCTGGGCAAGATCATCGGGCTCTACGAGCATAAGGTGTTCGTCCAGGGCTCCATCTGGGGCATCAACTCCTTCGACCAGTGGGGCGTGGAGCTGGGCAAGGCCCTGGCCCAACGCATCGTCCCGGAGCTGGAGAGCGCGGATACCCCGGAGCTCGACCACGACAGCTCCACCAACGCACTGATCCGGCGCTACCGCGCATTGCGGGGTTAGCGTGTTTCCCATGCATTCGGTGACCAGGATGCGCAGGATATGTTCCCGCCGGCACTAGATAAGCGAGGGCCGCGTTGAAGCCGCTCAGGCTCGGCATCGCCGGACTCGGCGCCGCTTCCCGCCAGATCCTCTCGGTGATCCACAAGGCCGAGGGCGTTGAGCTGGCGGCCGGCGCGGACATTCGTCCCGAAGCACTGGACGAGTTCGCCGGGAAATACGGCGGCACGGTGTTCGACGACGTCGAGGCGCTGTGCCGGAGCGACGCGGTGGACGCGGTGTGGATCGCCACTCCCAACGTGTTCCACGCCGAGCACACGGTGACGGCCGCCGAGCACGGCAAGCACGTCATCACCGAGAAACCCATGGCGGTGACCCTGGAAGAAGCGGACCGCATGGTAACCGCGGCGGCGCGCAACGGGGTCAAGCTGTTGCAGGGCCACTCCAAGGTGTACGATCCGCCGGTGCGGCGCATGCGCGAGATCATCAGCTCGGGGTGGCTGGGCCGGGTGTTCCACATCCAGACCATGAACTACAACAACTGGCTGCAGCGGCCGCGCATCGCCTCCGAGGTGGACACGCAGCAGGGCGGCGGGCTGGTGTACCGCCAGGGCCCGCACCAGACCGACATCGTCCGCTGCCTCGGCGGCGGCATGGTCAAGACCGTGCGCGCGGTCACCGGGCGCTGGGACCCGAACTTCGACACCGAGGGGAACTTCGCCGCCATGCTGGAGTTCGAGGACGGCACCGTCGCCAGCATGAGCTTCAACGGCTACGGCTATTTCGACGTGACCGAGCTGACCTGGGACATCGGCGAGGGCGGCTACCTGGTGGAGCGGAAAGCCAAGGGGGAACGGCTCGCCGGCCCCATCGCCGCGCAGGAGAAATACCAGCTCGCCGCAAGGCAGGCCGCATCCGAGGACCGGATGCACCAGCCCTTCTTCGGGCTCACCATCGTGAGCTGCGAGCGCGGAGCCATACGCCAGTCGCCGGACGGGCTCTATGTGTACACGCAGGACGGCCGGGAGGAGGTCGCGTGCGGACCGCGCTACGGACGCGCCGCGGAGCTGATCGAGCTGCGCGCGGGCCTAGTGGAGGAACGCCCGGTCTTCCCGGACGGGACCTGGGGCAAGGCCAGCCTGGAGGTCTGCCTTGCCATGCTGCAGTCGTCGAAGGAACGGCGGGAGATCCGCCTGGAGCACCAGGTGCCGTGCCCCTTCTGATCGGGGCAAAGGAGTCGCGCCATGTTGACACAGGAACAGAATGACCGCTTGACCCGGGTCGGCCCGGGGACGCCGGCCGGCGAACTGCTGCGGCGCTATTGGCTGCCCGTGGCCGTGGCGGCGGAGCTCAACGAAGAGAACCCGGTCCAGTTCGTGCGCATCCTCGGCGAGAACCTCGTGCTGTTCCGCGATACCACCGGGCGCGTGGGACTCATCGACGACCGTTGCGCCCACCGGGGCGTGTCGCTCTCCTACGGTCGGGTGGAGGAGCGCGGGCTCGCCTGCGCCTACCACGGCTGGCTCTACGACGTGGACGGCAACTGCCTCGAGACTCCCGCCGAACCGGCGGAAAGTAAGTTCTGCCTGACCGTCAAGCAGAAGGCCTATCCGGTGCAACGCTTCATCGGCCTCTACTGGACCTACATGGGGCCTCAGCCGCAACCGTTGATCCCCAACTACGACGTCTGGGCGCGCAAGGACGGCAAGCGGAAGATATTCGTGCAGCCGCAACTCGACTGCAACTGGTTCCAGGCCATGGAGAACTCGGTGGACCCGGCGCACCTCCAGATCCTGCACCAGGACACCGCGCTGAGGGAACGCACCCCGGTGAACGTCACCCGGGGCTTCACCGACGACGTCGCCAGTTTCGACTTCTACGAGTTCGAGCTGGGCATCATGAAGCACCGCGACTACGCCAGCGGCCACAGCGACGAGCACCCGCTGATCTTCCCCAACATCCTGCGGCAGGCCAACTCCACCCAGATCCGCGTGCCCATGGACGACACCCACACGAAGATCTTCTTCGTGCGCTTCTTCAGGAACGAGGACGGCCGCGTCGAGGATGGCGAGGCGGAGCCCGAGGTGGAATACATCGCGCCCTACAAGGACCCGCCCGACCAGGTCCACCCCTTCACCCGCTTCCGCCTGAACGAGGTGCAGTGCCAGGATCACATGGCCTGGGAGACCCAGGGACCCATCGCCGACCGCACCACCGAGCGGCTGGCCACCTCCGACCGCGGCATCGTCATGCTGCGGGAGCTGATGAACCGGGAGATGGATCGGGTCGAGGCGGGGGAAGACCCCAAGGGCGTGGTTCGCGATCCGGCCGAGAACGAGATGCTCGACACCCGGCTGGCCGAGTCCCTGGTGGGTCCCGAGACGCGGAAGCGGCTGCGCGACGCCGCGGCGGCGGGCCGGTAGGGGCGGGTTCCTGCGTCCATGGACCGGTTGCAAGAACAGCGCGAGCTGGTGGCCCTGTCCTCGCGGATCCTGGGCAAGCTCGACCTCACCAAGAGCACCAGCGGCCACGTGAGCGCCCGGGTGCCGGGAACAGATACCTTCCTCATCCGCGCCCGCGGCCCGGCTGAGACCGGGGTGCGGTACACCGCACCGGGAGACGTGATCCTGGTAGACCGGGACGGCAAGAAGATCGAGGGATCGGACGACCTCGACCCGCCGCAGGAGGTCTACATCCACAGTTGGCTCTACCGGAGCCGCGACGACGTCAACAGCGTCATCCACATCCACCCGGCCACGGTCGTGCTCTTCACCATCTGCCGGAAGCCCCTGCTGCCCATCTACGGCGCCTACGACCCCACGAGCATCCGGCTGCTGATGCAGGGCATACCCGAGTACGAACGCAGCATCACCGTGTCCAATGACGAGCTGGGAGAGGAGTTCGCCGGGGTCATGGGCGACAAACCCGCGTGCATCATGCGCAGCCACGGCATCACCACCGCCGGCCCGAGCGTGGAGGAGGCCACCATTACCGCCATCAAGCTCAACGAGCTGGCCGAGATGAACTACCGCGCAGCACTGCTGGGAACGCCCCACCCCATCCCCGACGAGGAGATCGCCATCATCACCCGCACGAAGCGCAAGCGCGGCAACGCCACCGAGTCGTCGTGGCGCTACTACCGCACGCTGGCGGGCGAGGAGGACCCAAACCAATGAGCAACCCCGAACCCATCCGAATCCGCGGCATCTACCGCTCCCCTACCCACCTCCCCATCTGGGAGGTCCTCGACAAGGCGGGGATCTGGCAAGAGGTCGGCGTCGAGGTCACCAGCTTCGAGTTCAACAACAGCTCGGCCACCACCGAGAAGGCGCTTTTCGCAGGCGAGATCGATTTCGTATCCGGGAACCACATCTCGCCTTATGCCCTGGTGGCGGATGGGAAGCCGATCGTCTCCATCGCGTCGCCCGGCAACAGCGTCAACGACCGCCTCATCTCGCGCAAGCCAGTCCAGTCCCTGGCCGAGATCGAGGGCGGGCGCCTCGGCGACACCGCCATCCGGGACTCCGCGGGCGGCTACCACCATCCCCGCGGCAACCACATGCTGTACATCATGCGCGCGGGTCTGACCCTGGAAGACGTGGAGTGGGTCCACTTGGCGGAAGACACGCACGCGCTTCGCGACGTGCTGCCTAGCGCCTTCGAAGCCGGCGAGATCGACGCCGCGCTGGTGACCGGCAACACCGACGTCTACGAGCAGGCGGGCCTTCACGTGCTGCCGCTGGAGCCCCTGCCCATGATCAACGGCCCCACCATCACCACCGCCATGAACGTCCTCCGGGAACGCCCGGGGCTGGGCGAGCGGCTGGTGAAGGCCATGGTCATGGGGATCCACTACGCCAAGACGCACCGTGAAGAGACCGAGGCGATCCTCGCCGATCTCAAGGAGCGCATCCCCGCGTCCGGAGGCCGCTACAACAGCGTCACCAAGCTCGCATCCAAGCCCTACCCCGACATCCGGGGCGTCGCCAACGCCTACACGCTGTGCTGCATGGACGCCCCCAAGGCGGAAGAGCTAAGCCCCATGTCCTTGTGGGACCTCCACTACCTCCGGGACCTGGACGACTCCGGCTTCATCGACGGGCTATACGTGTCAGAACCCGTGCCGGGGAGCTGAGGGCTGTCGAGGCATCCTCCACCGGAGTCAACCTGATGCTGGCCTATCCCATCATGCTCGAAAAAGACGACGGTGCCCTTCTCGCTACGTCCCAAGACTTTCCGGAACTCACCACCTTCGGAACTGACCGAGAGGACGCGCTTGCACAGGCAGTTGCCGCGCTGGAGGAGGCAATAGCGGCCCGTATCCACGACGGCCGGGACATTCCACAGCCTTCGCGGGGACGAGATGTAGCCGTGTTACCCACGCTCACCGCCGCAAAAGTGATGTTGTATAAGTCGGGGTCGACTTATTCCCGATAGCCCACTTGATCCTCAAAAGAGACAGCTCCATGTCGTTCACACGACCGACGCTCGACCAGATTCGCGCCGTCGCGGACGATCTCGGCATCGATCTTTCCGATGACGAGCTGACCAGGTACCTGGAGCGGATGGAGGGTTTCTCCCGCGCCTATGCGCTGGTGGACGAAACGCCGGACCCGGGGCCCCGGGTTCGCGGACGCACTTGGCGCCGGCCGGCGCCGGACCTGAACCGCTACAACGCCTGGTTCGTGAAGACCTCCATCCGGGAAGAGTACCGCGGCCGGCTCGCGGGCAAGACCCTGGCCGTGAAGGACTCGATCTCCGTAGCGGGCCTTCCGACGATGAACGGCGCCTCGTTCCTCGAAGGCTACGTGCCCGACGTCGACGCCACTGTGGTCACCCGGGCGCTCCACGCTGGGGCCGAGATCGTCGGCAAGACCAACTGCGAGTACCTTTCCCTCTCGGGCGGGAGCCATACCGGTGCCAACGGGCCGGTCGTCAACCCCCACAAGGCCGGCTACTCGGCGGGCGGCTCGTCATCTGGAAGCGCCGTGGCCGTGGCCACGGACGACGCCGACATGGCCTTGGGATGCGACCAGGCGGGCTCCATCCGGGTACCCGCGGCCTGGTGCGGCATCGTCGGACTGAAGCCCAGCCACGGGCTCGTCCCCTATACCGGCATCCTCGGCGTGGACCCGGCCGTGGACCACTGCGGTCCGATGACACGGGACGTCCACGACAACGCATTGCTGCTGGAAGTGCTGGCCGGACGCGATGGCATGGACCCGCGCCAGCCAAGCTCGTGGCAACCGGTGAAATACACCGCCGCGCGACGCGCCGGCGCAAAGCGCTTGCGCGTAGCCGTCATCAAGGAAGGCTTCGGACAGCGCAACGCCGAAGCCGAAGTGGATGAGCGCGTCCGGGCCGCCGCCGACGTGATGGCCACCCTGGGCCTCCATGTGGCAGAGGTCTCGGTGCCCGTTCACAAGAGGGCATGGTTGCTGGGCCAGCCCATATACGTCGAAGGCCTGGCCCAGTCCATGGGCGAAAGCGGCATCATGCCTGACGCCGAAGGTCTCGGCTCCTCGAGCCCGGCCGAACATTTCTCAGCGTGGCGCCGACGCTGGCGGGAACTGCCCGATAGCTTGATGACCCTCATCCTGTTCGGCGGCTTCGTGCGCGGCCGTCACCCCGGTCGTTACTATGTCAAGGCACAGCACCTGCGCCGCACCATCCGCCGCGCCTACGACCAGGTGCTCTCCGAATACGATCTGCTTCTCATGCCCACCACACCCATGGCCGCGACGCCCCTACCCGGCGCCCACGCGAACGCCGCCGAACGCTCCCGAAGAGCCACCGAAATGTTGGCAAACACAGGCCCCTTCGATATCACCGGCCACCCGGCCATCACCCTGCCGTGCGGCGCCACCACGGACGGACGGCCCGTCGGGATGATGCTGGTGGGGCGACTCTTTGACGAGATCACTATCTATCGGGCGGCGTACGCATTCGAGCGGGTCACACGTTGACGACCACCGGTGCTCCCGGCGCGCTCCTGTCTTCCCCCTTGACATAGGGATCCAGAAGCGTTACCTATTGGGTAACGTTATCGAGCGCGTCAATGGACATCGTCTTCCGGACCCGCAAACTCGAAAAGACCTTCAACACGGCGGCCACGCTCCAGAAGACCTATGGGGCGCAGATGGCCAAGACCATCATGATGCGAATGGCGGTTCTCAAGACAGCCCCCAACCTAGGCTTGGTACCAACGACCAGACCGGATAGACGACATCAACTCAGCGGCACTCGCGAGGGGCAATTCGCGGTGGATCTCGTCCACCCGCATCGGCTCGTTTTCGAACCCAGTCACCAGCCACCTCCATGTAGGGACGATGGAGGAATCGACGTGCAACAGGTCACCGCGATCACGATCTTGGATGTGATCGACTATCACTGACGGAGGAAACACATGGTGACGGCGACCAACCAATACAAGCCGGACTATGCAGTCTCGCCGGGATGGCTCCTTGAGGAGCGCCTGGAGGTCCAGGGGATTTCGCATGCCGAGTTCGCGCGTAGGTGCGGACGGTCTGCCAAGCTGATCAGCGAGATCATCGCGGGTAAAGCGCCGCTTGAACCGGAAACAGCAATCCAGTTCGAGAAGGTGCTCGGCGTCGACGCCAGCATCTGGCTTGGGATCGAGTCCGACTATCAACTTCACAGGGCACGGGAGGCTGAGGCCAAGGAAGCGGCTGCAGCGGTGGACTGGGCCAAGGCCTTTCCCGTCCGGGAGTTGGTCAAACGAGCCTGTTTCCCACGCCCGGAATCGGATGCCGATGCCGTATCGAAGTTGCTCGCGTTCTTCGGTGTTGGTTCAATCGACGCCTGGATCGGCCGCTACAGCCTCGCGAACGTCGCCTTTCGTCACTCCCCAAGCTTTAAGAGCAACAAAGCTGCATTGGTTACTTGGCTGCGCCTCGGTGAGATCGAAGCGGAACGCCAGGATTGTGCAGAATACAACGAACGCCGATTCAGGCAGGCGGTTCGGGACATCCGCGGCCTGACACGTCAACCGGTTGGAGCGGCACTGCAACAGACGGAAAGGCTATGCAATGAGGCGGGCGTTGCGCTGGCGTTGGTCCCTCCGCTGCCAAAAACAGCGCTCAGCGGTGCGGCCAGATGGCTCACGCCAAGGAAAGCCGTTATTCAGCTAAGTGCGCGCCACAAGTCCGATGACCATCTATGGTTTAGCTTCTTCCATGAAGCCGCGCATGTTCTGCTTCACAGCAAGAAACAAATTTTTGTTGACGAGGCTTTTGGAGAAGACGCCGGATTGGAGGCAGAGGCTAATGAGTGGGCATCCAACATCCTGATCCCTCAACGTCCATGGGAGCAATTCATTGCCGCACCACTGTTCAGTGAAGTGGCCGTTCAGGAATTTGCCGATGAGCAGGGGATTGCTCCGGGCATCGTGGTCGGCATGCTGCAGCACCAGCGGCTTCTTCCCTGGACACACCTGAACGGCCTGAAGGTCAGGTTAACCTGGACGCCTACTGATTAGTGCCCCACGGAGACGCGGTCATCAGGTACCGAGCAGCCTATGCCGCCGAGATGGTGCATCGCGGAATGGAAGCGCGGTATCTTCCTCACCAACAATCCCGGCCTCGATAATCAGTTTGTTGCACTCTCCCTCCCCGGTATCCGTCGCTGGATTCAAACGATGTATCGCTCAGAATCGCGCTGTACGACTGCGCCGCATGTCGCCTAGGTCACCTTTCCATCCCGATCCACGAAGACGCCGGGCCTCGTCCTTGCTTATGCGCTCTCTCGCAAGGGCTCGGAGCGCAAAATTCACCGCCTCGCGCTTCGTAGTCAGGCCATAGCGGCGCATCACTTCGGCGCACGCCTCGTCATCAATGTTGATGGTGGTGCGTGACATACGTCCATCCTACGCCTCGAACCGGCTGAACACCTTCTCCGCATTCCCTCCCAGGATCCCCGCCTTCTCCTCGTCGCTCAGCCAGTCCATCTCCTCGATGAGCGACTTGACGTCGTCGTACCAGCGGCCGGTGCGGGGGTTGGGCTTGGAGCCGGCGCCGGGGCGTTCGCTGCCGAAGAGGCAGCGGTGGGGCGTGGCGACCTTGAAGAGCAGTTCCAGGGATTCGGTGTTGTAGAGGGCGGAGTCGAAGTAGAGCTGGCGCAGGCGGTCGTCGAAGTTCTCGGTGTTGTTGGGGCCGCGGAGTTGGGAGCGCCAGCGTCCCACCTGGTAGGGGACCGATCCGCCGCCGTGGGAGACGATGAGCTTCAGGCCGGGGAAGTCGGTGAAGACGTTGGAGTTCAGCAGCGAGAGGATGGCGATGCTTTCCTCGGTGATGAAGTGGCCGTGGAACGATTCACGCTGGTTCCGGCAAGCCGTGGGATGGATCAGGCCCGGGATGTCCATGGCCACCATCTTCTCGTAAAGGGGATACCAGTACTCGTCGCCCATGCCCGGCGTCATGCCGTCTCCCTCTCCGGGGTCGGGGTTGACCATGATGCCCACCATGCCCAGCTCGTTGATGCAGCGGTCGATCTCCTCGAAGGTATTCTCGGGGCCGACGCCGGCATTCTGCGGCAGGCCGGCGATGCCGCGGAACCGGGCGGGCTCGACCTTGACCTGGAGCGCGATGGCGTCGTTGACGGCCTCGCAGTACCAGCGGACGATCTTCTCGGGCTTCTCCGAGTGCATCATGGTGTACGGACGTGGCGAGATGAACGCCATGTCGGTGCCCACCTGGTCCAGCACCTCGGTGTGCTTGTGGCCGTTCCAAGTGGCCGTCCTGATGCTTTCCTCGGTGACTGGAGACTTGCGCTTGCCGTGGAAGCCCCGGCTGTTGATGAGGCTCGCCTGGTAGCGGCTCAACTCCTCGCCCGCGACGATGTGGTTGTGGATGTCGATGATCACAAGTTGTCTCCTTCTGTATTGGAATCCGAAACGAGTCTATTCCGCGCCCCGCCGGGCCTCACGCTCAGCCGGCTCCCGCGATGGCGTGGCAGCGTTCCGGCGGCACATGAACCGCCACCGTCTCGCCCACCGTCAGTATGGTGGAGGGATGGACCTTGACGCGCATGTCCAGCCCCGGCAGGGTCAGGGTGCAGTCCAGCATCTCGCCCACGAAAACCACGGAGTTGACCTCGCCACGAACGACGTTGTCCGGGTTCTCCGCGTCGTCCGCCTGAACGACCCCGTCCTCCGGGCGGATCATCAGGGACACCTGATCCCCGGACCGTAGTCCCGGAGACAGGGTGCTGGTGAAAGCGCCCACGGCCGTCGCCACCCGCCCCATGTGGCCATCGTCGACGGACTCAATGCGGCCCGGGATCAGGTTGGCGACGCCGATGAACTGGGCCACGAACTGGCCCGAGGGGTGCTTGTAGATCTCCAGCGGCGAGTCTTCCTGCATGATCTCGCCGAGGCTCATGACCGAGACGCGGTCGGCCATGGTGAGGGCTTCCAGTTGGTCGTGGGTGACGTAGATGCTGGTGATGTTGAGCCGCTTGGTGATGTCGCGGATCTGCATCCGCATCTCCTCCCGGAGCTTGGCGTCCAGGTTGCTGAGCGGCTCGTCGAGCAGCAGCACGCCAGGCTCCCGCACCAGCGCCCGGGCCAGGGCCACCCGCTGCTGCTGGCCGCCGCTCAGAAACGGTGCTGGACGGTCGGCCAGATCCTGAAGCTGGGTCAGCTCCAACGCCCGCATCACCCGCTCCCGCACCACCCGGCGCGGCGGCCGGCTCCCCTGCCCGTGCACCAGCGGGAACGAGACGTTGTGGAACACGTCCATGTGCGGCCAGATGGCATAGGACTGGAACACGATGCCGAAGTCCCGCTTGGCCGGCGGCACGTTGATCCCGTCCGCGCCGGAGAACACCACCTGGTCGCCGATCTGGATCATGCCGCCGGTGGGTTCCTCAAAGCCCGCGATGCAGCGCAGCGTCGTGCTCTTGCCGCACCCGGACGGCCCCAGGAGAACATAGAACTCCCCTTCCTCGACCTGGAAATCAATCCCCGCCAGCGCGCGCACGGCGTCCCGCTCCGCGGTTTCGTAGACCTTCTCCAGGTTGCTGACTCGTATCATCGACGGGCTCCTCGGCAGCCACAAGCCGGCTGATAATGCGTGGCAATCATGTCTTCACTCCAGAAGAGCATCCACCAGCGCGCGAGGCGAAACTGCCGAGACACCCCTAGGCGGGTTTTCCAGGAGCAGCCGGTCACCTGTCACCAGTTGGGCCGTTGGTTCACAAGCGAGCAACGCCCACAGGTGGTCGTCTCCAGGGTCCGGAGCGCCGGCGATGGGATCGGGCTCGCGCCAAATGGAGTTCGCAACCAACTCCGTTAGCAACCGGTCAATTGTGTCCGGGGTGAGCCCATGGATCCGGACAATCGCCGGTCGACCCAGTACGGCAGCGTATTCGTCGAGTAGTTGGTGCGACATCAGGTACATCAGGTTGCCGTCGAGCATCGCGTTCAGAATTCGCGCCGGCGGGCTGCTTAAACCCGCGGCGATCAAACCCGACACGACGACGTTGGTGTCGACAACGCAAATTCTCGGCATTCACCGACCCCGCCGTCGTCGCCGGGCAGGCAGCGCTACCGCCCCTTCCGATGAAGCCTTGTCTCATTGACCGCCAGCGCCATAGCGGCATCGGCGTCGAGAGCAGACCGCTCCCGTACGCTGGCGACGATCTCCCGGGCACTCTCCAGGGGCCGGATACCCCTCATTTCAAGGCTCTCTTCAATAATCGCCGCCATGGAACGACCCTGCCGTGCCGCCGCCTCCTTCAAGGCGCGGTGCGTTCGGTCCGCCAAGGTAATGGTCAAGCGTGTCATGCGTCACACACTCCGTTCGTGAAAACACCAATACATCATAACACCAATATACCAGATTCTCAAATTCACCTCACCCCGCGGCGTCGATGACGACCAGCAGATCCTTGGTGTCGACCGTGGTGCCGGCCGGCGCTATGACCTTTTGGACGACGCCGCCGTGCTCGGCGCGGATCAGGGTTTCCATCTTCATCGCCTCGATGGCCACCAGCACGTCGCCTTCCTCCACCGCCTCGCCTTCGGCGAAGAACACCTTGACCACCATTCCCGGCATGGGCGCGCCGACGTGGCCGGGGTTGCCTTCCTCGGCCTTGGGCAGCTCCATGCCCGCGACGGCGGCGCCGCGGTCGACGACGCGAACGGTCCGGGGCTGTCCGTTCAACTCGAAGAAGACCGTGCATTCGCCCTTGCGGTCGGTGTCGCTGCAGGCGAGATAGCGAATGAACAGGGTGCGCCCGCGATCGATGTCGACGGCGATCTCCTCGCCCGCCTCCATGCCGTAGAAATAAACCGGCGTCGGCAGCACGCTGACGTCGCTGTACTTGCGGCGCGCGGCCGCGTAGTCGGTGAAGACCTTCGGGTACATCAGCCAGGATGCGAAATCGGCATCGCTGATCGGGCGCTGGGCCTTCTTTTCGGCTTCCTCGCGCCCGGCGGCGAGGTCGGCGTCCGGCAACACCGAGCCGGGCCGCACCGTGATCGGCGCCCGCCCCTTGAGGATCTTCTCCTGCAGGGCGGGCGGGAAACCGCCGTGGGGCTGCCCCAACTCGCCCGCGAACAGCGAGACCACCGATTCCGGAAAAGCGATCTCGCGCTCGGGGTCGGCCACGTCTTCGGGCGTCAGACCGCCCGTCACCATCATCAGCGCCATATCGCCCACCACCTTGGAGGACGGGGTGACCTTCACGATGTCGCCGAACATGCGGTTGACTCGGGCGAAAGCCCGCGACACCTCCGGCCAGCGCTGGTTGTCGATACCCAGTGCCCGCGCCTGCTCGCGCAAGTTGGTGTACTGGCCGCCCGGGATCTCGTGGTTGTAGACATCCGACGTACCCGCGCGGAACTCGCTCTCGAAAGCGCGATAGAGGTTGCGCACCTGCTCCCAGTAGCCGGAGAGC
>JAJDTQ010000136.1 GCA_022827045.1 Candidatus Binatia bacterium
GACGCCGATGTTCCTGCACTACGTCACGTCCAAGGCCGGCGTGCTGGGATTCACCCGCGCGCTGGCGCGGGAAATCGGACCCGACGGGATCAGCGTCAACGCCATCATGCCCGGCCTCACCATATCGAGCGACAACCAGGACGGCGTCACCACCCCCCAACAACTGGAGAACCGGCGCAAGAGCCGGGCATTCCAGCGCGACCAGTACCCGGACGACCTGGTGGGCACGGTCATCTTCCTGTCGTCCGACGACAGCGACTTCGTCACCGGCCAGTCCATCAGCGTGGACGGCGGCCAGCACATGCACTGACGTGGGCGTGGAATGGCAGTGGACCCCCTCTCCCTCTGGGAGGGGGTTGGGGTGAGGGTGCTTCGGCCACCCTCTCCCAGAGCGAATGGGCTTGCACACGACACAGCCCCGTTCCGCGCGAATGACGGACGCGGGAATCAACTATGACAGCCCTTGAACTGGCCGAGTACCGCGTAGGCGACATCCGCCTCGGCCGCGACACGCGCTATTCCTCCGGCGTCCTGGAGGTGGATGCCGAAGGGCTCGCGGCCCTCGCGGAGCAGGATCCCCGCGTGCGTTCCGCCGCCTTCGACGTCGTGCGCCCCGGCGAAAAGGCGCGGGTAACGGGCATCCGCGACGTGGTGGAGCCGCGCATCAAGACCTCCGGCACCGGACAGGTATTTCCAGGAATTCTGGGGCCGGTGGCCCCCGTGGGCCAGGGCCGCACCCACCGGCTGTCGGGCATGGCGCTGGTCACGGCCGTCGCCTACGAGGGCACCGTCCGCACCGGCACCACCGCCCAGCGCAGCGCCATCCTGGACATGTGGGGACCGGGCGCCGACATGACTCCGTTCAGCTCCCTGAACAACCTCGTCATGACCCTGGACCTGGAGGACGGACTGTCCGCCTACGAGGCGCATCAGGCCATCCAGCGTGCGGAGTTCGGCACGGCGCTACGCCTGGCCGAGACCACCACGGGGCTTGCGCCCGACAGTGTGGAAATCCACGACCCCGACGCCGCCGGAGACGATCTCCCGTGCGCCGTGGTCATCATCGGCGTGTTCACCGAACCCGACAACCGGCCGTCCAACGTCGCCTACTACGGTTTCCCCGTGCAGGAATCGCTGTCCACGGTAGTCCATCCCAACGAGCTGACCGACGGCGCCATCACCCCCAGCACCATCCGCACCGTCAGCTACCACCCGATCACTTGGAACTGGCAGCACCAGCCCCTAGTCCTGGGGCTCCTGCGCGACAAGCGCTACCGGTTCGCGGGCGTCATCCTCGAGCGCATCGGCTTCGAGACCTCCCGAGAGAAGGAGATCGCCGCCCACAACGCCGTGCGGGTGGCCATGTCTCTCGGCGCCGACGCCGCCCTGATCACGCGCACCGGCTCAGGCAACGCCTTCATCGAGGTCATGCTGACGGTGAAAGGGTGCGAGGAGAAGGGTATCAAGACCGTCCTCGTCACCTACGAGTACGGCGGCAAGGACGGCGCGGACGCTCCGCTGCTCTACTACGAGAAGGAGGCGGACGCCGTGATCAGCACCGGCAACCGCGACATCGTGGTGGAGCTGCCCGCGGCCGACCGCGTGGTGGGCGCCTACGACCAGTTGCAACTCATCGGCTACCCCGGCGCGCCCTACGTGGCCGCCGGCGCCCCATTGACCATGGAAGCCCGCGACGTCATCGCCGGCGGCATCGACATCTGGGGCGGCCGCGACCGGCTCTGCCGGCCGTACTAGCCCCTCTCCCTACTCCGGATACAACGGCGCCGTGTACACGGTCCCCGGCACCACGATGCCGCCGCCCGGCCGCTCGCCGTCGTTCAGGTGGCCGTAGCGGTCGCGATAGGTGGGCGGCAGCGGCCGCCCTTCGGGGGTGGCGAGCCACAGGCGCAGGAGGTTACGCCTGCGCTCGGGCTCGGGGTAGTCCTCGAACTCGGTGCGCGAGTGGCAGGTGACGTGGTTGTGCAGGATCTGCACGTCTCCCTGCAGGAACTCCATGTCGTACGACAGCTCGTCACAGAGGTGGCTGCAGAGATCCAGGGCCTCCCTCAACGCCTCCGAGTGGCGCGGCAGCTCCTCGAAACGCTGCGCCGAGCGAATGTACGTGCCGCCCACGTTCACAGTCAGATACCCCTCGTAGAAGTTGAACACCGGGAGCTGCCACCATGGATCCTTGCCCACCGGGATCTCGCCGCGCCGGTCGCGGTAGATGGGGGCGGCCAGTTCCGGCACCAGCTCGGGGCGGCGCTTCAACATCTCGTTGTAGACGTTGAGGGCACTGGTGAAGCGGCTCAAGCCGCCGGACTTGGCGGGGTGAAGGCACATCAGCACCACCACGTCGCTGGAGTCGCAGTGGAACGGCAGCATGTCGTGGGTCTGGTAGCCGCGATGCTTCGGGTTCTTGAGAGAGTGCGAGCCGAGATCGGCAACGTGGCCCAACAGGTGCCCCTTGGCGTTCTGGGACACGGGCACACCCAGGTAGGTGCCGATTCCCCAGAAAGCAATGCCTGCCTGCAAGCGGCTGTAGCGGTCCACCGGCACGCCCCGTATGAGCCCTATGCCGCGGCCGTCGATCACCTCGTCGGCGACCTCATCGAGCTTGTCCGCCAGGTTCGGGAGCACGAAGTCGTCCCGGTGGATGTCCATGACTTCGAGCCCGCGTTCCTCGACCCGCGCCACAGCCGCGTCCAGCTCCGCGATATCGCTCTCGGTGAGTTGGTAGATCCAACTCCGATCGGCGTCCAGATCCTCCGCCGTCCACGCCGCGGGGTCCACCACGGGCTGGCTCAGCACGGCCGGTTGTCTGACTCTTTTCGGCATGGCTCTTCCTCCGAAATTCGGCCCCAGTTTACTTCATTGATTCACAAGGTTTCCACCTTGGCGATCCGGCACGGCAGCCCGCGGGTGTCCGCCGATCCTGTCACCGGATCCCACGGCCCATCATAGCGCATGGCGGCGTTGATGTTCACCTCCAGCGCGCCGCGGTGCGGGCCTTCCGCCTCCGGGTACCACCAGCCCATGCCGGTGCGCACCACCCCAGGCAGCGTGGCCTCAGTGACGCGGACCTTCAACCGGCAACGGCCCGGACCGCCGGCGGTCTCCACCCATACCCAGTCGTCCTCGGCCAAACGGTAGCGCGTCGCCGTCTCCGGGTGCAGTTGCAGCCACGGGTCCGGCGAGACCTTGCGCGCCCAGCCCTGGTCGCGGAAGCGCGAGTGGTGGTAGGTGCGCTCCCGCACTCCGGTAAGCAGCGTCAGAGGATAGGCGCCACGCACCGCGGGCGTCTCGCGCTCCGCACGGGTGGGCGTGTAGTCGGGCAGCGGGTCCAGCCCCAGCTCAGCCAGCCGCTCGGAATAGAGCTCCACCTTGCCGGTCTTGGTCTTGAACCCGGCCTTCTCGAAGTCGCCGTAGGTGAACGGAAAGTTCGCGTACCCCTTCTCCCGCATCTGTTCCACGGTGACGCCGCAGTCCCCCAGCAGGAACTCGTTGAACTCGCGCTTGGTCTCCCAAGGAATGAAACGCCGTGCCTCGGTGACGCCACGGGCTTCGATGCGCCGGGCAAGGTCGTGGGCGATGCGGAAGTCGCCACGCGCCTCTCCCAGCGGCTCCACCGCCGGCTGGATGAGGCTCAGGCACGGCCCGGAACCTTCCAGCGAAACCTCCTCGTCCTCCAGCCCCGTGGTCTTGGGCAGCACGATGTCCGCGTACTCGGCCGTGGGCGTCATCATGTGGGTGGCCACCGCGAGGAAGTCCAGGGACTTGAGCGCCGCCAGGGTCTTCTGCGTGTCGGGATAGGTCACCACGATGTTCACGCCGCTGACGTACATGGCGCGCACCGGATAGGGCTTGCCGCTGAGCACCGCCTCGATGACCGACGGATTGTGGCACGCCGTCTGCCAGCCCTCGGGCCCCGCCCACAGCGGGAACCGGTCCGCGCCGATGGTCTGGTTTTCCACATCCAAAGGCAGCCGGAACTCGGGCTTGTGCAGCACCTCGATGTAGTTGGTGAATCCCGCGGGCTTCTTGACGCGCCGGTTACCGCCCTCGCGGTCCAGGTTGCCGCTGATGGCCACCAGACAGTGGAACGCCCGGAAGGTCTGGACCCCGGCGCTGAAGGCGTCGATGCCGTGTCCGCTCACGAAGCAGGACGGGCCGTCGGCGTAGAGCTCGGCGGCACGTTCGATGTCCGCCGCCGGCACGCCGGTAAGCTCAGCGGCGCGCTCCGCCGGATACCGAGCCGCTCGCTCCGCCAACGCATCGAAGCCGTGGCACCAGCGCTCCACGAAATCACGGTCGTAGCGACCGTGCTCCACCAGCCAGTGGATCATCGCCAGCCCGATGGCGGCGTCCGTTCCCGGCCGCGGCCGCAGCCACAGGTCGGCCATGGTGGCCGCCGGCGTTTCGCCGGGATCGATGACGACGACGCTCGCGCCCTTCGCCTTGGCCCGCTTGAGCGCCTGCCACTGCGGCGGATCGGCCGCATACGGATTGCGCCCCACCACGAGCGCGCAACGGGTGTTGTCGATATCCTCGCCCTTGCTGATGGCCAGCCCCGTGATCCGGTCGCTCAGCGCCCGGCACCCGCCGCACAGGTCCTGGTTCATCATCCAGTTCGGCGACCCGAAAGCACGCAGCAATAGCGCAAGCATCACCCCGCGGCTGAAGTGCGCGTTGCTCACCGCCCCGCACAGCGCACCCGGCCCGTACCGCTCGCGCACCGCCAGCATCGCCTCCGCCATCTCGTCCAGCGCCTCGTCCCACGACACCCGCTCCCACCGTCCTCCGCCCCGTGGCCCGGTGCGCTTCATCGGGTACAGCACCCGATCCGGATGGTAGGTCAGCTCCGGCAATCCCCGTATCCCCTTTACGCAGAACGCCCCCAGCGACGCCGGATGCTCCGGGTAAGGCGACACCTTGGTCACCCGCCCGTCCTCGACGGTGACCAGCGATCCGCAATGGGCGCTGCACTCCCAGCAGGTGCTGGGGATGACCGCATTGGTGGTATTCATGGCGGAACCAATTCCAAGGACCTTCAAATAACTTGGCCTTTACGTGCCAGCCTCTTTGACTTTACCGCCCACTGCGTTCCTCCCGAACGTCAAACCAATGCTAGTGCTTGTCGTTTTCCCTTTCAAGTGGCGCCTCATCGGTCAACCGCTATTAGCGGTTGACGCTAATAGTACATAACGCTATGTTGTTTCGTGATCAAGAGCTTCCGCAACAAGGACACCCGGGCTATTGCGGAACGGCGCCAGGTAGGCCGGTTTTCGCTGAGCGTCCAGCGAAGGACCCAACAAAAGCTCATGATCCTCAATAATGCGCGGGACCTGAATGATCTTAGGGTGCCGCCTAGCAACCGGTTGGAGGCTCTCACGGGCGACCGTAAGGGTCAGTACAGCATCCGCGTCAACGACCAGTGGCGACTGTGCTTTGTCTGGCGACACGGCGATGCCTACCAAGTGGAATTGGTCGACTACCACTGACAGCAAGAGGCGAAAGCGATGACTCGATCTCATGATCCGCAGAAGAGGAAGCTCCCCCCTATTCATCCAGGGGAAATACTCAACGATGAATTTCTCCGGCCATTGGGGATCACACAGTACCGGCTCGCGAAAGCGATCGGCGTCGATGTTCGGCGGATACACGCCATCGTCCACGGCCAGCGAGCCATTACCGCCGAGACGGCGCTGTTGTTGTCCCGTTTCTTCCAGAACTCCGCCGAGTTCTGGATGGGCCTACAAAGTCAGTATGAGCTTGAGTTGGAGCAGGACCGGCTTGCAGAGAAGCTGGCGCGGCTGGACACGTACCGTCACACTCGATACACGCGGCCAGCAACGGGATGAAGCATGAAGACCGACGAAACTCCTGCCGAGACACCGGTGTTGCCCGCGAAACGGGTGACGGAACAGCTCAACGCGGTGTACCGCCGCCGTTCTGACTCGGCGCTCGACAAAGGCCTTGAAGCATTGCAATTCCTCTCGTTGCCCGACGACGAGTGGGAGGTCCGTGTTTCACCGACAAGGCCCGCAAAGAATCCGAAGCGCCCGCGTAGAGCACCGATAAATTGATCGTAGACTTCCAGCACCACTACGTTCCGGAGCAACTCGCCCGAGACAAGGGTCTCTACTCCGACAAGGTCGCCGTGGCCACCGAGGGCGGGGTGCCGCGGATGACCCTTCACGCCAAGCTCTACGACGCCGAGGCGCAGCTTCGGGACATGGATGAGGCCGGGGTGGACGTGTCGGTGGTATCCTGCCATTTGGGGTGGGAGGGCAGCCTGGAGGATTGCAGAGTCATCAACGACAGTTACGCGGAGCTGGAACGACGGTACGACGGGCGGTTCGCCGGGCTGGCGCATGCGCCTGTGCTTGAAGGCGACAAGGCTCTAGACGAACTGGACCGAGCGATCTTGGAGCGCGGGCTCCACGGCGTCACCATCACCTCACAGGTGAGCGGCCTCTTTCTCGACGCGCCGGAGCTGGACCGGTTCTACGAGCGGGTGGCACGGCTCGGCGTTCCGATCTTCGTGCACCCCGCGCTGGTGCCCAAGGGGTATGATTCCATTCAGGGCTACGACCTGCCGCGCATCATCGGCAGGGAGATCGATCTCACAATCGCGACCATACGCCTGATCGCTGGAGGAGTGCTTGATCGGCATCCGGAACTCGACTTCGTCATCGGGCACTTCGGGGGCGGCATCGCCGCGCTCAAGGACCGGCTCGTGGCCATGGAGCACCGGTTCGGCACCTTGAAACATCCGTTCGGGGAATACTTCGACCGGCTCTACTTTGACATCTCGGGTTTCGAGGGCGGGATTACGGCCTTCCGTTGCGGCCTCCTCGGCATCCGCCCGGACAGGCTCGTGTTCGCCACCGACTATCCGCAGAACTTCACCGGCGTGAGCACCCAGGGAGGCAAAGGCAACCAAGCCATCCGTGAGTATATCAACACCGTCAGGAGCCTGGAGCTTTCGGAGCAGATCAAGGAGGGTATCCTGGGAGGCACGGCCGCACGCCTGCTGAAACTCGGGAAGAAACATCCCCTCGTCTAATGAGTGTAAACGTGCGTCGGCACGGTTGGTGGAACCTGGAAGTTGAACCCTTTGACTACGAACGGAGGCTCCATGAAATTCCTTGGACTCATTCTGGTGGCCATGCTCGCTGGCGCTCCGCTTGCCGGCTCGACGTACGCGGGCGAAACCGTGGAGGTATTGCTGGTCGACCGGCTGGACGACCAGCGGGGTTTTTGCCTGGACATCCGCGGCTACAAGCAGCGTGCCAAGCCCGACAGGGGGCTTCAGGCCCACAGTTGCTACAGCTATCAGGGGCAGATCGGCGTCGACCAGGGGTTCGACAGTGACGCCATCAAGGCGGGACGGTTCCACATGCCGGGCTTCGACGTATGCATGACGGCGACGGCCGAGACGGGCGCCCGGCTGGGTCTGGCGAAGTGTGACGGATCGTCGGGGCAGGGCTTCTCGATGAACGCCAACGGCGAGATCGTTGCCAAGGCGGCGCCAAAGCTGTGCGTGACCGTGGCGGGCGGTGACTCGCGTGAGGGCGGAGGCGGCCGCCCGGTGCACCTCATACGGCGGCTGACCCTGGAGAACTGCGACGAGGCCCGCGCCAGGTACCAACGCTGGCGCGTGCGCACCAAGGCCGATTAACCCTCCGGGTTATTCCTTGCCGGAGGTCCGTATCAGTTTCCGGAACTCATGGACCAGAACATCACTTTTTCTCTCGCCCGCAAGCATGCCGCGACGACGGCCATTTCCATCGAAGAGCAATAGGGTAATGTGACCAACGCGATGCTTGGCTGCAAACCGCCGGCCCTGGCTCTGACGGATGTTGGCCACGAGATACTGGATCGTACCGTCTTCGAATCGGGAGATCGCTTCGCGAGTCTCTTGTTTCAGTGCGCGGCATCGCGGGCACTGGGG
>JAJDTQ010000239.1 GCA_022827045.1 Candidatus Binatia bacterium
GAAAGCTTCGCTTCGCCAAGTCGATCCCGATCATGGTAACCTTTTCCATGGATGCCTCCTCCTTCGTCGTGGCGTTCATACTACCGCCACCTTGGCACATTTCGATGCCGTCGGGAGGGGGCGTCCATTCCATCGCTTACCCTTGAGCCCGATAAGGATTTTCCTTGTCGGGCTTTTTCGTTTCGGGAAGGGGCGAGCGAGGTCCAGCACCGGGATACGGATGCACTAGGACGCCAGCGGATGGCGCATGGAGGAAACGGTTGACGCAGCACACCGGCAGGCTTGGGACCCTGCATGACGCAGGGCGGCGGAAGCCCACACCGTGCGGTTGACTATCGCTCTCCCCGATGTCGATTCGAGTCGACCCTATGCCGTACAAGGACCCCGAAAAACGCCGCCAGTGCCAGTGTGAGAGCGCACGGCGAAGGCGCGGAAGCAGGCTGGCCGAGCCTCGCAAGCCCGCTCCTGTGCACTCCTGGCCCGCCGACCTTGGTGAGGCGATCGAGACCTGGAGCCGCGAACTGGTGACGCCGGCAGGCCATCCCCTGGCCGGTCGTCCGATGGTCGCGCCGCCGTTCTTGGTGAAGTTCGTCCGGGATGTGATGGCGCCGGGGTTAAGGAAGGGCTGTTGTCCACTGCCCGGAAGAACCGCAAGACCGGCGGGATTGCCATGCTCGCCCTTGTCCACCTCGCCGAGGGCGCGCCCTTCAAGCGGCCCGGTCAGCGGATCGCAGTGGTTTCGCTGGACAGGGGCAAGGCGGCCGAGACCAAGAAGGCGGTTGAGGACATCTCCCTGGCGTCGAACTTCCAGGGCCTCAAGTTCCTTCGGAGCCCGCGCCGGGGGGAAGGTCGAGACCGAGGACGGTTCCGAGTTGACCATCCTGGCCGGCATCGAGGCGGGAATCGCAGGCGGGTTCGACCTAGTGTTGATCGATGAGGCCGGGAAGATGGCCGAGAAGCACCGGAGCCTCGTGGAAACGACCATCGGGGCGACCGGGGCGCGCCGGGGAAAGGTGGTCTACTTGACCATCTACGGAAACGGGATCTTCACGCAGCCGTTGATTGACCGGGCCGAGGACCCGGCCGTGGTCGTTCACCACTACGCGCCGGACAAGGGCGCTCGGCTGGACGATGAAGAGCAGTGGAAGCGAGGTAACCCCGGGCTCGGGACCATCAAGGACCTGGAGCACATGCGGGCGATGTGTCGGAAGGCTCAGGTTGACCGCTCATACCGCAGAACCTTCCTGGCCGAAGAGATGAACATCCCGCAGGACCCGAACCGGGAGCCCATCGTCACCGTGGATGAATGGGACGCCGTTCAAGGGCTTTCGGCCGAAGCCTCGGGACCTGCGTATCTCGGAATCGACATCGGCGGAAGCACCAGCGCGTGCGCCGCGGCACTCTACTACCCGGCGACGGGCCTGCTACTCGTAACCGGCGGCTGGCCGAAGGAACCGGACTTGAGGACACGCGGCCTCATGGACGGCGTGGGCAACCGTTACGAGTTGATGGGCGAGCGCGGGGAGCTCGTCCCCGTGGGCGAGAAGTGGGCGGACGCCGGCGAGTTCTTCAAGCATGTGATGGCATGGAGCGCCGACGCGGATGCCCGCGAGGTCCTGGCCGACCGCTACCAGCGGAAGGAAGTTGAGCAGGCTCTACTCAGCGGGGGCGCGTCGTAGGAAATCACGTGGCGGCCTATGGGAAGGGCCAGATGGAACACGGGATATCAGGGCGTTTCAGCGTGAGGTGATCGAGGGGCGGTTGAGGCCGGCCGAGAGTCTGGCCCTTCGGCAATCCATTGCCGAGGCCGTTGTTGACGATGACAAGAACAACAATTGCTCCCTGGAGCGTTCGCGGAAGCGCGGCGCATTGACTGGCTGAGCGCCAGTGTGCTGGCGGTAGGCGCGGGGAGCGAGGTTGAGGCACCCGAGGACGAAACCATTTACGTGTATGCGCCGTTGGGCGGCGGTTTAACACTAGTCGGAGGATGACCCAATGACCACGAGACAGAAAATCGAGCTTCGCCGTTCGGAGATCCGCCAGCGCCTCGGGGAGATCAGCGCCCTGGAGGGCGAGGCCCGAACGGAAGAGGTTGCAACCGAGCAAACGGCGCTCATGACCGAGCTTCGGGAATCGGAGAGCCGTCTACAAGCGGCCATCGCTTCCGAAGAGCAAGACGACCGTCTGCGCAGCACGTAGGTTCACCAGGACGGCGAGAACCGCGAGCGGCTGGAGCTTCGCTCCCGTACGCAGCTCGGGAACTACTTTGTTGCACGAGTGCGCGGGTAGTTGGTGACGGGAGCCGAAAAGGAACTGTGCGAGGTGGCCGGCGTCGAAGGAATCCCGCTGGAACTGTGGGATACCCCGCGACGCAACACCGAACAGCGGACCGTCTCCGAATCGCCGGGAACCGTGGGGGTCAACCTGGACCTGATTCGGCCGGCGGTATTCGCTCCGTCCAACGCGGCGCGGCTGGGCATCGAAATGCCGATGGTGGGGTCGGGGACCTATGCGTCGGCGACCATCCGCACCAGCGTAACGGCCGGGGCAAGGGCGAAGTCTACCGATGCACCGGCCACGGCTGCGATGTTCGATGTGACCACGGCGACGCCGAAGAGGGTCGCGGCCCGGTTGGAGCTGACTCTTGAGGACATCGCGGCCGTGGGTCAACAGAATTTCGAGGCTGCGCTGAGGGAGAACGTCTCCCTGGCACTGTCCGATGAATTGGACGATCAGGCCATCAACGGTGACGGCAGGCGCCGAACCTCGCGGGCATCCTTCATCGGTTGACGGACCCAACCGCACCGGCCGCCAGCCTCGCCGGGTTCGATACCTTCCTGGCCGCCTTCGCGGACGGGATGGACGGTCTGTGGGCTTCGACGTTGAAGGACGTCGCCATTGTCGCCGGCGTCGATACTTTGCACTCTTCGCCGAACGCGGCGACGGGGCGGGCCAGCGTGAAGCGTGGCGGCGCTTTCGGGCGGGAACCGTGCAACCCCTCGCCGCGGTGATCCAGGCCGAGGCCCGGGCGAAGTTGGACCCCTCGGGCATGTTCTCCCTGGAGGCAATGAGGGCATCGGATGAAGATGGGCGCTCGCGGGCAGTGTCGAGGCGGGCGCAAGCGTTCAAGACCGTGCGAGACGCCGGGGTCAAGCCCAAGGAAGCCCGGAGACTGGGGGGCCTGGAGGGTTGAGTGAACCGGCTGCCGGCGGACTGTACGTGCTGAAGCTGCGCACAGTAGACGACCGGCCGCGGCCGTTCTCTCCAACCGGCCGGACGCGGCGGACATGCGTTGACGGGAAAATCGTCACGTTGGGCGAGTATAAGAACCGCGATGGGCTGGTGCTGTGGGCATCCTCGCCGCCGAAGCGCCGGCCGCCAAACCGCGGGAGGATCAATCTCTGTTCCTCGCTGGAGGCGTTGACGTGACGCGGCGCTACCCGGAATCACCCGCCGGACCTGGACCGCCTTGTGACCATCCGCAGCCCGGCGGACAAGGCCGAGGTGAGGAAGGACAGTGTGGCGACACAACTAGAGCGGGTCAACATCCCGTCGTGTTAGCGTCGCGGAATGGTTCAGATTTCTTTTGGCGTTCGCGATCTTGGGCTTTTCGACCCAATATCCGCGAGATTAGGGCGCCACCGAGGCCGGCGAAGCTCAGAAGAGAGCCGAAGTAGGCATTCTTACCAAGGAACACCAAGAGTGCGCCGAGGATCATAGCGGTAAACGTGAGTGTAAAGGTTGCGATCACACCGAACCTTTGCGCCCATACATTCCCGTCAATGACCTTGGCTTCCATGTCCTGCCGGTGCTGTGATTGTCTCTCGGCCAAGGCCATGATCCGGTCAGCGCCATTGGGTACCACTCTATCGTAGGCTTCGAGGATGTCTGGAGGCGGTAGAGGACCCTCCGAGAGTTGAAAGGTCATCTTCTGCTCAGTCACAGTGACTTTCGCAGAAGGTGACCTTTTGCCAATCTCCGGCGTGGGCTCAGATTGAGAGGGTATATTGGTGTCCTTGTCGTCCGGCATGCACGAGCTCCGAGAAGGCAAGTTCCCATTGATGGCGATTCAGTTCGGGCTCCTGTTGATACACTACCTCCAGAACATGTCTCAGGTCCTGCCCGACTACCCTGAAATCGCAATATATGGCCTTGGAATCCGCGAGTTCGGGTGTTTCGCTCGTATTGTACACGTCGAACTGACCGAAGAGGTCCAAGACCCTCGCCATGCCCGAGACAAAGGAAGGTGTCGCAAAGAGAAAACCCGTCTGGACATCTTCAGCTCGGACAATGCCGCTGTATCCCGACGATATATCTCTCTCTACCATAGAGTGGCTCCTTAAAATGTTTACCGTCACCGCACGGTTCGCCCTTGTGGCCCCCCTTCAAATCAGATTTTGAAAGCACCCACACATTTAGCTTAACACCTCGACCGTGGGTAGGGAACACAAACACAGAGGCAGCATGGACGTGTTTATCAGACAATCGTCTGCGGATGTCAACCGGGGGCCTTCCCGGGCCTCCAAGCCCACAACTAGGTCAGCCAAGTCAACCACGTTGCGACAATTTGTAGGGAGAAGCCTCTAAAGAGGAGCGTCAGCCCCACTTCGGCATCGCACTACTAGGTATTCTAGGTATTCGTGGTGACCTGCACCCCTTTTTGTCCGCCCCAACACGATCAAGTGCCTGTTGCGAAGTCATTCTGATGATTCCCCGCGACAACCACCAGACACCGAAAATGTCCAGAACGAGGCCGACGGTGGCTAAGCTAGGTCCGGCGAAAAACATTATGCAGTTGTTCATCGGTCGCCACCCCCACTGAGTCTGCCCGGTTCGCAGAAGGTGATCGTGTGGTGACTCACTGGTGATCCACCATTTGAGTCACCTTCGATAATCTCACATAACCTATTGAAAATATTGGAGCCACCCGCCGGACTCGAACCGGCGACCTACTGATTACGAATCAGTTGCTCTACCATCTGAGCTAGGGTGGCCAGGATGGGACTGCGTCAGGGGTGAATGGCCAATTTAACAGTAGGGCGGGCGTGTCAGCAAGCGCCGTGATCGAGTCACCCGGACGGCAGTTGGCTCACTCCTGCTCGGCCTGTACTGCCTCGGCCATCTCGTCCATCGAGAAGAACCTGAAGTCAATTTCCGGTATGGTCTCCACCTTCTCCGTCGCACCCCAGCTTCCGCCCTCCGAGAGTCGCTGGCGGTCGATCCAGGCGTTGGCGAGGCCGAAGCGTTTGGCGGGCGTGTGGTCGTGGTGCAGGCTTTGGGCGGTGTGCAGGACATAGGCGCGGTTCATCCCGAGATCGGACTCGAGATGGGCGAGAAGGTGCTCGAAGTTCGCATCGGACGGCTTGTAGGAGCCGATGTCCTCCGCGGTGTAGATGGCGTCGAAATCCACGCCGAGTTTTCGGTTGGAGGCCGCAAAGCCGTCGCGATGCACGTTCGAGAGGATGACGAGCTTGTAATGGCGCTTGAGGATACGAAGGGCGTCCGCGGTGTCGGGGAATGCCGGCCACAGGGGCACCGATTCACCAAACGCTTCGTCGAGCGCCTCGCTGGTCGTCATGTCGAAACTCTCCGCGATGCTTCGGTGTACGCGTGCCAAGAGATCCGGGTAGCGCAAATTTGGTGATGAGCGCTGGTGTCGATGCTCGTGTTTCGCGAAGCTTAGGAGGGCGCCGTCCCGGGTCACGTCCGAGCGGCCGCACCGCATGATAAGCGGCTGCAGCGCGTCCCAAATCCCGGTCTCCCAGTCGATAAGAGTGCCGTAGCAGTCAAAGGTCAGGACGCGGTAGTCCTTTAGCTTAACCATCGTTTCGGGTTACCTCTACTACTGAAGGACCCCAGATGGGAAATGGGTGGATGTTCAGGAGGGTAGTTCAGTGCGTAGTGGTGCGTTCGGCTACTGTATCCCGCAAACGCTCCACCAAGCCTTCTAGTCGTGAAACACTGTCCGACAGCGTCCGCATGTCACGGTGCAGCATCCAAAGGAACGCCAGCACCGCTACTACGCCGCCGATGACAACATACTCGGTAGGAACCATGCGCTAACCCTATGGCACAGCGTCACCGCGCCGCCATCCGCCCTCCTTCCACGGGAAGGTCCGCGCCCGTGATGTAGTCGGCCCACTGAGAGGCCAGGAACAGCACCGGCCCGACGAAGTCTTCGATTTCGCCCTTGCGGCCTAGGGCCGGCGGGGTGAACTCGCCGGCGGTGTGGTCGGGCTCGGGGCCTTCGCTGGCGCCCTTGGCGATGGCCTCGTACTCGTAGATGGTGGTGAGGCGGTTGGGGGTGAAGCCGGGGCTCACGGAGTTGACGTTGATGTTGTCCCGGCCCAGCTCCACGGCCATCTGCCGGGTGAGCATGACGACGCCGCCCTTGGCGGCGCTGTAGGCGGAGCCGCCGGCGGTGCCGCGGTGTCCGGCGATGGAGGCGATGTTGACGATCTTGCCGCCGCCCTGGCGTTTCATCACCGGCGCCACGTGGCGGGTGGTGAGGTAGGCGGCCTTGAGGCAGATGTCCAGCACGAAGTCCCACTCGCCGGGCTCCATCTCGATGATGCTCTTGGGCGGGTAGATCTGCACGGCGGCGGCGTTGACCACCACGTCGATGCGGCCGAGCCGCTCCACGACCCCGTTCACCATGCGGGCCACGTCGGCATCGTCGGAGACGTCGCAGCAGGCGGGGACCGCGTCCACCTCTCCCGTGAGCTTGCCGATGCACTCCAGGGCCTTCTCTTCCCTCAGGTCGTTGATGGCGAGCTTGGCGCCGTGATCGGCAAAGCCCTGGGAGAAGGCGGTGCCGAGCACGCCGGCGCCGCCGGTGATGAGTACCACTTTGTCCTTGAGTCCGAGATCTCTCATTGAATTCTCTCCGTTTACCGCTGCGCCGCCCGGAGCTGCGGGACGGCCCGCAACGACTCGACGTGCGCGAGCGCCTCCGCCCGGGTCACCACCGTCGCGTACTTGCTGTTCATCTCGTAGAGGTTCACGAGGTGCGAGAAGTGCGAACGGTCGAAGGTGCCTTCCTCCACCACGAACACGGGGAAGCCGTAGGAATAGCCGTCGATGACCGTGGAGCGGACGCAGCCGGAGGTGGAGGCGCCGGTGACGATCAGCGAGTCGATGTTCTTGCGCGTCAGATAGGTGATCAGGTGGGTGCCGAAGAACGCGCTGGCCCGTGCCTTGTGCACCACCCACTCGTCCTTGCGCGGACGGATCATCTGCGGGAACTGCACCGCCAGGTCGCTTGAGGTGGTGGGCTCCGCGGCGCGCTTGGTGGCGTTGCCGAAGACCGCCTTGAAGTCCGGATCGGAGGTCGAATAGACGACCGGCACCTTGCTCTTGCGGCACGCGACCAGGAGCTTGCGGATGTGCGGCAGTGCCTGCCACGCGGCCTTGCCGCAACTCGACCGGAACTCGTCGATGGCGTCCAGGGTCTCCATCGGCCTGGTTCCGGTGAAGGCGGTGATGACGTCGATGATCAGCAGCGCGGGCCGCTCGCCGAAGGGCTGCTTGCCCTTGTAGCCGGCTTTTTCGTAGATCCGGCGGTCGTACTCCGGGACGATCTCTTCCCAATCTCTCATGGTGTGCCTCCTCGTGGGCTGTAACCATATACCAAACGGCGGATGACACTCAAATGTGGGGTGGTGATGACCTCTCCGGATGACGCGGAGGCATTCCGTTACGGCGTGAAGGTGAACCGTAGCGCGGCCAGCATCTCCCGCGCCGCGGCCGCGGGGTCGGGAGCCTCCGAGATGGCGGAGATGAGAGCTATGCGTCCGGTGCCGTAGGCCTTGATCTCGGGGAGGTGGTGCCGCTTGATACCGCCGATGGCGAAGACCGGGACGGACGCGGCGTCGGTGACGGCCTTGAGCGCGATGGGTCCCTGGGGTTCGCCGAAAGCCAGCTTGGAGGCGGTGGAGTAGACGGGGCCGAAGAGGATGAAGTCGGCGCCGGCTTCGGAGGCGGCTCGCGCTTCCTCCATGGAATGGGTGGAGACGCCGATCTTCCGGTCGGGGCCGAGTAGTTCCCGTGCGACCTTGACCGGCAGGGCATTTGCGGCGAGGTGGACGCCCGCCGCCTCCGAAGCCAGCGCCACGTCCACGCGGTCGTTGATGAAGAGCTCCGCGCCGTAGCGGTCGCACAGCCCCTTCACTTCCCCGGCCAGCTCCAGCAGCGCCGCGCCGCCCAGGTCCTTCTCCCGGAGCTGCACGGCCCGCACGCCGCCCTCCAGGGCCCGCTCCAGCACCCATGTGAGCTCACGATCCCCGGTGGTTTTGCGGTCGGTGACGAGATACAGGTCGAAGTCGATGGATCTCAACGGTCTGCTATCCGACTGAGGTCGAAGTCTACGGCTTCAGGGACGGCTGTCTGAAGGCCGCGCCCTCGGTCAGGTGAGTAGCCCCTCGATAGGGCTGGAGGCCGTGGCGTAGAGCTTCTTGGGAATGCGGCCGGCCAGGAAGGCCTTGCGCCCGGCTTCCACGGCCTGCTTCATGGCCTCGGCCATGAGCACCGGGTCCTTGGCGCCGGCGATGGCGGTGTTCATGAGCACGCCGTCGCAGCCCATCTCCATGACGATGGCGGCGTCGGAGGCGGTGCCCACGCCCGCGTCCACGATCACCGGGATGGACACGTTCTCCTGGATGATGCGGATGTTGTAGGGGTTGCGGATGCCCAGCCCCGAACCGATGGGCGCCGCCAGCGGCATAACCGCGGCGCAGCCCATGTCCTCCAGCTTCTTGGCGGTGACCACGTCGTCGCTGATGTACGGCAGCACGGTGAAGCCGTCCTCGACCAAAAGCCGCGCGGCCTCCAGCGTTCCCGGCGTGTCGGGAAACAGGGTCTTCTCGTCGCCGATGACCTCGAGCTTGACCATGTCACCGACGCCGGCCTCCCGGGCCAGGCGGCAGGTGCGCACCGCTTCCTCCGGCGTATAGCAGCCGGCGGTGTTGGGCAGGATCGTGAACTTCCTGGGGTCGAGGTAGTCGAGCAGGTTCTCCTGGTCCGGGTCGGTGACATTGACGCGCCGCACCGCCACCGTGACGATCTCCGCGCCGGAAACCTCGATGGCCCTGCGGGTTTCCTCGAAGTCGCGGTACTTGCCGGTGCCGACGATGAGCCGGGAGCGGAACTCCTTCCCGGCCAGGCGCAGGCAATCGGTGGCTGCCGCTTCGGTTGCTTGGGCTGTGGATTGGGTCATGGCTCTATCCGCCGCCGACGAAGTGAACGATCTCCACCTCGTCGCCTTCCTTCAACTGGGTCTCGCCGTGCACGTCCCGGGAAACGACCTCGGCGTTGAGCTCCACCACCACGCGTCCGGGCCGGATCTCCAGGTCCTCCAGGAGTTGGGCGACGTTGATGTCGGGCGCCACCTCGCTGTCCTTGCCGTTGATACGGATGACCACAAAGGACTCCCCAGGGTCCGAGTCTGATTGAATAATACTAGCTAATCGGTCTGGACTCTAGCGCGCCGCGGCGATCTTGATCTCCAGCACGCCGATCCCCTCGACCTCGCCTTCCACCTTGTCGCCGACGTTGAGGAAGATGGGCGGTGTGCGGGCGAAGCCCACGCCCGAGGGTGTTCCCGTGCTGATGATGTCGCCGGGCTCCAGGGTCAGGCCGTCGGACAGGTGCTCGATGGTCGTGGGGATATCGAAGATCATGTCCCGGGTGTTGCCGTCCTGCATGGTCTCGCCGTTGACGCGGCACTGCAGCCGGATGTTCTTCGGGTCGGGCATGGCGCTCTTGTGCACGAGGCTCGGCCCCAACGGGCAGAACGTGTCCAGGGACTTGCCCTTCCACCACTGGAGATGCGCGCGCTGCAGGTCGCGGGCGGTCATGTCCAGGCAGACGGTATAGCCGAAGATGTAGTCGTTGGCCTTGGCGCGGGGGATGTTCCGGCCCTTCCGGCCGATGACCACGGCCAGCTCCACTTCCCAGTCGATCTTGCTGGTGACCGGATGCGCCAGCAGCCGGCCCTGGTCGCCGATGACCGCGGTGGCCGGCTTGGTGAAGAACACCGGCACCTTGGGCGTGTCGAGCTGGACTCCCCGTGCGCGCACGCCTTCGTCGATATGTTCCTGGTAGTTGACGCCCAGGCAGATGACGTTCTTCCGGGGCACGGGGATCGGCGACAGCAGCCGCACGCGATTGCGTTTCACCAGGACTTCCGCCTGCGCCAGTCTGCGGATGCCCTTGGGATCCAATCCCTGGACGTACTTGGCTGCCTGCTTTGCCGTGTTGACGGCCTTGGCGCCTGCCTCGATGAAGGCCTGCATGCCGTCCAGATACGAAGCGGTGGTGCCCGGGAGATAGCGCTTGCTGACTTCCCGGAGGTCGACAATCTGATCGTCCTCGATCATCATTCCGAGGCGGGTCTTGCTGCGAAAACTATAGGTGACGAAACGCATCGACGAACTCCTTCTCTCTTCCGCCGGATCCCTTGCGGGTCTGTGACGCTCTCTTTGAAGAACCGTGTGGACAGGCGTTCGGATAAGAACGCCATATCCTCATAGGAGAAGCGCCGTACCGTTGTCAACCCGCCGCCGGCTCCCGCCGACCGCGTCACGAAATTGCATGGCCGGGTGGGTGGTGGTACCTTTTCGCATGTGAAGAAAGCCAAGGGACAGCGCACCGTCATGGAGGTGGGAGACCGTGTCCTGGTGAAGGGCGACATGCGCAAGCAGGTCATGCTGGTGGCCAGGGTGGAGATCCCCCACTCGACCCAGAAGGTCTTCGTCACGCGGTCGGGGGGCGACTTCACGGTGGGCCTCAAGATCTGGAAATCGGACTATACCTGGAGCGAGAAGAACCAGATGTGGGTGTCGAAACGTTGACGGCCTTGCAGACGGCCATCTCCTGGTGCTGATGGATGGCGCAAGACCTGGAAACGCTCCTCGGCGGCCTGCGCGAGGGCAAGGGGCCGGCCATCGTCTTGCTTCACGGCGACGAGTTCCGCGTGCGCGGGGCGAGCCGGGCCATCCTGAAGCTCGTCGCCCCTGATTCGGACCAGGGCTTGGGCATTTCGACGTTCGACGGCCGGGCCGCGTCGTGGGACGAGGTCGAAGCCGCCCTCATGACCCCCTCCCTGTTC
Source organism: Candidatus Binatia bacterium (assembly GCA_022827045.1). The sequence goes on from JAJDTQ010000239.1 coordinate 11,108, forward strand.
GTCTCCGCCTGCACGGTCGTGGTCGAGAACGTTCCCTGGTTCGCTCCCCCCGAGCGCAAGGCGGAACCCGCGGAACCGTCGGACGAGGAGAAGCCGGGTCCCGGCATTCCCAAGGCGGAAGAGCCGGGGAGGGTCCTCCAACTCCTGGAGCAGGGGCTGCCGGACGGCACCCGCCTTCTGCTGCTGGCGCCCCAGGTGGACAAGCGCGGGCGCGCCTACAAGCAGTTGAGCCGCCAGGGTTGCGTCCTCGACCTGTCGGTGGAACGGGACCGGAGCGGCCGCATCCGTCGCGAATCCCTCGCCGCCTTTCTCGACCAGCACCTCCGGCGGGCGGGCAAGAGAATCGATCCCCAGGCCCGGGAGGCGTTGCTGTCCCGCTGCGGGAACGAGCTCTGGGGCGTCCACCAGGAGATCGAGAAGCTGCTGTTGTACGTGGGCGATGCCGAGACCGTGGATGTGTCCGCCGTCGAGGATATCTTCACCGACCAGTCGGAGAGCTGGGTCTTCGACCTCACCGACTCCCTGGGGCAAAAGGACGCAATCGAGGCCCTGGGGTTCCTCAGGCGCCTCATGGCCGACGGAGAGTATCCCCTGCGGGTTCTGGGCGCAATCGCCAGCCAGGTGCGCCGTCTCCTGAGCGCCCGGCAGCTCCTGGACAATGAGCTGGCCCGGGTCTGGCGCCCGCGCATGTCCTACACCGAGTTTCAGCAACGGATTCCCGCCGACACCGAGGGCCTCCCGACCAGGAGCCCCTACGCCAACTACCTGACGCTCCAGCGGGCGGAACGGTTCACCCTTTCCGAGCTCACGGGGTTTCTCCGGCTGATGCGGGAAACAGACGCCCGCCTCAAGTCGTCCGGTCACCAGCCCCAGGCCGTGATGGAGGGGCTGATCCTAGAGATGTGCCGCCCGTGAACGGGCTCGACGACCCCATTCTCTGAGGGAGAGGCTTGAGCGGAGTTTCCGAACCTAGCCGTTCGCCCTGAGCCCTTCGACAGGCTCAGGACAGGCTTTGCGAAGCGAAGTCGAAGGGCGCCGACTTACGTCAGACGGAGTTGCTAAAGATCCTCGCCGTTCCGCCGATTCCTTGAACAAGGAGTCGGGATATGGTGCTGGGGTTCTTGCAACGGTTTTCCTTTCCAACGGTGGCGCTGCTGCTGGCGGCGTTCCTCTCCGGTTTTGTTGCCCATTTCCTGTACGGGCGCTGGAGCGGAGCGGCGCCGTGTCCGGAACTCGAGGCCGGCGGTTCGGCTGCCGCGGCTCCGGAGTCACCCCCCTCGGCCGACCTGCCGGTGGTGGACGTAATGGAAATCGAGCGGCTCCAGGAGTTGGCCGGAGTGCTGGCGCGGGTGCGGGGCCGGGTCTACCGCGTGGGGCACTCGTCCAAGAGCAACACCTACTTTCTTGACTTCGGCCCTTCCCGGTCCGCCTTCACGGCCGTCATCTTTTCGTCCACGGTGCAGGCCTTCCTGCGCGAGAACGCCCATCCGAACCAGTTCCAGGGACGGGAAGTGGAGCTCACCGGACGCATCAAGGACGATCCCAAGTACGGGCTGGAGATGATCCTGGAGAGCCCGGCGCAGATCAAGGTCGTGCCGTGACGAGTTTTCTTGGATCGCCCGGCGTTTTCGGTTAAGCTCCGCGCTTATGGAGGATCGGCCACAGCAGCGCTGCATGGTGTGCGCCAAGGTCGTTCCGCTGAGCGGCGGCATCTGCGCGCCCTGCAACGAGAAGATTCGCGCCCAGGCCCAGGGAGCCCAGCGGGACATCCGCGACCGCTCCGACCGGGAGTTGCGCAAGCACGGGGGCAAGCCGGAGAAGTAGCCGCGGTTCGGCCCCGTGCGGGCGGCGCGAATGACAGGGAATCCAGGACACTTCGAATCCATCGGCAACCGCCTCGGATTCCGCGAGGCACCCTCGCGCGACGACGAGTTGAACCTGGTATGGCGCGGCGGCCGCTTTCCGGCCCTCCTTTGCCTCGGGATCGCCTGTTTCCTGCTGTTGCTCTCATTTCCGGTATTTCTCGCCATCCGCACCCACGGGCTCGACAGCGCGGTGGGGAACCTGTGGTACTTCCCGGCCATGAACGTGGTGCTGTTCGGGGTCGTGGCATTCCTGTTGACCCTCAAGCGGACGATACGGATCGACCGGCGCGCCCGCAAGGTACACTTGTCCCGCACCAGCCTGTTCATGCGACGCCGGTTGACGCTGGAGTTCGACGAGGTCCGGGCGGTGAGGGTGGCCGACGACCAGGTCTACAGCGGTTTTGCCGTGGCCGGCTCCACGGCCGGGCAGAAGTCCTTCCCGGCCCGCTCCCTGCGCTTTCTGCTCCCGGGTTCCCAGTCGGTGCTGCTAGACCGGGGCGGCGGCAGGCGGCTCGACGAACTCGCGGAGCGCATCGGCCACTTCATGGACAAGCCGGTGGAGGCAGTCCCGCGACGGAGTCCGGCGGCTTCTGGCGGGGGTTGACCGGCTATCCGATTCTTCCTATAAACAGGGCGTCGTTCGGGTATCTTCACGGACCCCACCAGGTAACGAACCAAGTAACGAATCTCACGATCGGAGACGGATTTTCATGGACAAGAAGATCAAGTTTCGCGTCAACGGGGCGGAGCACGAGATGGAGGTGCCCACCAACCGGCTGTTGGTGGACCTGCTCCGTTACGATCTGGGCCTCACCGGAACCAAGGAAGGCTGCAGCGTCGGCGTGTGCGGCGCGTGCACGGTGCTCGTCGACGGAGAGATGGTGAGTTCCTGCCTGGCGCTGGCGGTGTTCGCCGACGGCCACGACGTGACCACCGTGGAGGGACTGGCCCAGGACGGCGAGCTTCACCCGGTGCAGCAGAGCTTCATCGCCTACGGCGGCTTCCAGTGCGGCATCTGCACCCCCGGCCAGGTGGTGGCGGCCAAGGCATTGCTGGACCAGAACCCCCGGCCCAACGAGGAAGAGATCAAGGACTGGATGATGGGCAACCTGTGCCGCTGCACCGGCTACTACAAGATCATCGAGTCCATCGAGAAGGCGCACGAGTTCGCCAAGTAAGGGGTTGAGGAATGATCGCTTTTGACTACCGCACTCCGGGGAGCCTCGAAGAGGTCTACGCGGACCTGAAGGAACTCGGCTCCGACGGCAAGATCATCGCCGGCGGCACCGCGCTCGTGATCATGATGAAGCAGCAGCTCCTGCAGCCGAGCTGCGTGATCAGCCTGCGCAACGTCGCGGGGCTGAGCGACATATCGGAGAACAACGGCAGCGTGCACATCGGCGGCCTCGTGAGCCACGCCCACCTGGATGCGTCCGACGTGGTGCAAGGCAAGCTCCCGGTGCTGGGCGCCACCTACCACCACGTGGCCACGCAGCGGGTGCGCACCATGGCCACGGTGGGCGGCGGGCTGGCCCATGCCGACCCCAACCAGGACCCGCCTCCGACTTTCATCGCCCTGGGCGCGAGCTTTGAGCTGGGCTCCGCGGGGGGTACCCGCTCGGTGGCGGCCGAGGACTTCTTCAGCGACTACTACGAGACGGTGCTCGATCCCGAGGAGATCGTCACCGGCGTGAGCGTGCCGCTCATGGCCGTCAACAGCGGCGCCGCCTATCTCAAGTTCCTGCCGCGCTCGGCCGACGACTACGCCACCGTCAGCGCCGCCGCGGTGGTCACCCTCGACGACGCCAAGTCCACCATCCAGGATGTCCGCATCGCCATGGGCAGCGTCAACACCACGCCGGTCCGGGCGACGGCTTCCGAGGACGTGCTCAGGGGACAGCCGGTGAAGGCCGAGGGCCTGCGCGAAGCCGGCGAGAAGGCCAAGGAGCACACCGACCCGGTCAGCGACTTCCGCGGCTCGGGATCCTACAAGACGCAGATGGCCGCCGTGTTCGTGCGGCGCGCGCTCGAGCAGGCCATCGCCAACGCGAGCTGACCACTGGAGGGGAGAATCGAGTGAAATTCAGTCAAAGCGCAACCGTGCCCGCGGGCCGCGAGCCCCTGTGGCAGCTTCTCATGGACATCCCCAGGGTGGCCACGTGCCTCCCCGGAGTCCAGGACGTCGAGCAGGTGGACGGCGAGACCTACCAGGGGACCCTGAAGGTCCGCGTCGGCCCCATCGCATTGAGTCTGCAAGGCAAGATCGTGCTGGAGGAAAAGGACCAGGAAGCCTGGCGCGCGGCGCTCCGGGCCGAGGCCGAGGACCGGCGCGTGGCCGGCGCCATGCGCGGCAAGTCCACCATGGAGCTCAAGGAGCTGAGCGCTGGCGAAACCGAGTTGACCGTGGAGACCGACGTCAACATCCTCGGCAAGATCGGCGAGTTCGGCCAGCCCATCATCCGCAAGAAGGCCGACCAGATGCTCAACACCTTCATCGACAACATCAAGAAGGAGCTGGCGGCGAACTAGCGTCCTGAGCCTGAGCGGTTCTTGAAACGAACGGGCGGCCGGTAGATGATGGACTACCGGCCGCCCGTTCGTGCTTGGGGCGGAGTCGGCCGCCCCGCGGAAAGGATAGGAAGCCGATGGCCAAAGAGAGCGTTTCGCAACAATCGGCATGGGCTCGCCCCCAGGACGAGCAGGACGCGGCGCGCTCCGACGACACCATCGAACGTGTGGAAACGTATTGCCTGGAGCTTCCCTACCGGAACGCCGTGCAGTTCCGCTCGGTGCGGGAGGCCACTGGCGCCTACATCATCCTTCGCCTCGTGACCCGAAGCGGCGCCGAAGGCATCGCGGAATCTGTCGCCCGTCCCGCGCATTCGGGAGAGGACCCGAAGCTCCTGGCGTACGCCATCCGCACCTTCTTCGCCCCCTTGCTGGAGGGGGCGGACCCCTTTGCCCACAACGACATCCTCGCCCGCATCGCCAAGGTCAAGGGCGCGCGCACCGCGCACGCGCTCATCGACGTCGCCCTCTGGGACCTGCGCGGCAAGCTGCTGGGGCAGCCCGTGTGGCGCCTCCTCGGCGGCGGCAAGCCGGCGCGGGTGCCGGTGGGATGGATTGTCCACGGCGGCACCGCGGAAGCCATGACGAAACAGGCAGTGGAAGCCATCGAGGCGCGCGGCTTCTCCGCGCTGAAGATCAAGACCTGGAAACGCTCCCGCGAGGACGTTGCGATGGTCGGCAACATCCGCGCCGCGGTAGGAGAGGACGTGGTCATGTGGGCCGACGCAAACGGGGGCTACACCGAAACGGAGGCGCGCACGATCCTGCCCGACTTGGCCCGGTACGGCATAGCCTTTCTCGAAGAGCCCTGCACTTTCACCGACCCCCTGCGCATGGCCGCGGTGGCTGCCGACCTGCCCATCGCGCTCCTCGGCGACCAGACCTGCGGCACTGTGGGCGCGGTTCACCATCTCATCAAGATCAACGCGGTGGGGGCCGTCAGCGTGAAGCTCCGCCGCACCGGCATCAGCGACTCGCTCAAGATCATCGCCCTCGCCGACGCGGCCGGCCTGCCGGTGGTCATCGGCACGGACTCGGAGTCCCGCATCGGGTCGCTGGCGCGCATCCACCTGCGCGCGGCGATCCCCAGCTTGGCGCCTTGGCCCACGGAGACCCACTTCTTCGAGAAGCTGGGCGACGACACCTTCGTAGGAGATTTCGATTTCAGCGACGGCGGCATCCTGCCTAACGACGAGCCGGGGTTCGGCGCCGCCATCGACTGGGAGAAGGTAGAGAAGTACAGTTATTAGGGGCCTGCATCGCGGAAAGTGCCGGCCGGACCATCTCCGTTGTCGGCCGGACCGGTAGGGGCGACCGGCGGTCGCCCCGGGCTATACCTCCGCCACCAGATCCTTGTAGCTCAGCTCGGCCCGCGGATAGGTCAGCGGGCTGTGGCTCATGCCGAGGGCCACGCACATCTCCGCGAAGCGGATCGACACCGACTTGGTGTTGAGCACGGGCACTCCAGCGCCCTCCTGCAGTGCCGCCGGATCGACCACGTAGGGAATCAGCGCGCCACCCAGTGGCACCACGCACTGGGCGCCGGTCTCCGTTACCAACTCCCGGATCAGCCCGATGGCGGTCCCGGTGATCTCGGCACTTCGCTCCTTGATGTCGGTGCCGTAGATGTCCAGAGCGCGGATGCCTGTCACGAGGTGGTCCATGCCGATGGTCCGTAGCAGCCGCCAGGTGTAGGGCACGTGTGAGGGCAGCGGCACCGTGATCCCGATCCGATCCGCCAGCACGGCCGCGGCGTGCACGGTGGTGCGCAACGGCCCGATCACCGGGATCTTCACTACCAGCCTGCCCCCGTCGACCCCCGGATCGAAGGTGTTCGACTGGATCACCGCGTCAAAGCCGTTCTCCGCGGCCCAGCAGATCTTCCGGATCAAGGACGGCGTCTCCATCATGTGATCCAGCCCGTTGAGCATCTTCTGGTTCCCGGTCACGTCCTCCACCGCCGAGCCCGCGAAGTTGTCCGGAAAATGCACCTCCACCCGCGTCCCTTCCGACGCATAGCTGTTGAGCAGCTTCTCCACCGAGGTCACGTCGTACTTCGCCGAATCCTTCGGCGCCTTGTTGAGAAACATGATACGCATGGGCCTTCTCCCTTCCGTCGAGACTCGATCCTGGGCTCGGAGAGCGCGCGGATGCCCGGTACGTCATTACCACAAATCGGACCGGCCACCCGTGTTTTCTACCGGGAGTTCGGCCACTCGCCGCTTCCAGTCCGATCTGGTAACGTCCTCATAAGATGCCGTTGAGCTGTCCGGATGTGAATTCGGATGGACGGGCGAACGGGGCGATGGATCAGAGAGACAACAATCTTTCGGAAAGAATCGCGCAGGCGATCCACCGCGAGGAGTCCAGCAGCGGCCCGGCGGGAATCGTTCGAGTCGAAGTCACCATCCCGCGCACCGGCGCATTGGCGTGGCTACGGGCGCAAGCGCCTGCTGCCGTCAAGATGTACTGGGGTGACCGGGACGGCGAGGATGAAGTGGCAGGCATCGGCGCGTCGGACCTTTTGGCGGGCAGAGGATCGGACAGCGTCGAGTCCCTGTTCCAGGAGTTGCGCGGTCGTTTGGGCCCCGAGGACACGGCGGCGAGGTACTTCGGCGGCATCCGCTTCAACGGAACATGCGCCGCGGACCCGGCTTGGCGGGACTTCGGCGGCCACCGGTTCGTGCTGCCGCGGTTCGAGCTCAGCCAGAGGGGCTCGGACAGCGTGCTCGCGTGCCAGTGGCTGCGTTCATCCAACACCGTTGACACCCTGATGAAGGAGGTCGACGCGCTGGTATTCCCGCCCGCGGAGGCTGTTTGCCGCCACCCCGAGGCTGTCGGTCGCGAGGACCTGCCCGACCGGCCGGGATGGGATTCCGCGGTGGCCGGGACCCTCGGGCTGGTCGCCGCGGGAGCTGTAGGCAAGGTCGTCCTCGCCCGCAAATCCACGTTCGGTTTCTCGGACGAGTTGGATCCCGTCGCCTGTATGCAGGCCTTGTTGCCGGAGGCGGAGCATTGCTATCGCTTCTGCTTCGCGTCGGCGCCCGGCCGGGCCTTTCTCGGGGCGCCGCCGGAACGGCTGTACCGCCGCGAGGGGCGGCGCATCCTTTGCGACGCCATCGCCGGAACGCGCATGCGCGGCAACGGCGTGTCCCTGGATCGGCAACTGGAACGCGACCTCATGGGCAGCGAGAAGGAGCGGCGGGAGCAGGACTACGTGGTCCGGGGGATCCGGGAAAGCCTCGCGCCGCTGTGCAGGTCGCTGAACGCGGGAGCCGATCCGTCGGTGGTGAAGCTGCGCCAGTGTCAGCATCTCATGAGCAACTTTGAGGGCGTGCTCCGGGACGGCGTCGGCGACGCCGAGTTGTTGAAGGCGCTGCACCCGACACCCGCCGTGGGCGGCTACCCCACCGATCGTGCAGTCAGGGAGATCGAGAAGCGGGAACCATTCGACCGCGGCTGGTACGCGGGTCCGGTGGGCTGGGTCGGACGGGACAGCGCCGAGTTCGCTGTGGCGATTCGCTCCGGGCTGGTGAAGGGATCGACGCTCTCGGTGTTCGCCGGCGCCGGAATCGTGGCCGGCTCGGTGCCCGGGGACGAGTGGGACGAGCTGGACTACAAGATCAGCCACTTCACCCAGGCCCTTAACCTTCCGCGATGACGCAAGCCCCTAACCTGAACCACCTCTGGGCGGCGCTGCTGGTCGAGGAGCTCGTCCGCAACGGCGTCGACACGTTCTGCATCGCTCCGGGGTCGCGCAGCACGCCACTGGTGGTGGCGGTGGCGCGAAACGACCGGGCTCGGAGCACCGTTCACTACGACGAGCGCGGGGCGGCCTTCCTTGCGCTGGGGCACGGGCGCGTGACGGGTGTGCCGGCCGCGGTCATCACCACCTCGGGCAGTGCCTTGGCCAATGTGTGGCCCGCCGTGGTGGAGGCGTCGCTGGAACGGGTGCCGCTGCTGGTCTTGAGCGGCGACCGGCCCCCGGAACTCCACGACGCCGGCGCCAACCAGACCATGGACCAGGTGAAGTTCTTCGGCGCGTACGTGGAGTGGTCGGCGAACCTCCCGTGCCCTTCCACCGACGTCGATCCGGCGGTGGTGCTGACCACCGTGGACCAGGCGGTGAGCCGCTGCAGAAGGCCGTCCGGGGGCGCGGTTCACATCAACTGCATGTTCCGGGAACCGCTGGCCCCCACGGAGCAGGGCGGGGACTTCGAAGCGTATCTGGAACCGGTGCGGTCATGGCGCGACGGCAGCCACGCCTACAGCCGTTACGACCGCGCGCCGTCCCGCCCCGATCCGGAGATGCTGGCGGAGGTAGCGGAGCTGGCCGCCCGCCGTCCTCGCGGCCTTCTCGTGGCCGGCCGGCTGGCTGATGCGGAGGCGCGCGCGGCGGTGGCCGGTCTCGCCGACGTGCTGGGTTGGCCGCTTCTTCCCGACGTGACCTCGGGGCTCCGGCTGGACAGCCGGCCCGGAACCGCCGTCTTCTACCAAGACGTCCTGCTCGGCTCGCCGGAGTTCATGCAACGCCATCCCATCGAGGCCGTGATCCACCTCGGCGGTCGGTGGAGTTCCAGGCGGCTCCCGGACCACCTGGAGGCGGCCCCGCCGAAGGACTACGTGGTGGTGGACGAGCACCCGGACCGCCAGGACCCCATTCACCGTGCCACCAGGCGGTTCCAGCTCCCTGTGGCGGAGTTCTGCAGGGCGTTGAAGCACTTGGTCGGGAGTCCCCGAGGGGCGGGAGATGCAGTGAAGGCTCCCGTGGCGGGGGAAGTCGGCGGGGCGCCGGACGCCGGCTGGCTCGCGAGCTGGCAGCGCGCGTCCGAACACGTCGGAGGGCGGTTCGAGGAGCTGTTCTCGCGGGACCGAGCCTTGAGCGAGCCGAACGTCGCATGGCTCGTGTCCCGCCACATCGGCGCGGCAGAGGGGTTGTACCTGGCGTCGAGCATGCCCGTCCGCGACGTGGACACCTTCGGCTGCGCGGGACCGGAGCCGCCCGTCGTGGCCGCCAACCGGGGCGCCAGCGGCGTCGACGGCACCATCGCCACCGCCACCGGATTCGCCCGTGGCTTGGGGAAATGCGCCACTCTCATGATCGGCGACCAGGCGTTTCTGCACGATCTGAACTCGCTGAGGTTGTGCCGGACCCTCGATACCCCGTTCGTCATCGTCGTGCTGAACAACGACGGCGGCGGGATCTTCTCGTTCCTGCCCGTCGCCCGCTTCGTCGACGTCTTCGAGTGCTACTTCGGCGCCCCCCACGGCATGACCTTCGAGCACGCCGCCGCGTTGTTCGGTCTGGAATACACCCGGCCGTCCTCGGTAGACGAGTTCGTCGGCGTCTACGAACAGGCCCGGCACCGGAGCGGAGCCACCGTCATCGAGGTACGGACCGGGCGCCAGGATAACTACGAACTTCACCTGGGTCTGCGGAAGAATGCGGTGGAAGGGTTGTAGCGCGGTTTGCCTGGATTCCGGGTCAAGCTCGGAATGACGATTCGGAACATTGGCGGCTCCTCCGCAACGAGACAAGGAAATCGGTTTGGCTGAACCGTACCGACTTCACTATGAGCTTCACGGCAGCGGGGGAGATACGGACATGGCGCTACTGTTCCTGCACGGTTTCATGGGCTCGGGGCGGGACTGGATGGAGACGGTGGAGGCGTTGCCCGAGTATCGATGCATCCTGGTGGACCTTCCCGGGCACGGGCTGAGCGCGGAATGCCCGTCCAGCGTCTATCCGATGTCCCATACGGCTCTCGCGTTGCTGGCGGTCTTGGATGACCTGCGCGTGCGACGGTGCGTGCCTGTGGGCTATTCCATGGGCGGACGGCTGGCGCTCTATCTGGCGTTGACCCACCCGGACCGTTGTCGTGCGCTGGTGGTGGAATCGGGTTCTCCCGGGCTGGAATCGGAGCAGGAACGCGAGAGCCGCCGGGAGTGGGACGAAGCCAAGGCATCCGAGTCGGAACGGCAGGGGCTCGACGCATTTCTGGAGGCTTGGTACCAACAGCCGCTGTTCCGCTCAATCGCCCGGAACGAAGCACGCTTCGTGGCGCTGATGGACCGGCGGCGGCACAATGACCCAGCAGGCCTCGCCTGCTCCCTCCGCTTCATGGGCACGGGTTCTCAACCTTCGCTGTGGCCCCAGCTCCCTAGCATTCCGTTCCCGTGGCTGGCCGTGGCCGGCGAGCTCGACTCCCGCTACAGAAAAACCATGCGGGATATGGTAAGCCTCTCGGGAAACGGCAGGCTCGTGACCATCCCGGACGCGGGCCACAACACGCATTTCGAGAACCCCGAGGCATTCTCCCGCGCCCTGCGGGAGTTTCTGGTGTCCTGTCGCTGACGCATTCGCAGTCGACGTGCACGGGATTCCTTCCGGACCGGCCTGGGCATCGCAGGATCGAGGTTTGACTATGGCTGCAATCGAATGGACCGAGGCGGGGCAGTACACCGACATCAAGTACCACAAGACCGACGGCATCGCGAAGATCACCATCAACCGGCCGGAGGTGCGCAACGCCTTCCGTCCGCTGACGGTGGAGGAGATGATCCAGGCGCTGGACGAGGCGCGCAACGACCCGACCATCGGCGTGGTGATCCTCACCGGCGAGGGCAAGGAAGCGTTCTGCTCCGGCGGCGACCAGAAAATTCGCGGCGATTCCGGCTACAAGGACGCGGCCGGCGTGCACCGGCTGAACGTGCTGGATTTCCAGCGCCAGATGCGCAGTTGCCCCATGCCGGTCATTGCCATGGTGGCGGGTTACGCCGTGGGCGGCGGCCACGTGCTGCACGTCATGTGCGACCTCACCATCGCCGCGGACAACGCCATCTTCGGGCAGACCGGCCCACGGGTGGGCTCCTTCGACGGCGGCTACGGCGCCACCTACCTGGCGCGCATCGTCGGCCAGAAGAAGGCGCGCGAGATCTGGTACCTGTGCCGGCAGTACAACGCCCAGGAGGCCCTGGACATGGGGCTGGTGAACGCGGTGGTGCCGTACGAGAGGCTCGAGGAAGAGACCGTCCAGTGGTGCCGTGAGATTCTCGCCAAGTCGCCCATCGCCATCCGCTGCCTCAAGGCCGCGTTCAACGCCGACTGCGACGGCCAGGCCGGTCTGCAGGAACTGGCGGGCAACGCCACCATGCTCTTCTACATGACCGAAGAAGGGCAGGAGGGGCGCAACGCCTTCGTTGAGAAACGCCAGCCCGACTTTTCCAAGTTCCCCAGGCGTCCCTGAGCCGGCCGCGAACGACTAGAGTCCCTCCCAGTGGTACAGGACACGCGCCCCGAGCCGCCAGGCGCCGTCGCGGTCTGGATCCTGGCGGCAAGACCCAAGACCCTCTGGGCCTCCATCTCCCCGGTGGTCATCGGCATCGCCATGGCCTTCGGCGACGGCGGGTTCCACGCACCGGCGGCGCTGGTGGCGCTGGCGTGCTCGGTGCTGATTCAGGTCGCCACCAACTTCGCCAACGACCTCTTCGACTACCAAAAGGGCGCGGACACCGAGGCCCGGCAGGGGCCAATGCGTGTCACGCAGGCCGGACTCGCAACCCCCGGCATGATGAAGCGCGGTATCCTCGTGGTGCTGACGCTGACGCTGCTCGGAGGCCTGTACCTCATCTGGCGCGGCGGTTGGCCCGCGGCCCTCATCGGCGTCCTCTCGGTGACGGCCGGGCTGCTCTACACCGGCGGACCTCGTCCCCTGGGGTACCTAGGCCTGGGCGACCTCTTCGTGCTGATCTTCTTCGGCCCGGTGGCGGTGGCCGGGACCTACTACGTGCAGGCCCTGACCGTGAACGCCACGGTGCTCGTCGCCGGCTTGGCCCCAGGCCTCCTGGCCGTGGCCATCCTCGCGGTCAACAACCTCCGCGACGCGGATGAAGACCGCCGGACCGGCAAGCGCACGCTGGCGGTGCGCTTCGGCCCGGCCTTCACCCGCGCCGAATACATCATCGCCGTAGTGGTGGCCTGCATACTGCCGCTGGTGCTCTACCTCGTTTCGGGCCGGCATCCCTACTCGGTCGCTACCGTGGCCGTCATCGTCGTGGCGCTGCCCGCTATTCGCCGCCTCTTCACTACCGAAGGCCCGCTCCTCAACCCCGTCCTCGCCGACACCGCGCGCCTGCTCTTGCTTTACAGCGCCGTGTTCTCTATCGGTTGGGTTCTGTGACCATATCGAGCTGCCGGATCTTTCGATATCGCCTGCCGTTGACGGGGCCGTTGCCGCTGGTGGGGGGTGTGATTCATGAGCGTGAGGGCCTGCTGGTGCGTATCGATTCGGATTCGGGCGCATGGGGTTGGGGCGATGCGGCGCCCTTGCCGGGGTTCAGCAGTGAGAGCATCGACGAAGCCGCGGCGGAGGCATTGGCCTGGGCGAGACGCCTGCGGGGTGTGCTGTTCGATGCACGGGGCGGCAGTCTTGAATCGTCGCTGGGCGAAGCGGCCCAAACGGCGTCGCCGTCGGTACGGTTCGGGTTGGAAACGGCGCTGGCGAGCCTTGCGCGGCGGCTGGAGGACCGGGAGGCGGCGGAACTGGGTTGCTTCGACGGCAAGGTCCCGGTCAACGGGTTGCTGGCGGGTTCCCGCGAGCAGGTTCTCGCGGATGCGGGGCGGCTGCGGGACGCGGGTTGCCGGGCGGTCAAGCTCAAGGTGGGCAGCCGGCCGGTGGATGAAGATGTGGAGCTTACCCGGGTGGTCCGTGACGCTCTTGGCGACGGCGTGGCCCTCAGGCTCGATGCCAATCGTAGCTGGACCCTGGAGCAGGCGGTGGCGTTCGGCCGGGAGATCGGCAACAGCGGCGTGGAATATCTGGAGGAACCGTTGCGCGAGCCGGAGCACCTGCGAGAGCTCTTCGATGCCACCGGCATTCCGGTGGCGTTGGACGAGAGCCTGCTGGAGCTCCGGCCGGACGATCTCGAAGGGCGCCGTGAGGTGGGGGCCGTGGTGTTGAAGCCGACGCTGCTGGGCGGCATCGCCAGCGCCAGGCAATGGGTGGCCAGGGCGGCGGCGTTGAACATCCGACCGGTGGTGAGCAGTTGCTTCGAGAGCGGCGTCGGATTGCTGGCGCTGGCGGAGCTCGTCTGGGCTTCGACGGGAGACGCGGTGCCCGCGGGCCTCGACACCTATCGTTGGCTGGACGCCGACGTGGTCGAGCCGCGTATTTCGTTCCTCGCCGGTTCCGTCGAGTGGAGCGAAGCCACGGCCCGGGCGCATCGCATCGTCGAATCGAGGCTGAGCGAGATTCGGCATGGCTGAGATTCCCTGCCCTCTCGAAGAAGCGGCCGAGCGCCACGCTGACCGGCCCGCGATCGTCAGCGGTGCGCGGGCCGTCTCCTACGCGGAGTTTCATCAGCGCGTGGCGCACGCGACGGCGGCGCTGCGGCGGGCGGGATGCAACCCCGGCGAGCGCGTGGCCATTCTCGCTCCCAACAGTCCGGACTATCTTGTCTGGTTGCTGGCGATCCTGCGCCTTGGGGCGGTGTGCTGTCCCATGAACACGCGACTCCCGCACCGTACGGTGGTGGACCTTCTGCGCCGCGTGGACTGCCGCAAGCTGGTGCTGGAGGGCACGGAGCAGGAGGGACCGGGGGACTTGACCGGCGACGTCCAGATCGTGGAGGGTCGCGACCTGACGTGCGGCCAAGAGTCTACCGGCGCGGTCGCCCAGGGTTGCACCATGCCCCTCGACCGCCCCGCCACCATCGTGTTCACCTCGGGCAGCACCGGCACCCCCAAGGCCGTGCTCCACTCCTACGGCAACCACTACTACAACGCCCTGGGCTCCAACACGAACCTGCTGCTGGCTCCCGGCGACCGCTGGCTGCTGGACCTGCCGCTCTATCACGTGGGTGGGCTGGGCATCCTGTTCCGGTCCCTGCTGGCGGGCTCCACGGTGGTGATGCCCGACCAGGGGGAGCCCCTCGACGCGGTGCTGGGCCGGTACGAGGTTACGCACCTGTCGGTGGTGGTGACCCAACTGCACCGGCTTTTGCAACAACCGGAGTCCGTGCGCTACCCTTCGCTCCGCTACATTATCCTGGGCGGGAGCCCGGTGCCGCTGAAGCTGCTGGAGCGCGCCGCCGCCCGCGGCCTGCCGGTGTTCGCCAGCTACGGCTGCACCGAGATGGCCTCGCAGGTGGCCACCACCGGGCCCGGCTCCACCACGGCCCAGCGGCTGACCTCGGGGAAGCTGCTGCCGCACCGCAGGCTGCGCATCGGCGAAGAGGAGGAGATCCAGTTGGCCGGGGAGACCTTGTTCATGGGCTACGTGGACGGCGGCAAGGTGCGGCGGCCCCTGACCGGCGACGGCTGGTTCGCCACCGGCGACCTCGGGAGGGTCGACGAGAACGGGTACCTGACGGTCATCGGCCGGCGCGACAACCGGTTCTTCTCCGGCGGCGAGACCATTCATCCCGAGGAGATCGAGCGCGTCCTGACCGATCACGACGGCGTCCAGCAGGCGGTCGTGGTGCCCATCCCCGACGAGGAGTTCGGCCAGCGCTGCGTGGCGTTCGTGCAGCCGCGCGGGAGTTGCCCCGACGGGCCGTCGCTGGCGGAGTGGCTGGGGCAGACCCTGCCGCGTTACAAGGTGCCGGACGCGTTCTACCAGTGGCCCGCCGCCGAAGCCAACGCGTTCAAGGTCGACCGGGCACGGTTCCGCCGTCTGGCGGTGGACGGGCCGAGGGTTCCCATAGGCCGGCGGAAGGAGGGAGTCACATGAAGGCAGCGAGGCGGGGGACAACGAAGCCGGCGGCGCGCCGGGACGACGACAAGGAGCTGTTGTCGCTGCTCCGGCGCATGTGGGTCATCCGCGCCTTCGAGGAGAAGGTATCGGCGCTCTACGCGGCGCGGGAGATCGTCGGGCTGCTGCACCTCGGCATCGGGCAGGAGGCCGTGGCGGTGGGGGTATGCGGCCTGCTCGACACCGACGACGTGGTCTACGGCGGCCACCGCTCCCACGGACACGCCATCGCCAAGGGCGCGGACGTAAACCGGCTCATGGCCGAGCTGGCCGGGCGCGTCACCGGCTACTGCCGCGGCAAGGGCGGGTCCATGCACGTGGTGGCGGCGGAAACAGGTTTCGTCACCGCCAGCGGCGTGGTGGGGGGCACCGTACCCCTGGCCCTGGGCGCGGCCTTCGCCGCCAGGGAAAAGGGCGCCGGGCGCGTGGCGGTGGTGTTCTTCGGCGACGGCGCCGGCCAGACGGGTCCTTTCCACGAGTCCCTGAACATCGCCAGCCTGTGGCAGCTTCCGGTGATCTTCGTGTGCGAGAACAACGGCTACGCCGAGTTTACGCCGCTCTCCGCGCACACCAGGGTGGAGCGGCTGGCGCAGCACGCCGGCACCTACGGCATCCCCAGCGCCACCGTGGACGGCAACGACATCCTGGCGGTGCGCAAGGCCATGGGCCGGGCCGTGGACAACGCCCGCGCCGGCAAGGGCCCGACCTTCGTCGAGTGCCTGACCTACCGGCTCCGCGGGCACTACGAGGGCGATCCGGGCAAGTACCGGGAGCTTTCGCAGTTGGCCGACTGGAAGAAGAAGGACCCCATCGCGCGCTTCACGCGAGTGCTGAAGCGGCGGCGCGCCGCCTCCGTCAAGGACTTCGAGAAGGCCGAGAGCGACGCGCGGGCCTTGGTGGAGTCCGCCGCGGAGTTCGCGCTGTCATCGCCCTGGCCGGAGCCCGAGGAAACCGCGACGCAAGTGTGCGCGTGAGGTGGACATGCCGGAGTTGAGCTATCTGGAAGCCATCCGCTCGGGACTGCTGGCGGAGATGCGGGATGACCCCTCGGTCTATGTCCTGGGCGAGGACGTGGCGCTGGGAGGCCCCTTCGGGGTGACCCAGGGGATTGCCGAGGAGCTGGGCGCGCACCGGGTCGTAAACACTCCCATCAGCGAGGGCACGGTCATGGGAGTGGCCATCGGCGCGGCCCTGTCGGGCCTGCGCCCGGTGGTGGAGATCATGTTCGTGGACTTCATCACGCTGGCCATGGACCAACTCGTCAATCACGCGGCCAAGCTGCACTACATGTCGGGCGGGCAGCTAAAGGTCCCGCTGACGGTCCGGGTCCAGTGCGGCGTCCAGGGCAACATGGGCGCCCACCACTCCCAGAGCCTGGAGTCGTGGTTCCTCCACGTGCCGGGCCTCAAGGTCGTCATGCCGTCGAACCCGGCCGACGCCGAGAGCCTCATGAGGGATGCGATCCGCGACGACAACCCGGTGCTGTTCGTAGAGCACCGGGCACTCTATTTCTCCCGCGCCGAGGTTCCCGAAGGCGGACGCGGCCTTGCCATGGACAAGGCCGCAGTGCTCCGGGAAGGCGCTGACGTGACCGTGGCCGCGGTCTCCAGGATGGTGGGGCCGGCCCTGGAGGCGGCGGATGCATTGGCGCGCGAGGCGGTTTCCGTGGAGGTCGTCGACCTTCGGAGCCTGGTTCCGCTGGATGTCTCCACCCTGGTGGAGTCGGTCAGGAAGACGTCACGGCTGATCGTCGTGCACGAGGCGGTGGAGCAGGGCGGGGTGGGCGCCGAGGTCGCCGCCCGGGTGCAGGAAGAAGCTCTCTACTACCTCGACAGCCCGATCTTCCGGGTCGCCGCCCCTAACGCCCCGGTGCCGTGTGCGCCGCCGCTGGAGAGCGCCTTCGTTCCCGACAAGGAACGAATCGTGGAGGCCGTGCACCGGGCGCTGTCGAGTCAACCCCTCTGATTAGACCTATTTCTCCCTATCATAAGGAGAACTTGTTCTCTATCTCTCCTTTTAATAAGGAGAGAATTCTACTATATTCTCCTTCAAATAAGGAGATTATGTCGCTTGGAAACGCTTCCCATAACTTTTCGCCATGTGCTGGCCGAACAAATCGCTGGATCATTGCGAGCATCGCCTCCCTCCCACACCCCGCGCCGTGTGTACGGGCTTACGCATTTTCCCGGCAAGGCGACAGCGGTGGTTGGCATGCGGCGGGCCGGCAAGACCACCTTTCTGCACCAGTTGCGGCAGGAGTTCATGACAGCGGGCGCATCTCTTTCCAGGGCACCCTACGTCTCGTTCGAGGACGAACGGCTTGCGGGCCTGGACGGACGCCATCTGGATTTCCTCCTCGACGAGTACCAACGGCTTACGGCAGCGGAACCGGGCGATCCCCCTGCCATGTGGTGCTTCGACGAGATTCAGTTGGTGTCGGGCTGGGAACGCTTCGTACGCCGGTTGCTGGATACGGAGGCCGTACAGGTGTTCGTAACCGGCTCTTCGGCGGCCCTGCTGTCTCGCGAGATCGCCACAGCGTTGCGCGGCCGGGCATGGCAGGTTCTCATGCATCCGTTCGGTTTCGACGAGGCGCTCCGCCACAAGGGGACCGAGATCCCGGAGCGGATGAAGGGCCTGCCCCGTGACGAACGCGTGCGTTTCGAGCGGGCGTTCACAACGTGGTTGGTTGCCGGCGGGTTTCCGGAAGCCCAGGGATTGGACACCGCGCCGCGACATCAACTACTGCGCGACTACGTGGACGTGGCAGTGCTCCGCGACGTCGTGGAACGCCACGGCGTCGGCAATGTCACCGGGCTGCGGTGGCTCGTGCGCCAATTGCTCGGCAACGCGGGCGGTTTGTTCAGTGTCGAGAAGTTCCACGGCGCGCTCAAATCCCAGGGTATCGCCATCGCCAGAGACACGGTGCACCAGCTTCTCGGTTACCTCGAAGATTGCTTTCTCGTGCGTGTCGTGTGGATGGAGTCGAACTCCGAGCGACAGCGTATGGTGAATCCACGCAAGTCGTATCCGGTAGACCCGGGCCTGATCCCCGTGTTCGACCGCACCGGGCGTGCGAATATCGGGCACGCCTTGGAGACCGCTGTGTTCATCGAACTGGAGCGGCGACGGCACGAGATAACCTATGTTCGCACCGGACAAGGATACGAAGTGGACTTCCTGGCGACCTCGGCGGATGGACGCCGGGAATTGATCCAAATCTGTGCGGATGCGTCCGACCCGGACACCGCGAAACGTGAGCTTCGTGCCCTGGAAGCGGCAGGGCAGCAGTTTCCTGATGCCGGAATGCGCCTGCTGACCCTGACCCGTGACGGTATGCCCGACACGTTACCTGACGGCGTCGTCGCGCAGCCCGCGTGGATCTGGATGCTTGGATACGGCGACTCCGATTGACCGGTACCGCTACCGGTGCAGCCACTCCGCCTTGCGTTTCTCGACGAAGGCGCGGACGCCTTCCTCCACGTCTTCGGTTTCCAGCAGATCGTTCAGGTAGATTTCCTCGGAGCGGGCGAGGGCGGCGGAAAGTTCCTTTAGGCCGATCTCCCGCAGGCCCTTGAGGGTGATGCGCAGAACCGCTCGGCTCTTGTCCAGCAACTGGTTCCGAAGCTCTTCCAGTGCCTGGCCGAGCTGCTCCCGGGGAACGACCCGGTTCACCAGCCCGATGGACTCGGCTTCCCGGGCCGACAGGCGGCGGCCCGTGAGTATCATCTCCGCGGCCCGGTGGTAGCCGATCTGCGACGAGAAGCGCGCCAGCGCCACCGGCGGGAAGCAGCCGACGGTGATCTCGGGGGTGGCGAACAGGCTCTCCTCGGAGGCCAGCACGAGGTCGCAGGACGAAGCCAGCTCGCAGCCTCCGCCCAGGCAGACGCCGTCGACCACGGCGATGGTGGGCTGGCGGAGGCTCGTCAGCTTTCGGATGACGCCGTGCACGAGGTCGAGCATCTCGGGCACCTGCGTCCGCGTGTGGTCCTTCACGTCCACGCCGGCCGAGAAGGCGCGTTCGCCCGCGCCGCTGATCTCTACGAGTTCCACCCCGTCGTCCCGGTCCACTTCGTCGAGCGCCTGCCGGAGTTCCCGCAACAGCGCCAGATTGAGCACGTTCAAGGGTGGCCGGTCGATGACTATCGACGCCACTCCGCTCGTCTTTTCCAGATGAATTCCTGCCATCACTAGATCCTAGGAGCCTGTCCGAGGAATCGAGCAGTCCTTCGACTTCGCTCCGCTGCGCTTCGCTACGCTCAGGACGAACGG
>JAJDTQ010000259.1 GCA_022827045.1 Candidatus Binatia bacterium
CGTGTTGGTGCGGGAGGTGAGGAACAGGCCGGCGGAAGCCGCCAGCGCCGAGATCGAGAACAACCGCCGGGGTCCGTAGCGGTCCAGCAGCCGCCCGGCCATCATCTGACTGAAGCCGAACACCAGCATGTTCAGGGTGTACGCGAACGTGATGGCGCCCCGGTCCCAGCCGAACTCCCCCGCCAGCGGCTTCACCAGGACGCCGAAGGAGAAGCGCACGCCGCCGTCCACCACCAGGATGAGAAATCCTCCCAGGAGGATGATCCAGCCGTAGAAGAAAGGCGTCGCGGAGGGCGAGGCGGCCGGCGCCGGCCGGGGTCGGGTGTCTTGCACGGCCGTGTTCAGAGCACGGCGATCTCGTCGCCGGGCCGGATGACGCCGCCCTTGACCACCAGCGCGCAGATGCCGCTCTTGCCGGCCAGGGCCCGGGTCATGCCCGGTTCGGTGATGGACTGGATATACGCGCACGGAGGCCGCGGCCGGTCAAAGGCCAGCACGGCATCGCCGGCGCGGAAGGCATGCCCCACGAGCTCGTCGAGCCGGACGCCGCGGGTGACGATGTTGCGCCGGTGTTCGCCGTTCAGCACCTGGAGACCCGAGTCCGCCGCGATGGCCTCGAGCTCCTCGGCCTCGATGAGGGTCACCTGGCACTCGTCCCAGCCGCTGTAGTACCCGGTGCTCTCGCAGTAGCGGTCGCCCTTGAGCCCCATGCTCGCCACCGCCTCGGCCTCATCCACCTTCCGCATGCGGGCGCTGCCTTCGGGCGCGATGTAGATTTCGTGGACCGTACCCATTGTGTCCCCGGCATCCGCGGTTGTTCCGCGGGCTCGTGCGGCGCCAGGCGCCGTCTCCATAAACCAGCAAGGCCCTTGGATCTTCCAAGGGCCTTGCTGGTGTCCCGAGAGTATATTCGGCGCGGCGCCGCCAGTCAACGCAACTCCGCACGACGGAGGTCACCCTTGGCGCGGTTTGGAGAATACCCGGTCGCCCCGCGGTTTCTGGGCGAAACGGTGTCCGTGCTAACATTCGTTTCATGGGCTCTCTCATCCGGATCTTGAAGGGCAAGCCGGGATTTCGGAATCCCTGGACTCTCGCGGTGCTCGGTTTCGTGTCCCTGGCCGGGATCGGCGGCGGGCACGCGGCGGCGGCCTGGGAGGAGGCCTACGCGGGCGTTTTCGTCGGCGCGGGCCGGACCGAAAACCGTATCATCGACCCCGAAGGCTTTGCGCACTGGGGCAGGCGCGGCTGGGCCACCGACTACGATGACGGCGATCTGGTTGGGGGCCTCGTGGCGGGAAGGAAGTTTACCCTGAACGGGGCTCGTTTCCGTATCGAGGTCGACGGCACTTTCGGCGACATGTCAGCGCGGTCGGACCGTGTCGATCCCGTCGGCAGGGACGAAACCGAGCGGTCGTGGCTACGGTGGGCGACCACCGCGCGCGTGGGCCTGGAGCACGAGGAGGGTCCGGTGACGGTGTTCGTGAATGGTGGTGCGGCGGTGGCGAGGATCACGAACTCCGTGACCGACATCGACTTCTCGCGGGACATGCCGCCACGGTTGGACCCGGACGACTCGTTTCACGACAGGTCGACGAAGCTCGGCTGGGTCCTTGGCCTCGGCGTCGAAGCGCCGCTGCGGGATAACTGGACGTGGCGGCTGGATGGCTCGTACCTGGGCTTCGGGCGCAGCACCCACCTCGTGAACCGGTCCGGAAACAACCCGTGCGGGCCCGGCGGTCCTCGGCGGGCTTGTTCCTACCGGGTCGAAAACCACCTGGTCATAGTGCGCCTGGCCGTCATCCGCCGGTTCGACCTGTGGCGCTGACGTGAGAGCGGAGTAGCGG
The DNA here is from genome assembly GCA_022827045.1 of Candidatus Binatia bacterium. The sequence continues at coordinate 1,845 of JAJDTQ010000259.1, forward strand.
TCGGGAGTTCCGGGACTTCAGGCATGGCCGGCGTCGTCCTTCTCGCTGTCCACATCGCCGCCGGCGCGGTGGCGCTGGCCGCCGCGGCCATCGCGCTTTCGACCGCAAAGGGGCGGGTGCATCACATACGTGCGGGGCGGGTCTACGCCGCGGCCATGGCGCTGGTGTGCGTCACCGCCCTGCCGTTGGCGATGCTCGGGGCTAACGTCGTGTTGCTGCTGGTCGCCGTCTTCAGCTCCTATCTCGTGTTCGCCGGCTGGCGCTTCGCCCGCAACGCCAGCGGACGGCCGCGGCCGGTGGACTGGACCGCCGCCACGATCATGGGCCTCACCGGGTTCGGCATGTGGAGCTACGGCGCCGTGCTCTTCCTGCGGGGCGACTCGCAGTGGGTGACCATGGCGGTGTTCGGATTCATTGCCGTGGCCCTGGGCGCCACCGACCTGCGGTATCACGGGGCATCGCCCCGGTCCGGCCGGCAACGCATCGCCCGGCATCTCACCAACATGCTGGCGGGGACCATCGCCACCGTCACCGCGGTCGTGGTGGTGAATGTCGAAACCAACCCGGCATGGCTGGCGTGGATTCTTCCCACCCTCCTCATCACCCCGCTGATCGCCTGGTGGAACCGACGGGTCCTGCGGGGGACGGACAGCACGCCGGGAATCCGATAACGAGCGCCCTTCGTGTGCCAACGGATCGGGAGCAGCGAAAGTGTATGCCGCCGCCCGGTCTCTGGTATAGTCACACACAGACCGCGTTTCAGTCCCTGAATTCGAGTAGGCCGCGATGAGCCACGTCCTGTTCCCCGTGATTCTCTCGGGTGGCGCCGGTACCCGGCTCTGGCCGCTGTCCCGTGAGCTCCATCCGAAGCAGTTCATTCCGCTGGTGGAAGAGCGCACCCTGCTCCAGGCCACCGCCCGGCGCCTGGCCGTCCTTGACGAGCTGCGGGCGCCCATCGTGGTCTGCAACGAAACCCACCGGTTCATGGTGGCCGAGCAGCTCGAGGCTGTCGGTGTAGGTCCCGCGGCCGTGCTGCTGGAGCCGGTGGGACGAAACACCGCGCCGGCCATTGCCGCGGCGGCGCTGGCGGCGCTCGCGCACGGCGATCCCGGTGAAGACCCCATTCTGCTGGTGCTCCCGGCGGACCACGTGATCCGCGACGAGAGCCGGTTCGCAAGCGCGGTGCGGGCCGCGGTCCTGGAGGCCGCCGCCGGTCACCTCGTGACCTTTGGGGTAACTCCCGCCTACGCGGAAACCGGATACGGCTACATCAAGGCGGCCGGGCCCACCGGCGTCAGCGATGATGGTCGCAAGGTCGAGCGGTTCGTGGAGAAGCCGGCGGCGGCGGATGCCGGCCGCTACCTCGAAGAGGGAAGCTACTATTGGAACAGCGGCATGTTCGTGTTCGCGGCATCGAAGTATCTGCGGGAGGTCGGCGTGCACGAGCCGGCGGTCCGGGATGCGGTGGCGCGTGCACACCGCAACGCGGTGGAGGACATGGGCTTCCTGCGACTGGAGACGAGTTCCTTTTCACGGTCTCCGGCCGTCTCGGTGGACTACGCGGTCATGGAGCACACCTCGGACGCCGTGATGGTCCCGCTCGAAGCGGGTTGGTCCGACATCGGCTCGTGGGCCGCGCTGGCCGGTCTGGGGCCCCAGGACCACGCCGGCAATGTCACCCGGGGCAACACCCTCCTGGAAGGCGTCCACGACAGCTACGTCCGCGCCGGGGACCGGTTGGTGGCGGTCGTGGGCGTGTCCGGTCTCGTTGTCGTGGACACCGCCGACGCGGTGCTGGTGGCGCGCAAGGACGCGGTTCGGGACACGGGCAAGGTGGCGGCGGCGCTCAGGTCGGCAGGCCGGGAGGAGCAACGGGTTCACCGCGAGGTCCACCGCCCCTGGGGCGGGTTCCACGATGTGCTCGTGGGCTACGGTTTCAAGGTGAAGCACATCGTCGTCCGTTCCGGCCACGCTTTGTCCCTGCAGTCCCACGAGCATCGCTCCGAGCACTGGACCGTCGTCCGCGGCACCGCGCGGGTGACCCGGGGAGAGGAAACGTTCGTGTTGTCGGAGAACCAGTCCACCTACATTCCGCAAAGGACGAAGCACCGGTTGGCGAATCCCGGGACCGTTCCGCTGGAGGTGGTGGAGGTCCAGTGTGGGGACTACCTGGAAGAGGACGACATCGTTCGTTACGAGGATGCCTATGGCCGCGTGGACCCCGGCGGACCGGAACGCGAAGGCTGATCGACCAGGGTCCCCCTGCCGGCCGGCAACGTGAGAGGAGTATGGGTCAGCGTCCGGTGCCGGCGCGCCGTCGGTAGACGTAGAGATCGGCAACCAGGAAGTTGACGATGCTGCCGAGGCTGACGCCGCAAAAGAACGCCAGCAGGCGGTGACGGTCGAAGACCTCCACGTAGCTCGTAAGCACCGCGTAGCTGCCGACGTTCACCGCAAGGCCCACGAGGCTGCTCGCCGTAAACCTGGCCAACTGGCTCAGGTGAGGCTGCCGCGCCCGTTCGCTGAAAGTCAGGCCGCGGTTGAGAGCCCAGTTCCAACCCACGGCGGGCCAGAAGGAGAGGAAGCGGGCCAAGCGGTGCTCGATGCCGCCCCACTGGAGGCCGAGATAGCAGGCGAGGTCGACGACGAGCCCGCTGGCCCCCACCGCGCTGAAGAAGGGGACGCGGGCCAGGCTGCCGAACTTGTGGTTGTACAGGCGGGAGAGATGGCGCACGAAGCGGATCTGTTGACGCCAGTTCATCTTGCTGAGGCCCACGCTGCGGTCTCGGAAGTCGATGGGGATCTCGCGTACCCGCAGCCGTCCGCGCACCATGAGCTCCAGCGCGATCTTGTACCCCATGGGCCGGAGGGTTTGGAGATCGGGCAGCACGCTGCGGCGGGTGGCGAAGAACCCCGCCATGGGGTCCGCGCACTTCACCAGAGGGCGCGCCAGCCAGGTCGCCAGCCGTGAGTTCAGCACGCGGTAAAGGCTCCAGGAACTGTCGACGATGCCGCCGGGGGCGTAGCGGCTGCCGATGACCATGTCGCAACCGCCGTCCAGGGCGGCCAGCAGGTCGACGATGCGCTCCGGGGGGTGCGACAGGTCCGCGTCCATCACCACCAGCCGGTCGAAGCGGCTCAGCCCGATCCCTTCGATGACCGCCAGCGACAGGTCTCGGGGCGGCTCGCGCCGGACCACCATGCGCACTGGCAGGCGCCGCGAGAGCTCCGTGACCACGGCCTCGCTGCCGTCGCCGGAATCGTCGTCCACCAGCAACAGCTCCCACTCGATGCCCGTGCCGGAAAGCGCCGCGTTGACGCGCTCCGCCAGCGGCGCGATGTTTGCCGCCTCACGGAACGTCGGCACGATGATGGAGACGTTGCGGTCGGCGGTCTCGGGGGCAGGGGAGGTGTTCGGCATGTTTTCGTCCGGGCACACAGGGTAGCACTACGTGCTAGTGTCCTGTCTGGTTAATTCGCACCATAATCTGCTTGTCTTTTTCGCCGTCGGCTGCGTTGCTCTTCCTCGCGTGGTGCCCGCCACTGCTCGTCATCGCGCCTTGCCGACGACGAAAAATCCTGCGCATCTTATGGCGCGAATTAACCAGACAGGACACTAGTTCTCAATAGTGCCTGGGGTGGACGCGCCGCGGCGGGTGGCCAGCTCGGCGTAGCAGTAGGCCAGGGCCAGCCCGCGGTAGGGCCGCCAGCGTTCGGCAAAGGCGCGCATCTCGTCCTCGGTGGCCTTGCCGGTCCTGCCCAACAGGCCCTGAGCCACGTATTTGACCACTCCCAGGTCGCCGGCGGGGAACGTGTCCGGGCGCGCCAGCCCGCGCATCAGCGCGATCTCGGCCGACCAGCGGCCGATGCCCTTGATGGCGGTCAGGCGCTCGATGACCTGTTCGTCCGGCAGCGCGGACAGCCCGCGGAGCATGACATCGGAGGCAAAGGCCTCGCCCAGGCGGATCAGCGTGCCCGCCTTGGCGTTGCTCAGCCGGAAGCCGCGCATGGATTCCAGGGTCTGGCCGGCGAACCGGCGCGGCTCGGGAAACGCGTGGTAGGTGCGTCCCTGCCGGCGCCACCTGCGGCCGAAGCTTTCGACGAGCGCCTTCTTGATGGAGTACGCAAACGTCAGGTTGACCTGCTGGGACAGGACCGCGGTCACCAGCGCCTCGAAGAGCGTCGGACTGCCCGTGACGCGCAGCCCGCGGAACCGCCTCACCATCGGCGCCAGCAGCCCGTCCTTGCGCGCCATGCGGTAGAACGGCCGGAGGTCGAGGTCCGTGCACAGGATGTGGCGGAGTTGTGCCTCGAACCCGACGAGCTTGAGGGGAGCTCTGGAGGGACTGTGCAGGACCACGGCCAGCCGCGGCTTTGCCACCGTCCCGGCGTTGGTCACCATGGCCAACGCGAGTTGGCGGCCGTCCGCCAAGAGGCGCCGGTATTGACCGCCCTCCACGAGGTCGACGCTCTCGCTCGCGAAACGCATGAAGCGCGCGACGGTGAAGTCGAACGAATACGGCGCCCGCGGGATGATCTCGAACGAGTGCGTCACGAGCCGGCTTCGGCCCCCCTTGGGGGTGTCCGTCAGCGTCCTAGGGCCTCCCCGGATCCTCGTAGTAGTGCTGGTAGTACCAGTCCGCGATCTCCCCTCCCGTGGTCAGCCATACGCCGTCGTGGGAGCGGATGTACTCCAGCGCGAGGTCGAAGTACTTGATGCGCAGGGGGACGCCGATGATGAAGGGGTGGAGCGGCAGGCACATGACCGTGCCGCTCCGTTCGCCGTCCCGGTAGAGCACGTCGAACTGGTCGCAGACCTGCTGCAGGTACTCCCTGGGGGTGTAGTTGGAGCGCAGGAAGAAATTGATGTCGTTGAGCCCCTGCTCATAGGGCACAACGATCATTCGGCCGGTATGCACCCGCATGGGGACGGGCTGGTCGTCGAAGCCCCAGTCGCAGAGGTAGTCGAAGCCTACGCTGGCCAAGTGGTCCGGGGTGTCGAAGGTTTCCGCGAGCGCCGGGCCCAGCCAGCCCCGCGGCGCCTTGCCGGTAGCCTGGGCGATCTCTTCGCGCACCTGCCGTACGACGGAGCGCTCTTCCGCGGCCGGATAGGCGGTCAGGGGCAGATTGTTGGTGATGCCGTGACCTAGCCATTCCCAGTCCCGCTTGACGCCCTCGTCGATGATCTCCCGGTGGTGGATGCAACACTCGGAGTTCAACTGGGCGCTGGCCCGGATGCCGTGCTTGTCGAGCACCTCCATCATCCTGAAGACACCCACCCGGGCGCCGTAGTCGCGTTGCGAATAGCCGCGCACGTCCGGCACCCGTGACGTGCCGAAATTGGGGATCGGCTGGTCGACGTGGAAATATTCGATGTTGGGGCTCACCCAGACGGCGATTCTGGCGTCATCGGCCCATTTGATCCTGGGTCGTGCCGTGATGGGCCGATAGTCGTAACGGCGGTTCTCCATTTTATGTCCTCGTGAATGACGGTGCTCTCTGCGGTCGATCTCCGCCCGCTCGGACAGGCTCCTAACACGGTTGGTTCCGACTGTCCACGACACCGTGTTGCAACGCCCGTTAGCAATGCATGCCGGTTCGCGTTAGAGGATTAGGACATCAAGACGCGGACCGGAGCGGCCATGGCGATACTGAAAACGGCTTTGTGTGACGTGCTCGACATCGAGCACCCGATCATCCAGGCGGGTATGGGTTGGGACAGCCGCGGCTCAACGACCCCGCCGAAGCTGGTGGCGGCGGTCTCCAACGGGGGCGGCCTGGGGGTCGTCGGCGGCAGCCCCTTGCAGCCGGAGTTCATACGTGAGCGCATCCGCGCGACCCGTGAGCTGACGGACCGGCCCTTCGGCGTGGACATCACGCTGCCGCGGCTTGCGCAGACGCCTTACGCTGACGTGGGTAACGTCAGGGAGTATCTGGAGCAGACCCATCCCGATCACGTGGCCTTCGTGCGCGACGCCATCGAGGAGTTCGGACTGGAGACCCAGGGCCCGGACCCGTGGTCAAAGGTCAAGACGCCCGACATGGTGCAGCGGCAGTTGGACGTGATCCTCGAGGAGGGCGTCCGGGTGCTGGCCGTGGGCCTCGGCGATACCAAGGATGTGGTGCCGCTGGCCCACGAGCGGGGCATGAAGGTGCTGGCTCTGTGCGGCAACGTGAAGCAGGCGGTGGGTCACGCCGCCAACGGCGTGGACGTGGTCATCGCCCAAGGCTACGAGGCCGGCGGCCACACCGGCAGGATCGCCAACTTCCCGCTGATACCCCAGGTGGTGGACGCGGTGGCGCCGACGCCGGTGGTGGTGGCCGGCGGGATCGCCGACGGCCGCGGCTTGGCGGCGGCGCTGAGCCTCGGCGCCGTGGGTGTGTGGTGCGGCACGGTCTTCCTGGCCAGCGCGGAAAGCGAGATCCACGCCGACTACAAGACGCAGCTGATCCAGGGCCGGACCGAGGACTTCGTGCTCGACCGCTACCCCAGCGGCAAGCCCAGCCGCCATTACCGCAGCCCGGTGATCCGCAAGTGGGAGGAGTCGGGCCTACAGGCGCTGGAGATGCCGTTCCAGGGCGTGCTCAACGACCAGTTCCGGGTGGCCGCGGAGCAGGGAAGCCGGGTGGAGGTCATGAGCGTGCCCGGCGGACAGATCGCCGGTCTGCTCGGAGAGAAGGACGTGAGGCCGGCCGCCGAGATCGTCGAGGCCATGGTGCGGCAGGCGGTGGAGGTGCTGAAGGGCGGCGCAGCCCTGGCCACGGGTGATTGAACCCGTCCTGAGCGGAGCGAAGTCGAAGGCGCCGTCTAGCTGTCCGAGCGCCGGTAGGCAGTGTTGGTGCCGCCGCTCTGAGAGCGGAGATACTCATCCACGTCCGAGAACGAGTCCATCATCAACTGCTGGCGCGCTGCCACTAGCTGGTCCGTGCGCAGGGCCTGGGACAGGGGGAGGTCCTTGCCCACCTGCACCGCGATCTTGGCGCAGGCCAGGGCGGCGGGGTGACGGGTGCCGATCTCCGCCGCAAGCTTGAGGGTCACTTCATCGAGGTCGGCCTCGGGCACCGACGCCGACACGAGCCCAAAGCGGTCCGCCTCGGTCCCCGAGAAGTTCCGCCCGCTGAAGTGCATGATGGCGGCCTTCTTGGCCGGGATCCCGGTGTGATAGAGGGAGCTGAGCGCCATCTGCCCGAAGCTGCCGCGCAGGATCTCGGGCATGCCGATCTTCGCGGTATCCGCGGCGAGGGCGATGTCGTGGGCGGTCATCAGCGCCATGCCGCCTCCCAGGCAATGGCCGTGCACCTGGGCGATGGTGACCTTGGGGTAGTTCCGGAAACTCTCGTAGAACATGAGATTTGGGTGGGAACGGTCCCAATCCCGCGGCGGTTCGTTGTGGAGCGTGCGTAGGTCGCGCAGGTCCGCGCCGGCGCAGTAGCACGGTCCGTTGCCCCGCGTGATGACGACCCGGACCTCCGGGTCCGCCCGGACCGTCTCGAGGGCGTCGAGGATCTCGCCGGTCAGTACCCGGTTGAGGGCGTTGCGCTTCTCGGGCCGGTTGAAGCTGAGCCGCACAACGCCGTCGGCCGGCCGTTCCATCACCAGGGTCGACCACTCCTTCGTCATTCTTCCTCTCCGGGCTGGTCGTCCAGGCCGGCCGGCGCCTTGTAGTAGTGCTCGTAATACCAGTCGGCGATCTCGCCCGCGGTGGTTTTCCAGACGCCGTCGTGGGAGCAGATGTAATCCAGCGCGCGGTCCAGGGCGCCGATGCGAAAGGGCATGGCGGTGACGTAGGGGTGCAGCGGGATGCACATGACCCGGCCGCCGTCCGCGCCCTCTCGGTAGAGCGTGTCGAACTGGTCGCAGACGATCCGGTAGTAGTCCGCCGGCGTGTGGTTGGCGTGGACGAACATCGAGATGTCGTTGATGCCCTGCTGGTACGGCACCGTGATCATGCGCCCGGCCTTGACCCGCATGGCCACCGGCTGGTCGTCGCAGCCCCAGTCGCACACGTACTCGAACCCTTCCGCGGCCAGGAAGTCCGGCGTGTCATAGGTCTCGGAGAGCCCGGGTCCCAGCCAGCCCTTGGGCGCCTTGCCGGTGGCGTGGGTGATGATGTCGCGGACCTCGCGTATGACCTTGCGTTGCTTCTTGGCCTTGTAGCTGTTCATGCGCGTGTTGTTGTTCATGCCGTGGCCCAGCCACTCCCAGGAACGCTTGTTGCCTTCCTCGATGATGGCCGGGTGCTGGTCGCAGACTTCGGCGTTGAGCAGCACGCTGGCGCGCATGCCGTGGCGGTCGAACACCTCCATCATGCGGAACACGCCCACCCGCGACCCGTAGTCCCTGAGCGTATAGGACTGCACGTCCGGCACGGGCTCGGGGACCCTCGGCAGACTCTTGTCGATATGGAAGCACTCGATGTTGGGGCCCAGCCAAAGCGCCACCCGCGCTCCCCCCGGCCATTCCAGCCGCGGCCGGTGGATGATCGGACTGTAGTCGTAACGTGTGCTGAACATGGGCGTGGCCTCCGTAACGGGGTTTACGGCTGTCCGTGTGCTTGGTCTACCAAATCCCACTGCGGGTGGCGAGAGGGGATTTCGGTCGCGTCCGCGCTGTTGCCGACGACCCGATGTAGGGTGTAGCATCGATGCCGGGTGTAGCATTTCAGTATCCCGTATCTCCGGTGGAACCGGGGGCCGTCTAATTGAGTGACGCATCCTGCGGTCGCCAACGGGGAAAGAGCGCGATGAAGCGGTTATTGTGGATCCTGGGTCTGATCCTGCTCCTGCTGGGCGCCGGCGCCGCGGGCCTCTTCTGGTACGATCCGGCGCTGGTGGAGAGCAACGTCGGCTCCGTTCGAGGGGGGCTCACGTCGCTGACGAGCAAGCTCCTTCCCGCCGAAGAGAAGGAAGTGTTTCCCTTCCGCCTCGCCAAGGTCGAGACCGGCGAGATATTCTCCCGCATCACCACCACGGGTACCGTGAACCCGGTCTCGTCGGTGACCGTCTCCACGCAGGTATCCGGGACCATCAAGGACCTTCCCGTGGACGTGCCGGCAAGGGTCAAGCAGGGGGATCTCATCGCGCGGCTCGATCAGGACCTGTTCCGGGCGCAGGTGCTCCAGGCCGAGGCCAAGGTGGCGAAGGCCAAGGCCAATCTCGCCAAGGAGCGCGCCGGGGTGAAGATGCTTAAAGCCCGCGTGGCGGCCAGCATCGAGGGCGCCCGGGCGGCGGTCGAGAACCTCGAAGAGAAGCACCGGCGCAACAAGGACCTCGTGGGCCGTAACCTCATCTCCCGCGACCAGTACGAGTCCATCAAGGCGGAATACGAACGCGCCACGGCGCGTTTCAAGGAGGAGTCCGCCCGGGTGGACGAAGTCAAGGTCAAGCAGGCGGTCATCGCCGGCATCCGCGCGGACGTGCAGCAGGCGCAGGCCGAGCTCGAGATGGCGCGGGTGCGCCTCAACCGCAGCGTCATACGGGCCCCCATCTCCGGCGTGGTGATCCAGAAGACCGTGGAAGCGGGGCAGACGGTGGCCGCCAGCCTGTCGTCGCCGCCGCTGGTGAAGATCGCGGAGCTGGAAGAAATGAAGGTCTCGGCCTTCGTCGACGAAGCGGACATCGGCAAGGTGAAGGTGGATCAGGAGGTGGAGTTCCAGGTGGACTCGTACCCCGGGCGAACCTTCAACGGCAAGGTGGTGCGCATCTTCCCGTCGCCGCTGATCAAGGACAACGTCGTGACCTACGACACCGAGATCCGCGTGCGCAACGAGGATCTGGCCCTCAAGCCGGGAATGACGGCCAACGTCACCATCATTCTGGCCAGAAGGAACGACGTGCTCATCGTTCCGAGCGCCGCCCTGAGAGTCAGCGGCCGGGATATCCGCCAGCTCTACCCCGACATGCCCAGGCGAGGACGGCGCGGGAACAGGCGCGGCCGGCCCACCCCCGAGCAGCGGCGCCGGTGGCTGTTGGAGGGCAGGGGCGCCGTTTGGGTCTATCGCGACGACAAGCCCGCCCGGGCGCGCATCCGTTTCGGAGCGACGGACGCCAAGAACATGGAGATCGTCTCGGGTCTCGAAGCGGGTGCCCAGGTCATCGTGGGGATCCGCTCCGAGGCCATGAAACGCGCCACCAACACGACCGCCCGCGTGCGCTCGCGGATTCTCGGAGGCCTTTGAGTGGTGGAACGGCCGGCCGTCATTGAAGTCGAGGACCTCACCAAGGTCTACGATCTCGGCGAGCAGAAGGTGGAGGCGCTGAAGGGCGTCTCGCTGCGCATCTTCGCCGGCGAGATCGTCGCGCTCATGGGGCCTTCGGGCTCAGGCAAGTCGACGCTCATGAACCTCCTGGGCTGCCTGGACCGGCCCACCTCCGGCGAGTACAGCCTCAACGGCAATGACATCGGCAGGCTGTCGTCCGACGAGATGGCTGCTTTGCGCAACCACGAGATCGGTTTCGTCTTCCAGAACTACAATCTCCTGGCCCGCACCACCTCCCTGGAGAACGCCGAGCTGCCGTCCCTCTACAACGGAGTGCCCACGGCCGAGGGGCGCCGCAAGGCGCGGGAGATGCTGGAGTTGGTGGGTCTGGGAGACCGGATGACGCACCGGCCCACCCAGTTGTCCGGCGGCCAGCAGCAACGGGTGGCCATCGCCCGGGCCCTGCTCAACGACCCGAGGATCATCCTGGCGGACGAGCCCACGGGCAACCTCGATACCCAGACCGGCGCCGAGATCATCGAGCTCTTCAAGACGCTCAACCGGGAGAAGGGCATCACCATCGTCTTCGTGACGCACGACCCCGAGGTGGCCTCGCACGGGGAGCGCGTCATCCATTTCAAGGACGGCCTGGTGGAACGCGAGGAGGCAGGGAGCCGGACAGAGGCCGCCGCGACGGGGCAACCCGCCCAGGTCCATGCCGCGGCGGAGGGCGAGGACGCCGGAGGCGGCGATGTCGCAGGTGCGGGAGGCGGTGGCGCAGGTCATGACGGCGGCGGGGCGGCCGATAACGGCAACGGCGGCCGCCATAGCCGGAGGCGTCTGGGGGCCGGAGTCCGGGCCAACGTCCGCATTGCGCTAAGGGCCATCCGCGTGAACAAGCTCCGGTCGGCGCTGACCATGCTCGGGGTCATCATCGGCGTCGGCGCGGTCATTGCCATGGTGGCCATCGGAGAAGGCGCCAAGGCCAGGGTCGCCAAGCAGATGGAGCGTCTGGGCAGCAACCGCGTGTCGGTCTATGCCGGAATGGTGACCCGCGGCGGCCGCCGTGTGCGGGGCGCACGGATCACGACGCTCACCGAGGCGGACGGCAGGGCCATCCTCGGCGAGGTGCCGGGAGTGGTCCGGGTGGCCCCCCATGTCCGGGGCTCCGCCCAGGTGGTCTACGGCAACAAGAACTGGCATTCGCCCTTCACCGGCACCACCCCGGATTATCTCCACATCATGAACTGGGGCGTCGAGTCGGGGTCCGGCTTCACCGACGACGACATGCTCCTGAACCGGAAGGTGGCCCTGATCGGGCAGACCGTGGGCAAGGAGCTCTTCGGCGACGACTATCCGATAGGACAGACCATCAGGGTCAAGCACATCCCCTTCGAGGTGGTGGGCGTGCTCAAGGAGCGGGGGACGTCCTCGTGGGCCGGCGACCTCGACGACATCGTCATCGTCCCGCTGAGAACGGCGCAGCGGAAGCTTCTGGGGATCCGTTACGTGCGCGGCATCGAGGTGAGCGCCGAGAGCAAGGAGGCGACGTCGGACGTGCAGGACGGCATTACCGCCCTGTTGAGGGTGCGCCACAAGATCACCGGCACCAAGCTGGACGACTTCCGGGTCCGCAACCGTACCGACATCGTCGAGGCGGCCAACGAGGCCGCCAACACCCTGGGCTATCTGCTCGCCGGCATCGCCGGCGTGGCCCTGATCGTGGGAGGCATCGGCATCATGAACATCATGCTGGTGTCGGTGACCGAACGCACCCGGGAGATCGGCGTGCGCCTGGCCATCGGGGCTAGGCGGCGAGACATCCGCCGCCAGTTCCTCACCGAGGCCATGGTCCTGAGCCTCCTGGGCGGCACCGTGGGCATCATCGCCGGCGCCGCCGCTTCCCTGGGCCTCTCCTACATGGGCGGCTGGCAGATCGTCATCTCCCCCAGCGCGGTCCTGCTCGCCTTCGCCTTCGCCGCGGCCATCGGCGTGTTCTTCGGCTTTCAGCCCGCCAACCGCGCGGCTCGCCTCAACCCCATCGAAGCGTTGCGCTACGAGTAGGCCTGACACCCAGGCGGAAGAAGACTCTGCTCAATTGTGCCGACGCCCTTCGACTTCGCTCCGCTACGCCTGTCCTGAGCTTGTCGAAGGGCTCAAGGGCGAACGGTTGAGTTAAGGGAACCCTAGTGACAACCCCGTTCGCCCTGAGCGTAGCGAAGCGAAGTCGAAGGGCGCCATCTTTGCTCGACGGCAATTGATCAGAGTCTCCCTAAGATGATGGCGCCTTGAAGGAATACGCGGTTTGGAAGGCCTCCGTGGCCTGCATGCGCGCCCACCAGGCGCCCACCGCCGGCCGCGCGTTCCAATCCACCAGCCCTTCCAGCTTGTTGGACTCGAAGCGCTCGATGAAGGGAGCGATGGAGCAGTCCGCCAGGGACATGCGGTCGCCGTTGAGCCAGGAACGGTTCCGCAGGGCCTCTTCCACCTCGTCCAGGATATCGGCCAGCCGGGCTTCGGCATAGGCCATCTGCTCCTCGGAGATCCCGTTCCTGAGACGGTCCCGCAAGAGCGCCCGCTTCGGTTCGGTGGGCTGCATCATGACGGCGGCCTCGCGCTCCTCTTCGGACAGGTGCTCGTAGCGCTTGATGCGGCCCTGCTTGATAAAGGAGATGATGTTGACGTTCCGGTGCAGCTCGTGCTCGAATCGGTCCATCCAGATACGCATTTGCGCGCGTTCGTAGGGGTCTTCGGGCCGCAGCGGCACCTCCGGCCACACGTCGTCCAGGTACTCCAGGATGAAGTTGGACTCGATGACGATGCGGCCGTGGTGGACCAGGGTGGGCACGACCCCGTTGGGGTTCAGCTCCACGTACCAGGGTTCGAGGTTCTCGAACTTCGCGAGGTTCACGTAGACGCTCTCCCAGGAGAGCTGCTTCGCCGCCAGGGCGATGCGCACGCGGCGCGAGCAGGTGGAGCTCCACCAATGGTAGAGTTTCAGCATCAAGACACCTCCGGCAGGTTGGCTACCCGATAAAAGCCCAGTGGGAAAATAGCCGCGTCACGGGGAGATTGCCAACCCGGAAGGTTTGACAGCCGGCCTGGGCGTACCTAGATTTCCAGGCATTCCAATAACGGAGGAGAATTGAATGGATGTTTTCCGGCAGGGCGCTTTCAGTTGGTGCGAGCTTCTGACCACCGATGTCGAGGGCGCCAAGAAGTTTTATTCCGAGCTCTTCGGGTGGACCATGGAGCCGGTTACGAACGCGGCCAACGAGGGCATGCAATACAATCTCGTGAAAGTGGACGGGACCGAGATCGGCGGCATCATGGCGGTGCCGCCCCAAGCCGAGGGCATGCCCCCGTCATGGGGAACCTACGTGACCGTGGATGACGTGGATGCGGCGGCGGCCAAGGTTCGGGAGCTTGGCGGCGACATTGTCGTGCCGTTGACGGATATCCCGGAGGTGGGGCGCTTCTGCGTCATCAAGGATCCCCAGGGTGCGGTGATCTCCATGATCACCTATCTCGAACCGCACTCGTAGGGGGGCACACGCTTGTCGACCCGCGAGTCAGGCGGTTCCGAGTGACTTCGGTGTCCGGAAATTTGCCGGAGGCTCCGCTCGTGCGCTGTAGCTGGGCGACGACCGAGCTGTCCAGGACCTATCACGACACCGAATGGGGCGTTCCGTGCCACGATGACCGGACGCTCTTCGAATTTCTGATCCTGGAGGGGGCGCAGGCGGGCCTGAGCTGGGAAACCATTCTGAGGAAGCGGCACCACTACCGGCGCGCGTTCGGCGGCTTCGACCCCGATGCCGTGGCCCGCTATGATGAACGGAAGCGGAACGAGTTGCTGAAGGACACGGGCCTCGTGCGGAACCGGCTGAAGATCGGCGCGGCGGTCAACAATGCCCAGGCGTTTCTGCGGGTAAGGGAGGAACACGGGACCTTCGACAGCTACATCTGGCGGTTCGTCGACGGACGTCCGCGGGTGAATGGCTGGCGCGCCCAGGAAGACGTCCCGGCGCGTACGCCTGAGTCGGAGGCCATGAGCCGTGATCTCTTGCGGCTCGGGTTCCGTTTCGTCGGCCCGACCATCTGCTATGCTTTCATGCAGGCGGTGGGGATGGTGAACGACCACCTGGTGCGGTGCTTCCGGCACCGCGCCGTCATCGCCACGGGTTGCTGACGCCGCAACGGGACCGGAAGGGTTCCTGGACATCCGCACGGGGGAGGAGAACGCCATGACGGAAGGCTTGTCTCGCGGGGGCGCGCGGTTCGCTTACGTGCTCATGCGAATCGTCGTCGGAGCGGCGTTTGCGCAACACGGCGCACAGAAGCTGCTCGGTTACTTCGGCGGCATGGACGGACGCGGCGCGTCGGTGGAGATGCTCTCGCTGATGGGGGTCGCGGGGGTTATCGAGCTCGGCGGCGGGGTGCTGGTGGCGGCGGGGATACTCACGCGCCCGGTGGCCCTTCTTTGCAGCGGGCTCATGGCCGCGGCCTACTTCATGGCCCATGCCGGCCGCGGGTTCTGGCCCATCGAGAACGACGGGGAACTCGCCGTGCTCTTTTGCTTCGTGTTTCTGTATATCGCCTTCCGGGGCGGCGGCCCGTCGGGCCTCGGCAGGTCCGGCAGGTAAATTCATGGCGACGTACGCCATCGGCGACGTACAAGGCTGCTACGAGCCCCTCCGGCGGTTGCTGGACGTCGTCGGCTTCGATCCGGCAGCCGACCGCCTTTGGTTCGCCGGCGACCTCGTGAACCGCGGACCGGATTCCCTCGCGGTGCTGCGCTTCGTTAAGGGGCTCGGCGCCGGCGCGGTCACGGTCCTCGGCAACCACGACATTCACCTCATCTGCCGGGTGGCGGGTGTTTCCGACGCCAAGCGCCTGGACACCCTTGACGGCGTGCTGGCCGCCCCCGACCGTGACGAGCTCGTGGAGTGGCTGCGCCGTCTTCCGTTGATCCACCGCGACGACGGATACGTGCTCTCCCACGCCGGTCTGTTGCCGCGGTGGTCCACCGGTATGGCCGTGGAGTTGGCGGGAGAGGTCGAAACGCGACTGCGCGCGGCCGACTACGGAAAGTTCCTGCAGCGTCAGAGGGGCCGCCCGGTAGAGGCGTGGTCCGACGACCTCGATGGGCCGGAACGCTGGAACTGCGTTCTCGGCGTGTTCACGCGGCTCCGGTGCTGCACGGCCGACGGCCGCATGGCGCTGTCGTTCTCGGGGGCGCCGGCGGACGCGCCCGAAGGGTACAGTCCCTGGTTCACATGGCGCCGCGGCCCGACGGACGAGACGGTCCTGTACGGGCACTGGGCGACCCTGGGGTTTTACCGCGAGAACGGCACGGTTTGCCTGGACAGCGGCTGTGTCTGGGGCGGACCGTTGACCGCGATGAGGCTCGACGACGGGCAGGTCTTTCAGGTGCCCAGCGGCATGCCGCGCATACATCGATAGGCTCGGCGCGAAGGGTTCGGGATCCGCGCCAGCAGCGGGCATCGCGCGGGAAGAATCCGGAACCCAGCCTACCGACCGTCATCCGGGCGCGGGCCGGTTTGAAACCCACCCCTACCGAGCTGCTGCTCCAGCGCCCACGCCACGTGCTCCCGCACCAGCGGCGACGAGTCGTCGCTACGCTTCCGCAACCCCTGCACGATGAGAGGATCGTAGGGTGCGTTGCCCAAGGCAACCGCCACGTTCCGCAACCAGCAGGCATAGCCGATGCGGCGGATGGCGCTGCCGCTCATGATGCGCAGGAAATCCGCCTCGCTCCAGCGAAACAGCTCCAGCAGAGCCGGCGCGTCCAGTTCGTGCCGCGGCAGGAAGCCCGCCTCCCGCGTGGCGCGGGCGTAGCGGTTCCAGGGGCAGACGAGCTGGCAGTCGTCGCAGCCGTAGATGCGGTTTCCCATGAGCGGCCGCAGCTCCACCGGGATGGAGCCCTGCAGCTCGATGGTGAGGTACGAGATGCAGCGGCGCGCGTCCAGCCGGTACGGGCCGGTGATGGCGCCGGTGGGGCAGACGTCGATGCACGCGCGACAGGTGCCGCAGCGGTCCTCGGCGGCGCGGTCCGTGGGCAGTGTCAGATCCGTGTAGATCTCGCCCAGGAAGAACCACGAGCCGGCGCCGGTGTTGATGAGGTTCGTGTGCTTGCCGATCCAGCCCAGGCCGGCGTTGCGCGCCAGCGGCTTTTCCAGCACCGGTGCGCTGTCGGTGAACACGCGGTAGCCGAAGGGGCCCGCTATCTCGGTGATCCGATCCGCCAAGGCCTGCAGCCGCTTGCGCAGGAGGCGGTGATAGTCGCGCCCCAACGCGTAACGGGAGACATAGCCGAGGCGAGGGTCGTCCAGCACGTCCCACGGATCGGCCCCGCTCTCCGGCAGGTAGTCCATGCGGGCGGAGATCACCCGGGCCGTGCCCGGCACCAGCTCGGCGGGGCGCGAGCGCCGGGAACCGTGCCGCTCCATGTAGGCCATCTCGCCGTGCCGTCCCTCGGCGAGCCAACGGTCGAGCAGCGCCTCGTCGCCGGCCAGGTCCACGCCGGTGATACCCACCTGCTGGAAACCCAGCTCTCGGCCCCACGCCTTGATGCGTCCGGCCAGCCCGGCGAGGTCGGTCTCGGTCATTTTACCCCGCTCTCAGGGTACCGCCGGCGGCAAGGGTCCTGCGTGGTCACGGCGTCCATTCATGGAGAGTGCAGGTTACGATGCCGGCGAGTAGCCCCGGGCGAACCAGGGCTCGAGGTCCGCGGAGAACCACTCGCCCGGAAGATCCCTGCCGACTCCGGTCTCCCGGGCCTTGTCCAGCACTGCCTTGCCCATGGCGGCGAACTGGATCGCCATGCCCGAGTTGTTCTTGTAGTAGACGATGTCCGACGCTTTCCGGCGGCCCGCTACGGTCCCGTTCACCACCTCGCCCAGCTCCACCACCCGCTCCCACGAGGTCTCGCCGGCCTCGATGGGATCGAGCAGCTCCTTCTGGCGGTTGGCGTGGACGCTCTCGCGGTCGTTGACCACGATCAGGTCGCTGCGCCGGAAGGTCTCCCGGTCCACCTCGTGGCGCTCGAACACCACGTCGCTGTTCACGATGGACACCACCGTCTGTCCCGGCTCCAGGTCGTTGCCGTCGAACACCGGCCCCGACGAGTTGGTGGCGCAGCAGACCACGTCGGAGCCCTTCACCACGTCCGCCGGTTCGGCCGCGGCGGTCACCGGGATTCCGAGTTCGTCGCCGAAGCGTGCGTAGAACTCTTCCCTGTGCGCGCGGGAAGGGCTATACACCTTCATGCGCTGCAGCGGCAGGGCGTCCGCCAGCGCACGGGCGTGGAGTTCCGCCTGGTGCCCGGTGCCGAAGAGGCCGGCGACGCGGGAGTCCGGACGGGCCAGCAGGCGCACGGCGGCGCCGCTGGTGGCGCCCACCCGCAGAGGCGAGATGGTGCCGTCCACGATGATGCCCAGCAACTCGGCGGTCTCCAGGCTGTAGACGAGGAAATGGCCCCAGTAGCGCTTGGTGGGGTGCTGGAACTCCACGCGCCGGGTCTCGTCGTCCTTTTCCTCGGCCAGCCGCGAGTTGAGCCGCAACGCCGCCACCCCGTACTTGGGCAGCGCGCCGGCGTGGATGTTGGCGAAATACTTGGCCTTCGGGTCGGGCGTCGGGCAGGAGTAGCGCAGCCGCGGCCGGTTCACCCCGTTGCCGCGTCCGATTTCGCGGAACACGTCCTCCATGAGGTCGATGCACTCACCCATGGTGAGCAGTTCCTTGCCTTCCTCTTCGTTGATGATCATCACCATGCTGTCCGTTGCTCCTTCCTCCCAGCCGAGACTTCGCAAGAATCTACTACGAAACACGCGGCCGGGTCCATTTCGGCCCGGTCCTCGTGTTTGAGTGCGGCCCGCGCGTGCAGTAGAAAGACCGAGCCGGCGGCCAAGGGGCCTCCGGCAGGAGAGCGATTCATGGCGGACGAACGCACGGCACTGCGGGATGCGGTCTCGCGTTATATGCCGCTCAAGACGGCGGCGGACTGGTGTGACGACAACGCGCGCCGGGTAGGTGGGAAGGAGGCGCTGGTGGATGCCCGCCGGCGCCTCACCTGGGAGCAGATGGGCGAGCTTTCCGACGCCCTCGCCCTGGGGCTGCTGGACCTGGGCCTGGAGCGCGACGGGCACGTGCTCATCCAGATGCCCAACTCGGCGGAGCTCTTCCTGGCGCGGCTGGCGTGCGAGAAGGCCGGGCTCCGGCTGGTGACCGTGGCCCCGAGCCTGCGCCGGGCCGAGCTCGAACCCATCGTCCGCTTCACCCGTCCCGAGGCGGTGATCATGCCCGCCGTCTATCGCGGGTTCCGCCACCTGGATCTGCTCGAGCGGGTACGCATTCCCGAGTTGCGCCATGTGCTGGCGGCATGGGAGGAGGTCCCGGCCGGCTGTCACTCCGTGGAGGAGATCCTCTCGAGCACGGCCCCTTCCGAACGGCGGTCGCTCCTGTCCGGCACCCGGTACGGCGTCGAGGACGTCTGCCAGCTCGCCACCACCAGCGGCTCCACCGGCGTGCCGAAGTGCGCGGCCGTGCCCCTCTACACGCGGCTCCTCACCGCATGGATGCACCTGCAGCGGTTCCAGGTTGGGGAGGACGACACCCTGTGCGCGGTCACCGCCATCATCTCCGGGGTGGCGGACGGGCTGGTCTACAACGGCGTCTGCCAGGCGGGCGCGCGGGTGGTGCTGATGGATCACTTCGACCCGCGGCGCACCTGCGAGGTGGTGGCGCGGGAGCGGGTCAACGTCCTGCCGATGGTCCCCACCATGATCTCCCGGCTGTTGGCCCTCGACGATCTCGATGATCACGACCTCGGCTCGCTGCGGATCATCGTCAGCCACGGCTCATCCCTGCCGCACGACCTGGGTCACGCGGCGGAAGCCCGGCTCGGCTGCCGCATCATGCAGGGCTATGGCAGCGTTGATTGCGGCGGCCTGTGCGCCACCTCTTGGGACGATCCGCCGGATGTCCGTATAAGCTCCGTGGGCCGCCCCCTGGAGGGCAACGAGATGCAGGTCGTGGACGGGGACGGCCGCGAGGTATCCTCGGGCGAGACCGGTCGCCTGTGGGTCCGTGGGCTGCCCTCGGACGCGCGCTTCCTGGACAACCCCGAGCTCAACAGGCGCCGGCGCGCCGACGGCTTCCTGGACCTGGAGGAATGGGGCCGGATGGACGAGCGCGGCAACATCTATCTCATGGGGCGGGACCAGGATCTCATCATCCGCGGCGGCCAGAACATCTTCCCCCCCGACCTGGAGAACCTGCTGGCGCGCCACCCCAAGGTGCGCGAAGCGGCGGTGGTGGGCTATGCCGACCCGGAGATGGGCGAACGCATCGCCGCCTGCGTAATCCCCGAGAGCGGCGCATCGCTGACCCTGGAAGAGGTTACGGAGTTCCTGCGGGACCAGGGGCTGGCGCTTTTCAAGCGCCCCGATCGCCTGGAGCTGATGGACGGGTTCCCCAAGGTCGCGTCAGGCGACAAGGTGGACAAGCGGGCCCTCAGGGGGAGTCTGGCGTAGACCCGGCCGGGTCGTTGATGTGCACGCGCACGGCCCCGTAGGCGCAGTCCCACTGGCACACGAAGCATCCCTGGCAGTCGCCGGGGTAGGCCATGAAGGCCTTCTGTTGCGCATCCAGGCGCAGGACGTCGGTGGGGCAGGTCTCGACGCAGACGCCGCAGCCGGTGCACGCCTGCCCGTTCACCTCAACGAACGGCATGGTCGGCCTCCTGGTTGCGGAATACGAGATGCAGGTTCTGCGTCGGCCGCACCGGATGGGGGTCGTGCCAGGACTCGGGTATGGGTTCGTCCCACAGCCTGAGCGCGCCGTTCTCCTGCTTCACCACCACCACCTTGACCCAGTTGACGTTGTCGATGACGGGATAGTCCTCGCGGATAAAGGCGACCCGGCTCTCGGTCCGATAACGGTAGGCGCGCAGCGTGGCCTCCAGCACCTGCACGTACTGGGTGAGACCCCACACCTTGGCCAACTCGTGGGGGTTCTCCGCCATGAGCCGGGGCACGTCGTGCTCCCGGATGTCGCGGAGCTCGCCGAGGGCCGCGTCGAGGCGGTCGGCGTGGAGCACGAGCCCCACCTTCTCCATCAGGAGCTCGCCGAGCCGCCGATGGACCGGATCGAACTCGACGCCGTCGCGGCGTCGGAGCGGCTCGAGGATCTCAGCCGTCACCCGCTCCACCTGCTCCGCCGGCGCTTGCGGCGGCTCCGCCGACCCCACGGCCGCCCCCACGGCCCGCCCGGTCCAGTCGCCGTGGACGGAGCAGAAGGGCAGGTTGCCGCCGGGGAGATAGGTCATGTCGGTGCAGGTGCCGGCGGCGTAAAGCCCCGGCACGGTGGTCTCGCCCCGTTCGGTGACCCGCGCGCCGGCGCCGAAGATTCCGCTGGTGCCGGCCACCTGGAAGGTGTAGGGCACCGGCTTCTCGGTGAGGTCGCCCACCATGGCTTCCTGGTTGTTGACGACGATGGGGATCACCCGCCGGATGAGCTGCATCCGCTCCGGCGATACCTCCCGCAGGTCCATGGAAGGCACCTGCCCCATTTCCTTCTGGTGTGCGATGGCGAAGTAGAGCAGCGCCCGCTGGGTCATCTCCATGCGCTTGGGGTCGTAGTCCTCCAGGAAACGCCGGCCGTCCTTGTCCACCCACTTGGCTCCCGAGGGCATCAGCGACTCAAGGCCGGGAGCGGACAGCGCGTTGTCCGGGTTCAGGTTGATGCCGCCCAGCTCCAGCCGCGACAGCTCCGCGCCGGCGCGCATCATCATGGCGATGCCGTCGCCGGACAGGTCGATGGGCATGTAGCCCAGCGTGCTTCCGGGCCAGGGATAGGGGAACTTGTAGGGGCCGGTGCACACCACGGTGGCGTTGGCGACGATCTCGTGGACCTCGCCGGTGCGGGTGTGAAAGCCTGCCGCGCCAACCACGCGCCCCGCGGTGGGCAACTGTCCGTCGGAGGTCAGAAGCTCGGTCAGCGCCACCCGGTTCAATACCTCGACACCGCTTCCTACCACGCCGGAGCGCACCGCCATCATCATCTGCGGGCCGCCTTCGGCCATCCACACCCCGTTGGCGAAGGACCGCCCCGGAGCGCCCATGCGGACGATCTTGCGGCCCTCCTTGACCCATTTGACGCCCCAGCGGTCCATGAGCAGCACGTGCTCGTGCATGACCGGGAGCGACCGGGCCACCAGCGGTTGGTTCACCAGTGGCCCGCCGAAAGCCTTCATCCAGGCGTCCTTGTCGTCGCCCGGCATGTAGGCAGGATAGACTCCGGAAGCCAGCGCGCTGCAACCGCTGCGGCCGAAATACGAACGGTCCACCAGCAGCACCCGCGCCCCCGCCTCCCGCGCCCGGTAGGCCGCGAAGGCCCCGGCGATGCCCCCGCCGATGACCAGCACATCCGTTTCCAGCCGAACCGCCATCGGGCGATCTTAGACAGGGGAAGGTGATTGTTCAAGCCAGGTGGTCCGGTGGCGAAAACGCAAGAGGTGCGCCCTGCACCGCAAATAAATGGTTGCCGTTCGATGCCGAAGCACCTACGCTTGCCCGGCGGCGTTGACGCTCCGTGCAACGCGGAGAGCATGAGGCACGCGTTTTGCGACACAGTGTCTGATCGTCGTACGTTGCAGGAACGCCGGAGCGACGGAGAAACACGAAATGGGTCTGACGAACGCCAGGATTCAATTGCGGAATCCGAGACGTCCCGAGCTGGAGGCGGTGGAAATGGACGCGTTGGCGGATACTCGCGCGGTCCACATGTGCATCCCGCGGCACATGCAGATGCAGTTGCGGCTGGACGAAGCCGACGCCAAGGAAGTGACACTGGCGGATGGAAGCCGGACACTGGTTCCCTACGTGGGTCCCATCGAGTTGCGCTACAGGAACCGCATCGGTTTCACCGGCGCTCTTGTCATGGGAGAAACTCCCTTGCTGGGCGCCATCCCGCTGGAGGACATGGATCTCGTCGTCGTGCCCAAGACGCGGGAGGTCATCGTCAATCCGCTCAGCCCGGATGTCGGGACTTCCGTGGCGAAATGATTCCCTGCAGGGAGCGTTTCGCCGCTGCTTCCGGCTTATCGACAAACTCCACAAGCAGCTTAGTTGCCGTCCCATGGCCAGTTCTAGTGGCAACTACATTTAGTTGCTTATTCACGACGAAGCATCTAGACTTGCCAGGTGGTACTGACCATGAAGAGGTCGCGAGGGGGAAGTGGCCGTGGCGCGGAAGGACAAACTGATCCGCCGGTTCCGCGCCCGACCGCGGGATTTCCAATGGGATGAGTTGACCCGTCTTATGGAAAGCGTCGGTTACAAGGAGATTCGCTCCGGAAAGACGGGAGGGTCGCGCCGGCGCTTCGTTCACCCGACCGCGCCTGTGGTGAACCTGCACCGGCCGCACCCCGGCAACGTCGTGAAGGTCTACGTCATTGACGAGCTCTTGCGATTGCTGACCCAAGAGGGGCTGATATGAACAACATGCTGGAGTACCGCGGATACTTGGGTTCGATCCTCTACAGTGAAGAGGACGAGACCTTTCACGGCCGCCTGGAGTTCATCCGAGACCTCGTGACGTATGAGGGTCGAAACGCCAAGAGCCTCAAGCGCGCGTTTTGCGACGCTGTCGATGACTATCTCAGGCTCTGCGAGGAACAGGGACGTAAGCCCGACGTGCCGCTCAAGGGAAGCTTCAATGTCCGTCCGGGCCGGGAACTTCACCGCCGCGCCATGCTCTATGCGTATCGCCAGGGAATGACGCTGAACGCGGTGGTGACGGATGCCCTGCGTCGCATGCTGGACGCCCCGGCGTCGCGCTAGGGCAAAGAGGCGCCGAACCATGTTGGTCGTCAATGTCAGTCAAGCCAAGACACAACACTCCCGACTGATGGTGAGGGTAGAGGCGGGCGAGGAGGTCGATGTTTTCGGCGGGCGACCGCGCCGCAGTTGACTTGGGGATACGAAAACGGCCCAAGCAGGACAGCGAATGACGGGGAGGGGTTTCATGAGCACGATACTGGGAAAGGGCTCGTTCCGCTACGAGGTTCAGGAAGGGTGGGCGCAACTGCCGGACGGCATGACCTTCAAGGAGGTCGCCGGGGTGGGAGTGGACGAGGCGGACAATGTCTACTGCTTCACCCGGGGCGAGCACCCGGTGATCGTCTTCGACAAGGACGGGAGATTCCTGCGGACGTGGGGCGAGGGGGTGTTCACGCGCGCCCACGGCGTCACCATGGGGCAGGAGGACGGCATCATTTTCCTGACCGATGACGGCGACCACACGGTGCGGAAGTGCACGCTGGACGGCAAGGTGCTCATGACCCTGGGCATTCCGGGCAAGGCCGCGGAGTTTCAGAAAGGGGATCCCTTCAACCGCTGCACCCACGTGGCGTTTTCGCCGCAGGGCGAGATCTACGTTTCGGACGGTTACGGCAACTCGCGGGTGCACAAGTACTCGCCGGACGGCAATCTGCTGTTCTCCTGGGGTGAGCCCGGCACCGATCCGGGGCAGTTCAACCTGGTGCACAACATCTGCACCGATGCCGACGGCTGGGTCTACGTGGCCGACCGGGAGAACCACCGCATCCAGGTGTTCGACGGCAACGGGCGCTTCGAGACCCAGTGGTGCGACAACCTGCACCGCCCCTGCGCGCTCTACATGGAGACTCTCGACAACGGCGCCAAGCCCATCTGCTACATCGGCGAGTTGGGTCCCGGCACTTCCCAGAACGGCGCCTATCCCAACATCGGCCACCGCATCGTCATCCGCGACGCCGACGGCATCGAGCTCGGGCGCTTCGGCGATCCGGTCATGGGCGAGGGGCCCGGCCAGTTCATCGCGCCCCACGGCATTTGCCTCGACTCGAACCGCAACCTCTACGTGGCCGAGGTCTCGTGGACCATCATGGGACGGCGCCTGGATCCGCCGCGGGAGATGCGCAGCCTGCAGAAGCTGGTGAAGCTGCACTGACACCAGCCGTTTGGCCGGGCGCCTACGCCTACGCGCCCTCCTCATCCTCGTGCGCCACCGGTGGAAGGATCCAGCCGATGGCCAGTCCCACCACCAGGGCGCCGGCGCCGCCGATGAGGTACGGCGCGTTGGCCCCCACATGGTCCAGGATCCAGCCGGCGGCGGTGTTGGAGGCGATGCCGCCGAGTCCAAGGCCCACCATGGCCACCAGGCCCTGCGCCGTGGACCGCAGGCGTCCCGGCGCCACCCGGTCCACGTACAGCGGTCCGCCCATCATCAGTCCGGTCACCATCACGCCGTGGAGCATCTGCACGGGGTAGATCCAATAAGGGTTCGCGGTGAGCCCGCATACCGTCCATCGTACGCCGCCGGCCAGCACTCCCGCGGCCAGCAGGCCTCGGGCGCCGATGCGCTGGAGCCCCATCCCGGTGCACAGGATCAGCGGGATCTCGACGATGAGCATCAGGATCCACATGGTCTGCACCGTTTCCAGGGTGCCGCCCTGCGCGCGTACGTACACCGGCAGAAGCCCCATGGGGCCGGTGACGAAGAGGTAGGCGCTGAAGGAAAAGAAGAGCAACCGGCGCATGGGCCCGCTACGCAGCAGCGTGCGCCACTCGCCCCGCGCGGCCCTGAGCGACACGATGCCTTCCCTGGGGAGGGCGAGGGCGAGAGCCGACGCCAGCAGTACGACGACGGCGGTGCCCAGGAACATGACCCCCAGGCCCGGTTCCGAGGGGCCGCCCGGCACCGGGCCGAGCCCGCGCCATTGCTGCACACGGTCCAGCGCCACCGGGAAGATCAGCACCGAGGCCAGGAAGCCCACGGTGCCCCAGGAACGGGCGAAGCCGTAGGCGTGGGGCCCGGAGTGACGGAACGCCGCCAGCGCCACCGACACCGAAAGGGGAATGATCGGGGTTGAGAAGAAGGCCAGGAAGATGGCGGCCAGCAGAATCAGGACGAACCCGGGGGCCAGCCCCAGCAGCGCGAAACCCGCGGCGGCCACCATGGAAAGGAACGCGACGACGCGGCTTCGGGCGCCGGTCCGGTCCGCTACCTGTCCCCAGAAGGGCTGGGCGACGGTGCCCACCAGTGGCATGACCGAGAGGATCAGGCCGAGCTGGGTCCCGCTGAGGCCGGCGTTCTCCTTGAGGTAAAGGCTGTAGTAGGGGAAGAAGATGCCCAGCGCCCCGAAGAACGTGAACCAGAAGACGGAGATGGACAAGCCGGCGCGCCCGAAGCTCATGACGCCGAGTCTAGCTCTTCGTTCGGCCATTTGTGAGGGACGGTCTCCGCGGGAGGTGCTGCTCGGGGATGCACAACGGTGACGGAATGAAACTTCGTCCGTTTTGCTATAGAGTGTGACCCATCAACTCTGCTCACGGGAGGGTGACATGGCGCGACTCAAGCATATTGCGATAAGGACCCGGGACGTGGCCAAGACGGTGGCGTTCTACAAGGAGGCGTTCGACCTCCAGGAGGTAGGCAAGGGCCGCAGCGGCGTCTACCTCTCCGACGGCCATATCAACATGGCGATCCTGAAGCTGCGGACGCCCACGTCGCCGGCGGGCGTGGACCATTTCGGCTTTCAGGTGGACGATCTCGAGAAGGCGGTGTCGCGGGTCGCGGAGCTGGGCGGCGGGCAGTTGACGGACCTGGCGCGGATCAACCCCACGGACCCTGCCCATCCCCAGTCCTACTTCGAGGTCAAGGTCACCGGTCCGGACGAGCAGGAGATCGACGTCTCCGACACCGGATGGGTCGGCGCGCCCCGGCAGGACTAGAACGGTCCCCGTGGACGAAGGCAAGCGGAAGAGCACGGGCGAGCTGTTCGAGGATCTCGTCGCGGTGATGGCGCGCCTGCGGGGCGAGGGCGGGTGCCCGTGGGACCGGGAGCAGACCCATGCCTCGCTCAAGCGCTACGCGCTGGAAGAGACCTACGAGCTCCTGGAGGCCATTGACGAGGGCGACGACGGGGCCATTCGGGAGGAGCTGGGCGACGTCCTGCTCCAGGTGGTGTTTCACGCCCAGATGGCGAGCGAGGAGCAACGGTTCGCCATCGAGGAGGTGATGACCGGCCTCCGGGACAAGCTGGTGCGGCGGCACCCCCATGTCTTCGGTGACGAGGAGGCGGCCGACTCGGGGGCGGTTCTGCGGAACTGGGAGAAGGCCAAGGCGCTGGAGAAGGCCTCGGACGGCGCGCAGGGACATTCCCTTTTCACCTCCGTGCCCCGGGCCATGCCCGCCTTGGCGCGGGCCCAGCGCATCGGCGACAAGGCGGCCGGCGTGGGGTTCGACTGGCCGGACGCGGAGCCCGTCTGGGCCAAGGTCGAGGAGGAGTTGCAGGAGCTCAGAGAGGCGGCCGGGACAGGCGAGGCGCGCCGGACGGAGGCGGAGCTCGGAGACCTGCTGTTCTCGGTGGTGAACCTGAGCCGGTTTCTCAAGGTCCAGGCGGAAGAAGCGCTGACCGGTACCATCGAACGGTTCCAGAAGCGCTTCGCCCACATCGAGCGGGAGCTGGCCGCCCGTGGCAAGACCACGAGCGAAGCATCACTGGAGGAAATGGACGAGTTGTGGGAGCAGGCCAAGGCCCTGGCCGAACAGGCGAAGGAGGCATAGGCGGTTCGCCGGGAGTCTGTCCGAGTAGTCAAACACAACCCCTTTCCCTCTGGGAGAGGGTGGCCGAAGGCCGGGTGAGGGCCTAGCGGCCTCACAGATGATCGTTGAAGACCGCCCACACGAGGAACACGCCGGCCCCGATCAACAGGATGCCGGAGAAGGCGTGCACGTAGGGTTCCGCTCCGGGGGGCAGGTAGCGCCGGCCGCGGCTCACCAGATACACCACCAGGAAGTTCATGCTGCCGGCGCCGAGCCAGAAGCCCGCGGGAAAGGAGAACGCCCCCTTGAGGCCGTGGGCCTCGAATCCCTCGCGCACGAACGCAAAGCCCACGGTGCCCCAGAAGATGTAGGCGTAGGGGTTGGTGAGTTGGGTCAGGAGCCCCTTGAGGAACGCCGGAAGCCTCCTGGAGCCTCGGCGGCCGTCCGGGACCACGCCCCCCGACCCGGCACGGAACGACTGAAGCCCGAGCCAGAACAGGAAGGCTCCGCCGGCAAGCCCGATGGCCACCGCGCCGGCGCCCGACGGGATGGAGGACTGGAGCACCATCACCAGCGGCAGCATGACGCAGGCGTCCACGCACATGGGCGCCAGGGCCGTCTGCGCACCTGGCCACGCGCCCCTGCGGAGCGTTTCGGTGGCGATGAGGGCAAGGATGGGGCCGGGCATGGAGGCGACGGAGAAGCCCATCGCGTAGGCCAGCAGCAGGCTCATGGCCGGAGCGTAGCAACGCCATGGCTTGAACGAAACCAGCTCCCATGGAAGCCTGGACCGCAGCCGCGAATCGTTGAAATGAACGTCAGGGAGGAACACCGATGAGCCACAAGCATATCGTCCATATTTCCGACGTCCCGGAGGAGTCCATTCCGGCTCCTGAGGGAACGTCCTTCGGCGGCACCCGGCAGCGCGTCGGCCTCGCAGTGGGCGCGGAAAAGCTGGGTTACGGGCTCTTCTCGGTCCCTCCGGGCAAGACCGCCTTCCCGCTTCACGTCCACACCCTCAACGAGGAGTTGATCTATGTCCTGGAAGGCGAGGGGACGCTGCGGTTCGGGGACGAGGAGGTGGCCGTGCGCGGCGGGATGTTCATCGCCTGTCCCGGCGGGGTGGACATGACCCATCAGCTCGTGAACACATCCGACGCCGACCTGCGCTACCTGTGCGTGAGCACCATGCAGTACCCGGACATCGTCCACTACCCCGACTCCGGCAAGGTCGGTGTCTACGCCGGTTCCGGCGCGTGGAGCGGCAAGCCCTTCCGCGGCATCTACAAGAAGGGCACCGAGGTGCCGTACTACCAGGACGAGACCGGCCCCGGGGAGAAGGAACGGCCGTGAGCGAGTTCCGCACGGCGTTCCTGGACGCGGCGACCTTCGGGGTCGTGGCGCTGGACCGGTTCGAGGAAGCCGGCGGGTGCGAGGTTCACGAGCTTACGGATGCCGACGAGTTGCCCGGACGCCTCGAGGGCTGCCGGTGCGCGGTGATCAACAAGTTCGTGCTGGACAGGCCGCGGCTGGAGCATGCCTCGGCCGGGAGGCTCGAGCTCATCGCCGTGGGGGCCACGGGCACGGACAACGTCGACATCGCCTGCGCCAGGGAGCGCGGCATCGCGGTGTGCAACGTGCCGGGCTACGCGGTTTCCGCGGTGGCGCAGTTCACCCTGGCGCTGATCCTGGAGCTCGCCACCCAGGCGGCCCGCTACGCCCAGGGAACGCGCATGGGCCACTGGCAGGAGAGCACCATCTTCACACGCCACGACTACCCGAGCTTCGAGCTCCAGGGGCGGGTGCTGGGCATCGTCGGTTACGGCAACATCGGCCGCAAGGTGGCGGAGATGGCCCGGGTCTTCGGGCTCAAGGTGATCGTGGCCGGCCGGGTGGGCGAAGACCGGTCCGAGCCGGACCGCCTGGCGGTGGAGGAGGTGCTGCGGCAGGCCGACTTCGTGAGCCTGCACTGCCCACTGACGCCCCTCACCGAAGGGTTCATCAACCCCCATACCCTGTCGCTCATGAAACCTACCGCCTACCTGGTGAATACTGCGCGCGGCGGCCTGGTCGAGGAAGCGGCCTTGATCGAGGCGCTGGAGCAGGGCTGGATCGCCGGGGCGGCCCTGGACGTCATCTCGCAGGAGCCGCCGGACGAGGGCCACCCGATGATGGAGGCGGCGGCCCGCCTGGACAACCTCCTGATCACCCCCCACTGCGCCTGGGCCGCCCGGGAGGCACGCCAGCGGCTCATGGACGAGGTGTTCGAGAACATCCAGACGTTCCGGCGCGGCGAGCGGCGGAACCGGGTGGACTAGACAGGAGTGCTACCGGGCGGTGATGAGCAGCGCTCCGCCCAACAGCGACAGTGCGCCCAGGACGATGGGCAAGGTGACCCTCTCCAGGTCCTTCAGGAAGATGGCGCTGAAGAGGAGCGAGAAGAGCGGCGTCGTATTGAGCAGGGGGATCATGACCGACACCTCTCCGAGGTTCAGCGAGGTGAAGACCAGGAGTTGCGAGACGGCGGAAACGAAGGCCGTGGGCCCGAAGTAGGGGAGGCTTTCGCGGCTCGGAATCACCACCGGGAACTGCCGCTTTATCCAGAGGTAGATCACGAAGATCGTGAGTGAGGTGCCGGTAGTCACCGCGCCGGCCACGAATGGGTTGGGCAGGATGAGCAGCCCGGCTCTGCGGAAATTCTGCGAAATCCCCGCCAGTAACGCCGCCAGCAGCGGATAGACGGCGTCCAGAAGCCGCCAGTCGGCGCTGGCGCTGCCCTTCCGGTAGAGCACCAGCCATCCTCCGGCGACGATGAACAGCCCCCCCAGGTAGACCGGGATCACCGGGCGTTCCTGGAGGAAGAACACGGCAATGGCGACGGAGAAGAGCGGTCCGGTCCCGCGCAGCGGCATGGCCCGGGCCACCCCCAGACGGTCGATGCCGATGTAGAGGAAGATCCTGGCCAGCAGGGGCTGGAGCGTGCCGCTGGCCATGAAGTAGAAGGCCGCGGGCGAGCGGACGATGGACAGCGGGAAGTTGATCGCCACGTAGGACCAGGTCAGGACGGTGGTCACCACGTAGCTGAGGAAGGCGGCGCTGAGAACGCTGGAGGTGCGCGCGCCCTTGCGCACCAGGATCGAGTCCACGGCCCAGCCCATGGCGGAGAGAAACGGAACGATTTCAGGGCGCATGCCGTTTCCCGTCTAGCCGATACCCGGCACATTGGCAAACGACGCCGGAAGCCGGGCGTTGGTGCGCCGGCCCCGGGCGGGAACGACCGCGGTGCCTGCACTCGTCATTCCGGCGGAAGCCGGAATCCAGAAACGGGACCGACCGGCGGACGTGGATCCGTCGCCCCCACCACCCCTCTGGATCCCGGATCAAGTCCGGGATGACGGGGAAGGGTTCCGTATCGACCGCTGGAAGCCGGGTGGCGCCACGCCCCTTGACGGCCGTCGCGGGGAGACGCTACGGTAGCCTGCTGTACTCGGCGTCTGTCACGCTGCCCGATTTCCTGTAAGCATCCCGTCATGAAACCACCGCCGTTCCGTTACCGTACGCCCCGGTCCCTGCCCGAAGCGCTGGACCTCCTGCGGGAATCTCCTGGAGAGGCGCGTGTCCTGGCCGGCGGCCAGAGCCTGGTGCCGCTGCTGAACCTGCGGCTGGCCTATCCCGAGGTGCTGGTGGACCTCAACGGTGTGGAAGGGCTGTCCTACATCCGCGATGAAGGCAGCCGGCTGTGCATCGGCGCCATGACCCGCCAGCGGGAGGCGGAGTTCTCGGCACTCCTGGCGGAGCGCTGTCCGTTAGTGGTCGAGGCGCTGGCGCAGGTGGGGCATCCGGCCATCCGCAACCGCGGCACGGTGGGCGGCAGTCTGGCCCACGCCGATCCCGTGGCCGAGTTGCCTTGCGTCATGACCGCCCTCGATGCCGAGCTGGTTGTAACAGGCCCGGCGGGTGAACGAATCATCGCGGCCGGTCACTTCTTCCTGGCCCCCTATGAAACCGCGCTGTCGCCCGGCGAGATCCTGGTGGAGGTGCGGGTTCCCGTGGCCTCGGGCGTCCCGCTGCCGCCGGCCGCGAGCTTCGTCGAGTTCAGCCGCCGTCACGGCGACTTCGCTCTGGTGGAGGCCGCGGCGGTGCTGGAAGGCGACGGCGCCCTGACCGGCGCGCGCGTGGCGGCGGCGGGGCCGGCGTGGACGCCGTCCCGGCTCGCAGCGGTGGAACGGCTCGTGGCGGAGTCCGGGGTCTCCGCCACGGATGTCGCGGCGCGGCGCGATCTGGTGGAAGAGGCGGGCCGGACTGCCGAAGACGCGGTGGCGGCGCTGCCCACCCATGCGGACGCCACGGCCTACCAGCGGCGCCTGGCCGCGGTTCTGGTGAAACGCGCGGTGGCGCAGGCCCTGGAGCGATGGAGTCTGAATTGACGGAGACATCGACGGACAGGCGCGCCATCTCGGTGACGGTCAACGGAACCCGCTGCGAGGCCGAGGTGGACGTGCGCAAGACCCTGGCCGATTTCCTGCGCGAGGACGCAGGGTTCACCGGCGTCCACGTGGGCTGCGAGCACGGCGTGTGCGGCGCCTGCTCGGTGCTGATGGACGGCGAGGTGATCCGCTCGTGTATCCTCTTCGCGGTACAGGCGGACGGTCACGAGATCCTCACCGTCGAAGGTCTCGGGGGCGAGGAAGAGCTGAGCCCGTTGCAGCAGGCTTTCGTGGACCACCACGCGCTCCAGTGCGGCTTCTGTACGCCGGGCATGCTGCTGGCGGCAGTGGACCTCCTGAAGCACTGCCCCGACCCCACCGAGACGCAGGTGCGCGAGGCCTTGTCCGGCAACCTCTGCATGTGCACCGGCTATGCCGGCATCATCCGGGCGGTGCGCGCCGCCGCGCCCCTGATGAAAGGCTGACCGTTTCCTATGGAAGCTTCATCCACGCAATGGAAGGGCCGGGCGGTTCCGCTCCGGGAGGACCTGCGGTTCTCTACTGGCCGGGGCACCTACATCGACGATATGAAGTTCCCGGACACGCTCCACGTGGCGCTGCTGCGGAGCGTTCACGCCCACGCCCGCATCCTGGAAGTGGACATCAGCGAAGCTCTTAAGATGCCCGGCGTAGTGTGCGGCCTTAACGGCGAGGACGCCGGACGCATGAGCGAGCCGCTCCGCTCCCTGATCCCCATTCCGGTTCAGCTCGACGCGTACTGCCTTGCCTACGGCAAGGTCACCCACGTGGGCGAGCCGGTGGCCGCGATCCTGGCCACCAGCCGCTACCTAGCGGAAGACGCGCTGGAGAAGATCCGCGTGGAGTACGAGCCCCTGGCCGCGACGGTGGACCCGGAGGCGGCCATGGAGGCGGACTCGCCGCTGCTGTTCGAGTCCATGGGCACCAACGTCATGTGGCAGGACCGCTTCGACTACGGCGACGTGGACGAGGCCTTCGGCCGCGCCGCGCGCATCCTCAAGAAGCGCTTCTATATCCAGCGATACTCCTCGACCGCGCTGGAGACCTTCGGTTGCACCGCGATCTACGACGACCACCGGGAGCAGCTCACCATCTGGTCCAACGACCAGCGGCCGGGCCAGGCCATGCCCATCGTCGCCCACAGCCTAGGCCTCACACACTCCCAGATCCGCTTCGTCACCCCGGACGTGGGCGGCGGCTTCGGCCTCAAGCTCCACGCCTACAACGAATACGGGCTGGTCCTGTGGGCGGCGAAGCGCACCGGGCGGTCGGTCAAATGGACGAGCGAGCGCAGCGAGGCCGCGGCCAGCGACAAGCACGGCCGCGACAACATCACCACCGCGAGCCTGGCCCTCGACGGCAGTGGACGCATCCTCGCGCTCAAGGCCGAGACCCTGGCCAATATGGGTGCCTACCTGTCGAACGTCGCGCCGATCGTGCCGACCTATGCGAGCCGGGGAATCCAGCTCGGCGCCTATGTCATCCGCGCCGCCCATGTGGCGGTGAAGGGCATCTACACCCACACCGTGCCGGTCGATGCCTATCGCGGCGCCGGTCGCCCGGAGGCGGTCTACCTGATCGAGCGCGCGATCGACGCGGCCGCGCGCCGTCTCGGCATGGACCC
>JAJDTQ010000194.1 GCA_022827045.1 Candidatus Binatia bacterium
GGTGTTCGTGCGTTCCGGCAGCCTGCACCGAAATACTTTCATCAACGCCCCCCGGCACCCCCTCCCCGCCCCCCCGGACTTTAGCGGGGGTCCTGGGGCGGTGGGGGGGGGGGGACACACGCCCGGCAACCCCCCCCCCTCCTGGACCCCGGATCACGTCCGGGGTTCATCCCGGGGCAAGCCCGGGATGAAGTTGCAGCACGGTGGCGTTCATTGTACTCGTGATGGCGATGGAACAGACCGGTTTCAACGTACCCAGGGAGGAGCGGTACTTCGAGGACTACGTGGCGGGCTCGGTGCACGAATTCGGTCCGGTGAGTCTCGACGAGTCCGAGATCATCGACTTCGGCAGGCGCTTCGTGCCGCAGCCGTATCACGTCGATGCGGAGCTCGCGAAGAAGACCATCTACAAGGGCCTCATCGCCAGCGGCTGGCACACCGCGGCGGCCATGATGCGGGTCTACTCCGACAACTATCTTTCGGCGGTGGCCAACCTGGGCTCGCCGGGGGTGGACGAGCTTCGCTGGAACAAGCCCGTGCGGCCGGGTGACCGGCTGACTGTGCGGGTCACGGTGCTGGAGACGCGGCGGTCGAGCTCGAAGCCCGAGCGGGGCATTGTGAACTCGTTCCTGGAGACCCTGAACCAGGACGGCGACGTGGTCATGAGCATGAAGATGATCAACTTCATGACCGCCCGGGACGGGTCGGGGTAGCAACGCCATACCTATAACCAACCGCAACGAGGACGGCGTGATCTACGACATCGAAATCAATTCCGCGGCGCACTATCCGGCGGCGGAGGTGGTGGACCTGGTGGAGCGGGCCGAGCAGGCGGGCTTCGGGGCGTTCTGGAAGGGCGAGTCCAACAGCACCGACCCCATGGTGCTGATCTCCGCGGCGGCGAGCCGCACCAGCACCATCAAGCTGGGCACGGCCATCTACCACATCTACGGCCGCAGCCCGGTGACGCTGGGGTTGCAGGCGGCGACGCTCCAGGACCTCTCGGGCGGACGTGTGCTGCTGGGGCTCGGGGTGGCCAACAAGGCCATCGCCGCGTGGCACGGCGGGGTCTTCGACCGCCCGTTGCGCCGTGCCCGGGAGTACATGGACATCGTGCGCAAGGTGGTTGCCGGGGAGCGGGTCGAGTACGAAGGGGACATCTACGGCACCGGCAAGCGCTTCCAGCTCTCGTGGAAGCCACGGTACACGCGCATGCCCATCTATCTGGCGGCCCTGGGGCCGCAGATGACGCGCCTCGCCGGAAGGACGTCGGACGGGGTCTTCATCAACATGGCGACGGCGGACAAGATCCGCGAGATCGCCGACCGCGCCCAGGCGGCGGCCGGGGCCGTGGGAAGAGGTCCGCTGGAGGTC
Source organism: Candidatus Binatia bacterium (assembly GCA_022827045.1). The sequence continues at coordinate 1,375 of JAJDTQ010000194.1, forward strand.
ATCGCCAAGGTGCGCGTGTCTCTCAACCCGGACCGTGAGGTGGCGCGTTCGAAGCTCCGGCAGGCGCTGACGTTCTACAACATCGCGGACCACTACAGCGACATGCTGCGGGAGCAGGGGTTCGTCGCGGAAGTGGATGCCATTCAGGAGGCGTTCAGGGGCGGCGGCTTCAAGGCCGCCATGGGCGCCATGACCGACGACTATATGGACCGGCTGCCGGTGATCCCGGCTACTTCGGTCGAGGAGATCAAGGACCGGCTGGCGCCGTACGTGGCGGCGGGGGTGACGCGGATGGTGGTGCCGTACGTTCCGGTCAGCGAACCCGCCGCCGAGGACGCCGAGCGCTTCATTACCGCGTGGGGATCCGCCGGCTGACACGGCTGGAACAAGCCGCAATCGGAAAGCGAGGAAACCATGTGTGATTTCGCAGCAGACGCCGAGGCCGCCGGCATCCTGGTAGGCCGGACCCTCACCTTGGAACGCGTCCGTCAGCTCAACGCCAAGGACTACTTCTACCAGATGCTCAAGGACAACCCCGAGATGCTCAAGATCTACCCGGGCATCGAGGACGAGCTGTTGGAGAACGCCATCGACTGCCACATCCACGCCTATCCCGACTTTGTGCAGCGCTCCCAGGACATGATCGAGATCGCCATCGACGCCTCCAAGGCGGGCATGCGCGCGCTGGCCTTCAAGGACCACTGGAACGTCAGCGCCAACGCCTGCTACGTGGTGCAGCGCCACATCGACCACCTCGTCGAGACGGGGGAGCTGGAGCACCGGGTGGAGGTCTACGGGGGCTGCGGCATGTGCTACGGCATGAACCCCGAGTACGTCCGGATAGCGCTCCAGTACCCTAACGCCAAGATGATCTGGTTCCCGACCTTCACCTCGTTCGGCTTCTGGCGCAACGCCGGCCACCCGGAACGGGGCGGCGTGCGGCTGGTGAGCGAGGAGGGCGAGGTGCTGCCGGAGGTGGTGGAGATCATGAAGATGGCGGTGGAGAACAAGGTGGGCATCGGCTTCGGGCACACCGACTTCGAGGAACTTTTGCCGCTGTGCAAGAAGGCCAGGGAGCTGGGCGTGCGGGCGACTCTCGACCATCCGCTGCTGGAGCTCAACAAGCTCCTGCTGGAAGAGATGAAGGAGCTGGCGGACTTGGGCGTCTACGTAGGTACCTACTGCCAGCCCATGATCCCGAGCCTCTATCAGCCCATCGCCGACCCCATGGAAACCGTCAAGACCATCGCCGAGATCGGCCCCGAGCGCTGCATCATCGGCAGCGACTTCGGCCAGGTGCTGCACCTGAAGGCCGTCGACGGCATGCGGGTCTTCATCCGCGCGCTGCTGGGGTTTGGCATCACCAAGGATCAGATCTCCATCATGCTCAAGGACAATCCGGCCAAGCTCATGTGGCTGGACGACTGAACGCAAACAGAGAAGGAGTCGACGGAAATGGCCGAACCACTCAACCGGCACAGCCGGACCATCACCCAGGGGCCGGACCGGGCGCCCTCCCGCGCCATGCTCAAGGCGGTGGGGCTGACGGACGAGGACCTCAACAAGCCGCTGGTGGGCATCGCCAACACCTGGATCGAGGTGATGCCGTGCAACTTCCACCTGCGCCGGCTCTCGGCCAAGGTGAAGGAGGGGGTCCGCGCGGCCGGCGGCACGCCCATCGAGTTCAACACCGTGGCGGTTTCCGACGGCGTCTCCATGGGCACCGAGGGAATGAAGGCCTCGCTCATCAGCCGCGAGGTCATCGCCGACTCCATCGAGCTGGTGACCCGCGGGCACCTGTTCGACGCGGTGGTGGCGCTGTCGGGCTGCGACAAGACCATCCCGGGCACGGTGATGGCGCTGGCGCGGCTGGACCTGCCGTCGCTGATGCTCTACGGCGGCTCCATCATGCCGGGGCGCTTCCAGGGACGCGACGTCACCATCCAGGACGTGTTCGAGGGCGTGGGCGCCCACGCCGCCAAGAAGATGACCGACGCCGAGCTGCTGGACCTCGAGAGCAACGCCTGTCCGGGGCCGGGGGCCTGTGGCGGCCAGTTCACCGCCAACACCATGGCCACCGCCTTCGAGATCCTGGGGATCTCGCCCATCGGCAGCGCCAGCGTGCCGGCTATGGACGACGGCAAGGACGACGTTGCCTACCGCGTCGGCGAGATGGTGATGGATCTCGTGCGCAAGAACATGACGGCGCGGCAGATCATCACACGCGAGGCGCTGGAGAACGCCGTCGCCTCCATCGCGGCCACCGGCGGTTCCACCAACGGCGTGCTGCACCTGCTCGGGGTGGCGCGCGAGGCCGAGGTGGACCTGCGCATCGACGATTTCGACCGCATCAGCTCCAGGACGCCGCTGATCGCGGACCTGAAGCCCGGCGGCCGCTTCGTGGCCAACGACCTCTACCGCGCCGGCGGCATTCCGCTGGTGGCGCGCCGCCTGCTGGACGCGGGCAAGCTCAACGGCGACTGCCTGACCGTCACCGGGAAGACCATCGGCGAAGAGGTTCGTGACGCGGACGAGACACCGGGTCAGGAGGTCGTGCTGCCGGTGTCCGAGCCGCTGAAGCCTACCGGAGGGCTGGTGATCCTCAGGGGCAACCTGGCCCCCGAGGGCTGCGTGGTCAAGGTTGCCGGCCACGAGCGCACGCGCCACAGCGGGCCGGCGCGGGTGTTCGACCGCGAGGAGGACTCCTTCAAGGCGGTGCAGCAGGGCGAGATCAACGCGGGCGACGTGGTGGTGATCCGCTACGAGGGTCCCATGGGCGGCCCGGGCATGCGCGAGATGCTGGGGGTCACCGCGGCCCTGGTGGGGGCCGGGCTCGGCGAGTCCGTGGCGCTCCTCACCGACGGCCGCTTCTCCGGCGCCACCCACGGCCTCATGGCCGGCCACGTGGCCCCAGAGGCCGCCCGGGGCGGACCCATCGCCGCGGTGCGGGACGGCGACACCATCACCTTCGACGTGGACGCCCGGCGTCTGGACGTCGAGATTTCCGAGGAGGAGATGGACAAGCGGCTGCGCCAGTGGCAGGCGCCGGAGCCGCGTTACGCCAGCGGCGTCATGGCCAAGTACGCGCGGCTGGTGTCGTCGGCGTCGGAGGGCGCGGTAACACGGTAGACCGGCTGCTCGAACCGAGCGGAATGCTCGTACCCGTCATTCCGGCGGAAGCCGGAATCCAGACGGGGGGGCCGGGGCGGCGTTGACGGGTGCGGTTATTGGCAGGCTATTTGTCAAGGAGGTGCACAATGGCCAAGTACAACAAGATGTCCATGCCCCTGAAGGACGTGAAGGACAAGGAGTTCCTCGCGCGCAAGCTCAACTGCACGGGGGTCGGTTTCGGCATCGTCCGCATCAAGCCCGGCAAGGGTGCGGAGTACGTGCATCAGCACAAGGTGCAGGAAGAGGTGTTCATGACGCTCAAGGGGGACGGCACCATCATCCTGGACGGCCGCCGTATTCCCATGCCCGAGGGCACCGTCATCCGGGTGAGCCCGGAGGTCAACCGCGCCATCGGCAACGACTCCAAGCGCGACGTGGTGTTCCTGTGCATGGGCGCGGTCCCGCCGAAGAACTTTCCCTTGGGCGGCCGCACGCTGTTGGGCGACGGCATCCCGCACCGGGACAAGGTGCCGCGCTGGAAGAAGGCGTAGCGCTCCGTTGAACCGCCGGTCCGGTCGTATTAACATGGATCGGTCGGGTAGTTCCCGGGAGACCCTCCATGAGCAAGCGCGAAAACGACCTGGACCGTGACGTCGTCGTCCAGACGGAGAAGAAGCTCAAGCGGCCGTCTCTTTTCAAGGTGCTGCTGCACAACGACGACTACACCACGAAGGAGTTCGTGGTGCAGATCCTCGAGTACGTGTTCAACAAGGACAACACCGAGGCCGTGCAGATCATGCTGCACGTGCACCGGAACGGCATCGGCGTGGCCGGGGTCTATCCCTACGAGGTGGCGGAGACCAAGGTGAAGACCGTGGAGAGCCTGGCGCGCCAGTACGAATATCCGCTCAAGTGCTCCATCGAAGAGGAATGAGCTTCGAAGGGTAACGAGCTTCGAAGAGGTAAAGGCGTGATCACCAAGAACCTGGAAGCGGTGCTCAAGGCGGCGTACGACGAGGCCAGGCAACGACGGCATGAGTTCGTCTGCGTCGAGCACCTGTTGTGGGTGCTGCTCGACGACAAGCACGCCAGCGAGGTCATCGTCAACTGCGGCGGCGACCTCGACCGTTTGCGGCGCGAGTTGGAGGAGTTCTTCGAGTCCCGCCTGGAGACGCTGCCCGAGGGCGCCGAGAAGGAGCCGGAGCAGACCCTGGGCTTTCACCGCATCGTCCAACGCGCCTTCATCCACGCCCAGACCTCGGAGAAGGCGGAGATCCAGGGGAGCGACTTGCTGGTGGCCATGTACCGCGAGCAGCAGTGCTACGCGCGCTACCTGCTGGAGGCGCAGGACATCAGCCGCTTCGACCTTATCAACTACATCTCACACGGGGTCTCCAAGCTGCCGGAGGAGGAGCCGCAGCAGCACACTCCCGTGCCGGAAGAGGACGAGGAAGGCGGGCAGGCGCCGCAGCGCAATCCGCTGGAAGCCTTCACCACGGAGCTGGTGGAGAAGGCCTCCAAGGGCCTGCTGGACCCGCTCATCGGCCGCAGCAACGAGATCGCGCGGACCATCCACGTGCTGTGCCGGCGGCGCAAGAACAACCCCATCTACGTGGGCGACCCGGGCGTGGGCAAGACCGCCATTGCCGAGGGGCTGGCGTTGCGCATCCATGAGCAGAATATTCCGGAAGCGTTGCAGGACACCCGCATCTACGCCCTGGACATGGGCGCGGTGCTGGCCGGCACCAAGTTCCGGGGCGAGTTCGAGGCGCGTTTGAAGGGCGTCATCACGGCGCTCAAGGACAAGCCCGGCGCCATCCTGTTCATCGATGAGATCCACACCGTGGTGGGCGCCGGCGCCACCAGCGGCGGCTCCCTGGACGCCTCCAATATCCTGAAGCCCGTGCTGGCGTCGGGTGAGATCAAGTGCATCGGCTCCACCACCTACCACGACTACCGGAGCTACTTCGAGCGCGACCGGGCGCTGTCGCGGCGGTTCCAGCGCATCGAGGTGCCCGAGCCCAGCATCGACGAGACCGTCAAGATCCTGCAGGGGCTGAAGCCCCACTACGAGAAGCACCACGGCGTGACCTACAGCCAGCCGGCGCTGCGTACCGCGGCGAAACTCTCGGCCAAGCACATCAACGACCGCTTCCTGCCGGACAAGGCCATAGACGTCATCGACGAGGTGGGCGCGTCGGTGCGGATCCTGCCGCCGGAGAAGCGCAAGAAGACCATCGGCCCCAAGGACGTGGAGCAGATCGTCGCCACCATGGCGAAGATCCCGCCGCGCAGCGTCTCCAGCTCGGACCGGGAGCAGCTTGGCAACCTGGACCGGGACCTGAAGCTCGCGGTGTTCGGCCAGGACGAGGCCATCGGCGCCCTGGCCAGCACCATCAAGCTCTCGCGCTCCGGCTTGGGCCAGCCCGAGAAGCCCACCGGCTGCTTCCTGTTCTCCGGACCTACGGGCGTGGGCAAGACCGAGGCCGCCAAGCAGCTCGCCCTGATCATGGGTATCGAGTTTCTGCGCTTCGACATGAGCGAGTACATGGAGAAGCACACGGTGTCGCGCCTGCTGGGGGCGCCTCCGGGATACGTCGGGTTCGACCAGGGAGGGCTCCTGACCGACGCTATCCGCAAGACTCCCTACGCCGTGCTGCTGCTGGACGAGATCGAGAAGGCGCACCCGGACCTGTTCAACGTGCTGCTGCAGGTCATGGACCACGCGACGTTGACGGACAACAACGGCAAGAAGGCCGACTTCCGCAACATCATCCTGATCATGACCACCAACGCCGGCGGCCGGGAGATGAGCGGCACCGCCCTGGGCTTCGCCCACAACTCCAATGTCGGCAAGGGCAAGGAAGCCATCGAGAAGATGTTCAGCCCCGAGTTCCGCAACCGCCTGGACGCCACCATCTTCTTCAACTCCCTGAGCCCCGTGGTCATCGAGAAGGTCGTCGACAAGTTCATCACGCAGCTCGACGCCCAGTTGAACGAGCGCAAGGTCACCATCCAGCTTGAGCCCGCCGCCCGGACTTGGCTTGCCGAGCGCGGCTACGACCCCCAGTTCGGCGCCCGCCCCATGGCCCGTCTGATCGACAACGAGATCAAGAAAATCCTGGCCGACGAGATCCTCTTCGGCCAGCTCCAGAACGGCGGCCGCGTCCGCGTCGACGAGAAGGACGGCGAGCTGGTGTTCGAGTACGAGGGATAGTTCCACGGATCGCCGCGGTTTTCTCAAAGGGGCCGGCCTTGCGGCGATGGCGGCGGCGGTCGGTGCGGCGATTCCGTTCCACCGCCACATGCCGGCCGGCTTCATCCCGGAAGCCATCGCCGCCGATCCGCTGGGAATCGAGGGCAAGGACGGTCTCACCGTCCTCGGCCGCCAGCCGCTGAACGCCGAAACGCCGGCTCATCTGCTTGACGACGCGGTCACGCCGACGGCCCGGCATTTCATCCGGAACAACGGCATCGCTCCCGACGAGATGGACCCCACCACTTGGCGTCTGCGGATCGACGGTCTCGTGCACCGGCCTATGACGCTGAGCATCGAAGACCTGAGGGAGCGTTTCCAGGTCGTGACGCGGCGGCTGACCATCGAGTGCGGCGGCAACGGCCGGGCGTTTTTCACCCCGCGGGTGGGCGGCAACCAATGGACGCTGGGCGCCGTGGCCTGTTCGGAGTGGACGGGTGTCCGTCTCGCCGACGTTTTGAAGGCTGCCGGCGTCAAGGAGAACGTCGTCTACACAGCTCATGTCGGCGCCGATACACATGTGTCCGGCAAAAAGGGAAAGCTGCCGCTCTCCCGCGGAGTGCCTATCGAGAAGGCCATGGACCCGGGCAACCTCGTCGCCTTCGGCATGAACGGCGGGCCGCTGCATCCCATGAACGGCGCGCCGTTGCGGCTGGTGATCCCCGGTTGGTCGGGCTCCTGCTCCCAGAAGTGGCTTACCCGGATCTGGCTGCGCGACGTGGTGCATGACGGACCCAAGATGACGGGGAGCTCCTACCGTGTTCCCGAATATCCCGTCGAGCCCGGCGAGAAGGTGCCGGACAGATCCATGGCCATCATCGGCTCCATGCCGGTGAAATCCCTGATCACGACTCCGAGGACCAGGCTTTCCGTCACAGGCCGGGATCTGGCGGTGGCGGGGCACGCGTGGGCGGGTGACAGTGAGGTTGCGCGGGTCGACGTTTCCATCGACTTCGGGGCTTCCTGGCAAAAGGCCGCGCTCGCGCGTCCGGCCAACCGCCATGCGTGGCGGCGGTGGTGGGCGATGCTGGAATTTCCTGGAAAGGGTTACTACGAGGTCTGGGCTCGAGCCACGGACAACAAGGGGATCAGTCAACCCTTTGCCGTCGCGTGGAACCCCAAGGGATACCTCAACAACTCGATGCACAGGATCTCCGTGCGCGTGAGTTGACGAACCCTCGGGCGCGACGCGTGCCGTTGACTAGTCTCCCTCCCCCTTCTTCAGCGGACTTCCCTCCAGCAGATACTCCTGCCGGGCCAGCGTCTCCGACCGCTCTTCCCGCAGGTAGCGTTCCAGGGCCTGCCGGAAGCGCTTGTCGCGGACGTAGTGGGCGCTGTAGGTCTTGGCGGCCTCGAGGCCGCGGAGGTTCTTGAAGCTGCCGCCGGCGCCGGCCTCGAAGCGGGCCAGGGACTCGTTGATGCAGTGCTCGATGGCGCCGTAGTAGCAGACGTTGAAGTGGAGGTAGCGGTGGTCCTCGAAGGCGCCCCAGTAGCGGCCGTAGAGGGCGTCGGGGCCGCGGATGTTGAAGGTGCCGGCGATGATGCGGCCGTCGCGCTGGGCGACGATGGGGCAGATGAAGGGGTAGGCGCGCTTCAGCAGCTCGTCGAAGAAGCGGCGGTTCAGGTACTGTCGGCCGTAGTACAGGCGGTCGATGTGGTGCTTGTAGAGCTCGAACAGGGTGCGCTGGACGTCCGGGGTGATCTCGTCGTAGGGAAGCGCGCGGACGCCGATGCCCTGGTTGTCCAGCTCTCGCCGCTCGCGCTTGATCTTGTTGCGGCGATCGCTGCGGAAGGCGCCCAGGTAGTCGTCGAAGGTCCCGTATTCGCGGTTCTGCCAGTGGAACTGGAGCCCGATCTTGGGGATGAAGTCGAGGTCCTCCAGGGCGTCCATCTCTTCCCGGTCGCAGAAGTTGATGTGGATGGACGAGAGCTCGTTGCCGCGGCAGATCTCCACCAGCGCCCGGCCCAGCACGGCGATGACGCCCTTGCGCTCGATGCCCGGCGCGGTGAGGAACCGCGAGCCCGCCACCGGCGTGAAGGGCACGCCCACGAGCATCTTGGGGTAGTACTGGATGCCCGACTGCATGGCGTAGGACGCCCACTGGTGGTCGAAGACGAACTCCCCCATGCTGTGGGACTTGAGGTACATGGGGCAGGCGCCGAGGAGATCGTTCCCCTTTTCGACCACGAGGTGGTGCGGCGCCCAGCCGGTCTGGTCGCAGACGCAGCCGCTGTCCTCCAGGCAGTCCAACCAGTCCCAGCGCATGAACGGCGAGCCGTCCCGCACCAGGGTGTCCCACGCCTCCCGCGTCACTTCGTTGATGCGCCGGACGATGCGGACCGAAAGCCGTTCCTCCTCCATGGCCCCACCTTCTTGCCAGAAGGACCCCATCAGGTCTAGCTAGTGTCCTTTCTGGCTGATCGAACCGTGCAAGGGTAGGGGCGACCGGCGGTCGCCCTTGAGGGCCGGCGTTAACGCAGACTCCCGTTGAGGAAGGACAGTGACTCTCTTCGCTCTCAGCCTCCTCCTGGCGGCCGCCTTCGTTCATGCCACCTGGAACCTTCTGCTCAAGAGGGCGCAGGGCGGGCCGGCGTTCCAGTGGCTGTTCGCCGTGCTGTCCGTCGGCCTGTACCTGCCCGCGGTGCTGGCGTGGTGTTGGTACCGCCCGACCGCGCTGAACACGACGATGGTCGCCGTGATCGCGGGCAGCAGCGTGTTGCACACGCTCTACTACGGAGTCCTGCAACGAGGGTACCGGGTGGGCGACCTGTCCGTGGTCTACCCGCTGGCCCGAGGCACCGGGCCATTGCTTGCCATCATCGGAGCGGTGCTGATTCTGGAGGAACGCCCCACCGCCGGGGTCGTGGCCGGCGGTATCCTCATCATCGCCGGCGTCTTCGTCCTGAGTGGCGGGGGCGCCTGGTCCCGACGCGGCGCGCCGTCCGGGGCCGCGGTGAGGTACGGCCTGGCCACCGGGGTGGTGATCGCGAGCTACACGCTGTGGGACAAGAACGCCGTGAGCGCAATCGGCATCGCGCCCTTGCTCCTCGACTGGGGCACCAACTGCGGGCGCACCGTCCTGCTGGCGCCCGTCGCCTGGCGCCGCCGCCCCGAGCTGCGCAACCACTGGCTGCGGCACCGTCGCGAGGCCCTGGGGGTGGCGTTGCTGAATCCGCTGGCCTACATCCTGGTGCTGACGGCGTTGCAGGTCACGCCGGTAAGCCACATCGCACCCGCCCGCGAGATCAGCATCCTGATCGGGTCGCTCATGGGGATACGGCTGCTTGGCGAAGGAAATGCAAGGGTCCGGCTGCTGGGCGCGGTCAGCATGACGGTCGGGCTGATTCTCATCGTGACGGGTGGGTCGGCAACGTAGCCGGGACCAACTGCGAAGGCCCTGATCAATTGTGCCGACGCCCTTCGACTTCGCTTCGCGAAGCCTGTCATGAGCTTGTCGAAGGGCCCACCTCGAAGGGCGCCACCCTCACCGTCGTGGAGGTTTGCGAAAGCTCGAATCCGGGGTCCCTTTCCAGCAGCGTGCGACGAAGGGGTACGACTCGGTGATGAAGTAGGCGTAGGAGCCTTTGGGGAACTCGGCAGACCGGGTCACGGCGCCATTGCACTCATCCAGATCGCCGCTGCCGGCTACGTACTGCCAATCCTCCACAAAGGCGCCGTCGTGGGCACCGTCTGGTTGATCCCCGCCCGGGCGCGCGCCGGGCTTCAACCGGTAGGAGATACGGACCTTCCGCACGCCGTTCCCCAGGTCACCGGTGATGGCGTAGATCGGAAAGCCGTCCGCCGCCCAGCCGATCAGAGGCGAATGGGCGTCCGCCTTCCAGTTTAGTTGACGCATCAGCCCGGTGGGCAGCGAGTGATAGTGGTAGGCGCCGCTCCGCTGAACGTGGGCGTGGTTGGCATCCAGCCCCAGCCGGACCGCGCCTCCGAGGGCATCGTAGTTCCAGCCGCCACGGCGCCGGCCGTGCCAGTACTCCGCCGTAGGCGCCTCGAACGGCACGCCGTTGACCGCCACGCCCCACAGCCAGCGGCGCGAAGCGGTCGTCTCGCTTGTTCGTGCCGGTTGCGTGGTGACCGTGAACGTGTAGTCCTGCGGGGTGATGGTGTGGGGGTTGCCGCGGTTCGGGAAGGTCCCCACCGGATGCGACGGGATGCCGTTGGAGGCGATGGTCCGGGTGGTGCCGGACACCTCGATCGACACCCGCGGAGTGCCGGCGGTCTCGGTCGCGGGCACCAGGGTCACGGCGGCGCTTTCGGTCGCGGTATGAAAGCGGCCCCGCCGCCTGCCTTCCCGTTGAGCCATGACCGTGGCCGCGAACAGCAGCGCCGTCACGACAGCGACAGTACAGACGAATCGTTTCATCGGGATCGCCGTGTTCATGCAAGTTAGACTTTGCGGGGTTCCGGGGGAAGAAGACAGCCGTACGCTACGGCAGATCCCGTAGGGGCGACCGCCGGTCGCCCCTACCTTTGCTGCGATTCGATGGAGGCCGCAGGCCGCGTCAGGCGTTCCCGGCCAATTGCCGCAGCACGTACTCCAGGATGCCGCCGTGGCGGTGGTACGACAGCTCCGCGGGCGTGTCGATGCGGCAGGTGACCCGGAATGAAGTGGCCTTGCCCTCCGCGCTGGTCGCTGTTACCTCCAGCTCCTTACGCACGCTCAGGCCGTCGGCCACGCCGGTGATGTCGTAGGTTTCGAAGCCGGTGAGCCCCAGGGACTCGGCGTTCTCGCCCTTCATGAACTCCAGCGGCAGGATACCCATGCCGATCAGGTTGCTCCGGTGGATGCGCTCGAAGCTCTCGACGATGGCGGCCTTGACTCCCAAGAGGCGCGGCCCCTTGGCGGCCCAGTCGCGGGACGAGCCGGTGCCGTACTCCTTGCCGGCGATGACGATGAGCGGCGTGCCTTCCTCCTGGTACTTCATGGCGGCGTCGAAAATCGACATCTGCTCGTTGTCGGGCTGGTGCACGGTGAACCCGCCCTCGGTGCCCGGCGCGATCTGGTTCCTCAGCCGCACATTGGCGAAGGTGCCGCGCATCATCACCTCGTGGTTGCCCCGGCGGGCGCCGTACTGGTTGAAGTCCTTGGGCTCGACGCCGTGCTCGGTGAGATAGCGCGCGGCCGGGCCGTTGCGCTCGATGGAGCCGGCAGGGGAGATGTGGTCGGTGGTCACCGAGTCTCCCAGCAGCGCCAGCACCCGCGCCCCCTTGATGTCCTGGGGCGCGGCCGGCTCCGCCGGTATGTCGCCGAAGAACGGGATCTGTCGGACATAGGTGGAGTCCTCGTCCCAGGCGAACAGCTCACCCTCGGGCACCGGCATGCTCCGCCACATGTCGTCCCCCGTGAACACGTCGCTGTACTCCTTGCGGAAGGCGTCGGCGGTGACGCCCTTGGCCACTTCCGCGCGTACTTCCTCGGGGCTGGGCCAGATCTCGCTAAGCATGACCGGCTTTCCGTCGGAGTCCTCGCCGATGGGGTCGTTGTAGAGGTCCACGTCCATGTTGCCGGCGATGGCGTAGGCCACCACCAGCGGCGGCGAGGCCAGGTAGTTGGCGCGGATGCTGGGGTGGATACGGCCCTCGAAGTTGCGGTTGCCCGAAAGCACGGCGCTGGTGACGAGGTTGCCTTCCTGGATGGCGTTGTTGATGTTCTCCGGCAGCGGCCCGCCGTTGCCCACGCAGGTAGTGCAGCCGTAGCCCACCAGGTGGAACCCCAGCTCTCCCAGGGGTTCCAGCAGCCCGGTCTGCGTCAGGTACTCGGTGACCACCTTCGAGCCCGGCGCCAAGCTGGTCTTGACCCAGGGTTTGGTCTTAAGGCCGCGGGCCGCGGCCTTCTTGGCCAACAGGCCCGCGCCCACCATCACCGACGGGTTGGACGTGTTGGTGCAGCTCGTGATGGCGGAGATCACCACCGAGCCGTGGGTGAGCTCGAAGGAGTCGCCGTTCTGCTGCACCGGCACGGTGCTGGGGGTGTCGCCGCCCTTCATGGTCGGCAGGGCCTCGGCGAAGGACTGCTTGACCCCGCGCAACGGCACCCGGTCCTGGGGCCGGCGCGGCCCCGCCAGGCTGGGCTCCACCTCGCCCAAGTCGAGCTCCAGGGTGTCGGTGAACACAGGGTCCGGCGTCTCGTCGGTGCGGAAGAGCCCCTGCTCCTTGCAGTAGGCCTCCACCAGGCTGATGATCTCGGGGCTCCTGTTGGAAAGCTTCAGGTACTCCAGGGTCTCCGAGTCCACCGGGAAGAAGCCCACGGTGGCGCCGTACTCCGGCGCCATGTTGCCGATGGTGGCCCGGTCCGCCAGAGCCAGGCTGGACAGTCCCGGACCGTAGAACTCCACGAACTTCTCCACCACCCCCTTCGCCCTGAGCATCTGCACGATGGTGAGCACCAGGTCGGTGGCGGTGGCGCCCTCCGGCAGCCGCCCGTGGAGCTTGAAGCCGATGACCTCGGGGATCAGCATGATGAGCGGCTGGCCGAGCATGGCGGCCTCGGCCTCGATACCGCCCACGCCCCAGCCCACGATGCCGAGTCCGTTGATCATGGTCGTGTGGGAATCCGCGCCCACCAGCGTGTCGGGGTAGGCCAGGGCGTCGCCGTTGGACTGGGCGGTGAAAACCACCTTGCCCAGGAACTCCAGGTTGACCTGGTGGACGATGCCGGTGTCGGGCGGCACCACGCTGAAGTTGTCGAACGCCTTCTGGCCCCAGCGCAGGAACGCGTAGCGTTCCTGGTTGCGCTCGTACTCCAGCTTCGAGTTGGACGCGAACGACTCCAGCGAGCCGAAGTGGTCCACCTGCACGGAGTGGTCGATGACCAGGTCCACCGGCTGGAGCGGGTTGATGCGTTTCGGGTCGCCCCCCAACCGCTGGATACCGTCGCGCATGGCCGCTAGGTCCACCACCGCGGGAACCCCGGTGAGGTCCTGCAGCAGGATGCGCGCCGGCATGAACGCGATCTCCTTGTCCGGTTTGGCGTTGGGGTCCCAGCCCGCCAGCGCCCGGATGTCGTCGGCAGACACATGGTGGTCGTCCTCGCGGCGAAGCAGGTTCTCCAGCAGGATCTTGAGGGAAAACGGCAATCGCTCCACCGGCAGCGAGGTTTCCTTCGCCAGGGCGTCGAGCCGGTAGATCCGGTAGCGGTTGCCTTCCACCTCGAGCGGCGAGGCGGTGTGAAACGTATCGATGCTCTGTGCTGCCATGTCAGGCTCCTTGGTATGGATTTCGGTTTCAGGCGGTCCGGAAGGTCGCGGGCGGATGGATGCCGCAGGGCCTTGAAACCATTCTTTCTAGCGTAACCGCTGCGGCTTGCCAAATTCGAGTGCGAGGTGCTGGTGTCGCGTCCCGTAAATTCCTGGCATAATTTGCTGGTCTTTTTCGCCGTCGGCTGCGTTGCTCTTCCTCGCGTGGTACCCGCCAC
>JAJDTQ010000283.1 GCA_022827045.1 Candidatus Binatia bacterium
GCGCCACTTCCAGCCCGCCAGCAGGAAACGCCAGTTGAAGGGAACGGTCAGCTCGGGCTCCCGGCTCTCCCTGCGGACCGGCTTGACCGTGGACAGGTAGGCCTTGAGGGCAAGGATGTCCTGGTCGGTCATGCGAGTAAAGGAAGTGTAGGGGAAGGCGGGAAAGAGGTGCTGGCCCCGGCGGCCGACGCCCTGGCGCATGGCCCTGAGGAAGTCTTCGTCGGTCCAGTGGCCGATGCCGGTCTCCGGGTCCGGCGTGATGTTGGTGCTGTAGATGACGCCGAAAGGAACCTTGATGGCGTATCCGCCGGCAAGCTCGGCGCCCTTGTTCTTGTAATCGGTATGGCACGCGATACAGAGTCCGGCCCGGGCGAGGTACTTGCCTCGCGCCACGGGATCGTCCGCGGCTCCGGCCGCGGAGAGGCACACCACCGCCCATAGCGCCAACGCCAACCCGACGGCGTATCCTTTCTTGAAACGGGTCACGGGCATGTCCGGCAGGCTATCCTCGGTCACCCGTTACGGCACACGATAAGCTCTCGCGGACAGTCGTGCATCTTTTCCAGTCCGGTGTCGGTCACACGCATCATCTCGCCAAACTGGACGCCGCGCAACCCGTCCTCGGTCACCACGTTGGGCTGGATCACCAGGCACATGTCCGTCTCGAAACGGAAATCCGGCGGAGTCCCGCGGCTGGTCTTCCGGGTCCGCAGGATCGGCGGCAACTGGCTGGCCCCGTGGACCACGTCGTCGTAGACCGTGAAGCCGCGCTCGTGCACTACGTCCGCGGCGTCCAGCGCTGGCTCCACTCCGGCCCCCGGCTTGATGACGCCGGCGATGCGGTCGAAGGCCTCCATGGCCACCTCGTGGAGCCGCCGGTACTCCGCGGTAGGCTCCTCGCCGATGGTGAAGGTGCGCAGGACCTGCCCGGTGTAGCCGGCGTAGTTGGTGCTGATCTCGGTGACCAGCACGTCGCCCTTCCGCAGGATGCGGTTGGACAGGTGCTGCTGAGGCACGCCGCCCGTGGGGTCGTGCATCGAGGTGGTGATCATGAAGTGGATGCCGTTGATGCCGCCCTTGCCCAGGTAGACGTCCTCGACGATCCGGGCCAGCTCGTGCTCGGGAATGCCGGGGCGCGCGTGTTCGGTCAGGGCCGCCACCGAATCGTCGCTCATGGCCGCGGCCTGGCGCAGGCGCTCGATCTCCTCGGCGCTCTTGACCTGCCGCTGGTCGCGCATCTGCGCGCTGAAATCCGACCATTTCACTTCGGGAAGGGCCTCCACGAGCCGCAGGTAGTGCCGGTAGGGAACGTTGCCGCAAAGGCCCACCGAGCCTTTCTCCAGGCCGCGCTCCTTCAGATTCTCCAGCACCCGCGGCACCGAGTCCACCGAGCCCGTGGGGCTGGAGCCGCCGAAGCGGACGTCGTCAATGACGGCCATGCGCTTCGCGTTGGGCAGGTGGTTGGACAACTGCACGAACAGCGTGGGCTCTCCGTCGCGCGGATAGATGAAGTAGGCCTCGGAGGTGGCGAGCCAGTTGCACAGGTAGTGGATGTCCGGCGCGGTGCGGCTGCCGTAGAACACCACGGCGTCGAGGCCCATGCCGTCCATGCGGGCCTGCACCGCCGTGTTCCGGCGTTCGTACTCCGTGTCGGAAAAGCTGAGGTAGTCGGGATCACAAGCCATGCATCTTCTCCATTCGCTTCCGTCCACGATGATGAGGATGCCGCCGCCGTCCGGATGCCGCGCCGGGCTCCCCGCGGCGTCGCCGCGTGGCTCAGGTGGCCGCCAGTCCGGGCTGCAGCGGCGCCAGCCGAGCCGGCGGGTCCTTGGCGATGGCCATCGACATGCCCGCGGCCAGCACCGCCAGCACCGCCCCGGTGAGGAAGGACGGCACGTAGTCGCCGAACACGTCGTACGCGATGCCGCTGCCCTGAGCCATGGCGGCGCCGCCCAGTTGGTGCGCCAGAAAGATCAGGCCGTAGATGCTGCCCACCGAGTTCTTGCCGAAGGTGTTGCCGGCGATGGCCACCACCGGCGGCACCGTGGCGAACCAGTCCAGCCCGTAGATCACCGCGAAGACGAACATGCCGGCCGGGCCGGTGACCGACGGCAGGATGAACAGCGAGAGCGCCCGCAGACCGTAGATCCAGGCCAGCACCTTGCGCGGGTCCATGCGGTCGCAGAGCCACCCGGCCCCCATGGTGCCGACGAAGTTCAGGCCGGCCATGATCCCCACGGTCAGGCTGGCCACCTGGGGGGTGATGCCGATGTCCAGGGCGTGGGGGATCATGTTCGCCCCGATGAGGCCGTTGGAGGTCCCGCCGCAGATGGCATAGCCGCCGGCCAGGAGCCAGAAGGTGCGCGTGCGGATCGCGTCCCGCACCGCGGTGGTGGTGACCGGCGCGACGCCGCCGGGCTTTGCAGCCGCGGCCGCCGCGGCCTCCGACTCGCCCAGCGCCTCGTCCCCCACCTCGGCCGGATCGTTGCGCATGAGCCACAACACCAGCAGGAAGGCCACCACCGCCACACCCGAAAGCGTCATGGCAGCCGCTCGCCAGCCCCAGGCCACGATCATGCCCAGCACCACCGGGATGAAGATGAGCTGCCCGGTGGAGCCGGCGGCGTTCAGCAGGCCCAGCACCACGCCGCGGTGGCGCACGAACCAGCGATGGGCGACGCTGGCGGCCAGCACCGACGAGATGCCGCCCGCGCCGGTGCCGACGATCAGGCCCCAAACCAGCAGGAACTGCCATAGCTCGTTGATGAACGCGGTGGCTCCCGCCCCCACCGCCAACAGCACCAGCGCCACGAGCATCACCAACCGCGGTCCCCGGCGGTCCTGGAAGCGTCCGGCGAAGGGGCCGATGGCGCCGTAGAGCACCAGGTTGATGGATATGGCGGCGTTGATCGCGCCGCGGCTCCAGCCGAAGTCCGCTTCCAGCGGCCGCACGAAGGTCTGCGGCGCGGCGCGGATACCGGCTGCCATCAGCGACGCCGTGAAGGTCGTCGCCACCACCACCCAGCCGTAGAAGAACCGGACGTTGAGCGGATTGCGGGGCCGCCGCCGTTGGCCGTCAACAATGATGCCCGGGTCCGTGTCCATCGCCTGGTGCTTTCGTTTCTACGCGCGCGGCCCCAGAGTCTCCACGGCACCCTCGTAGTCTTCGAGCCGGGGCAGCAGCAGCGGGTTGTCCACGCCGGCTTCGCGGTATTCGTCGATGCGCCGGCGGCAAGTCCCCGCGTCCCCCAGCAGATAGAACGACTCCACCATCTCCTCGGTGATGAGCCCGACGGCGGCCTTCTCGCCGCGGCTCTCCGCGGTGGCACGAAGCTCCGGCAGGATGTCGGGGTCGAAGCCGCCCCGCTCCAGCAGCACCTCTCCCACGAACGGCTCGGCCAGGAGCCGCACCATCCGTTCCTTGAGGGCGGGCATCATCCGCGCCGGATCGTCGGTCAGCCGAACGATCAGCATGCAGGCGATGTCGATGGAGGTCGGATCGCGCCCGGCCTCGCGGGCCGCCGCCGCGATCTCCCCGACCGCGTAGCGCACGTAGCTCGCCGGCACGTAGGCGTTGAGCAGCACGCCGTCGGCCACCGCGCCCGCCAGCCGCAGCGCCTTGGGGCCGATGGCGGCCAGGTAGATCGGCAGGCGTTCCTGCGCCGGCGTCACCGCCAACCGCACGGCCTTCAAGTCCCAATAGGCGGCCGCGCCGCTGGCGCGCTCACCAGCCAACAGGCGCCTGAGCTGCGCAACCGTCTCCTTCATGTGGGCCAGCGGCCGCTCGTAGGGCATGCCCATGCGGCCCTCGATCACCCACTTGTCGCTCCGCCCCAGCCCGAGCAGGAAACGGCCCCCGGAAATCCGGTCCAGGGTGGCCGCCGACATGCCCAAGAGCGCCGGGTTCCGCGTGTAGGGATTCGTAACGCCCAAGCCGAGCCTGATGCGCGTCGTGGCGGCGGCCAGGAACCCCAGCAGCGAGAAGGTCTCCTCGTGGAAATAGCGCTCCGTCACCCACAGGGAATCGAAGCCGGCCTCCTCCGCGACGCGGGCGTAGTTACGCAGCTCGTCGCCGCTGTCGATGCCATGATACAGCACCATGCCCAGCCGTGGCGTCGAGGATGTCAAATGTAGGTTCCCGCCCGCTTGAGCCTCGGGTCCAGGACGTCGCGGAGGGCGTCGCCCAGTAGGTTGATCCCCAGCACGGTCACGAAGATGGACAGACCGGGGAACAGCGCCAGCCACCAGGCCGTGCTGATGTAGATGCGGCCGTCGGCGAGCATGGTGCCCCAGGTGGGGATCTCGGGGGGCACGCCCAGGCCGAGGAAGCTCAGGCTCGCCTCGGAGATGATGGAGGAAGCCATGGCAAAGGTGCCGATGACCAGCGACACCTGGATGAGGTTGGGGATGATGTGGCGCGCGATGATCTGGGTGTGGCTGGCTCCGAGCGACTTGGCGGAGATGACGAACTCCCGCGCCTTGAGCGACAGGCTCTGTCCCCGAGTCACCCGGCAGTACTGTATCCAGCGCTGCGCCACCAGGGCCAGGATGAGGTTGCCGAGCCCCTGTCCCAGGAACGCCATGATGCTGAGCGCCAGCAGAAGCGGCGGAAAGGCCCACACCACCTCCACGAATTTCTGGATGGTGAAGTCGACGTTGCCGCCGAAATAGCCGGAGGTGGCCCCCAGGATCACACCCACGAGGCCGGAGATGAACACGACGGCGAAGGCGATCAGCAGCGACACCCGGGCGCCGAAGATGATACGGCTCAGGATGTCCCGGCCGAGGTTGTCGGTGCCGAGGAAATGGGGGCCCCAGAACCACTGAGGCGCCCACAGCATGGATTCGAGGCTCTGATGGTTGGGGTCGTAAGGCGCCACGAACGGCCCGAAGGCGCCCACGATGGCGAATATCACGACGATGGAGCCGCCGATGTAGACCTTGGTCCGCATCCACGGGCGCCACCACTGGCCGCCGCGCCGTGTAGTCCCGGCTTCCGGCTGGCCCATGTTGCCGATGCTAATACCGGATTCTTGGGTCGATGATTGCATAGAGCACGTCGATCAAAAAATTGATGGCGACGAACGCCGCCGTGTACACCAGCACCAGTCCGGTCACCAGCGGATGATCCCGGGCGTTGAGAGCGGTGACCAGCAGACTGCCGCTGCCGGGCCACGAGAAGACCGTCTCCACGATGATCGAGCCGCTCAAGAGCGTGCCCAGCTCCAGCCCCACCACGGTGATGACCGGGATCAGCGCGTTGCTCACCACGTGGCGCCACAGCACCTTGCGCTCCACCAGCCCCTTGGCCCGGGCCGTGGTCACGTACTCCTCGTGCATGACCTCCAGCACCGACGAGCGGGTCACGCGCATGAGGATCCCGAGCATGTTGGAGCCCAGCGCCAGCGCAGGCAGAAAGACGTGCTCGGCGCCGTCGCGCACTCCGGCCCAGTTCCCCTGGAGCGCGCTGTCGAGGATGTAGAAGCCGGTGATGGGCTCGCCGGAGATACCGTAGGTGTCCCGTCCCGCGGACGGGAGAATATTGAGTATGCCGGCGAACAGCAGGATCAGCATGATGCCGAACCAGAAACTGGGCATGCTGATGCCGAACAGGCCGAAGGTCGTACCCGTGTTGTCCACCCAGGAGTTGGGCTTGGCCGCCGCCCATACCCCGAGGGGTATGGCGAATATGACCGCTATGATGACCGAGGCGGTAGCCAGCTCCAGGGTCGCCGGAATGCGGGCGACGATCACGTCCAGCACCGGCTCGTCGTACTTGAAGGAGCGGCCGAAGTCCCCTTTGACCGCCGACATGAAGAACTTGACGTACTGGACGTAGACGGGCTGGTCCAGCCCCCACCGCTCCCTGGCCTGATCGATGTCCTCCTGGGTGGAGTCCTCGCCCAGCAGCATGAGCGTGGGGTCGCCCGGAGCGGCCTGGATCAACAGGAAAACCAGCAGGCTGATCAGCACCATGACCGGGATCGTCCCGATCAGGCGGCGAAGCAGATAAGTTCCCATGGCACGTGCCTCGAAAATCTACCGTCTATGCCATGGGCGGCGGGATTTCAAGGACCTGTCGCCGAAGCCTCGGGGCGTGCTATGGATGGAAGGGACGCCTCTCCGGGGGTTGGGAAGGACACACCCATGGCAAAGGACCTGCGCGCGTTCATCGAGCAACTGGCGGCATCGGCGCCGGACCAGATCCGCATGGTCACCCGCCGGGTGGACCGCAGGTTCGACATTACCTCCATTGCCGAACGGCTGGGCGAGGACGGAACGTTTCCCGCGCTGTTCTTTACCGCCGTGGATGGGGCGTCCATGCCGCTGGTCATCAACCTGACGGCGACCTACGAGCGGCTGGCGCTGGCGCTGGGCACCAGCGTTGCGGACATGGCCCGGGTCTACGGCGAGCGGCAGGCCAAGCCCATCCAGGCCGAGACCGTGGCCGACGGGCCGGTGAAGGAGGTGGTGCTCAAGGGAGACGCGGTGGACCTGTCGTCGCTCCCGATCCCGTTCCACAACGAGCTCGACGCCGGGCCCTACATCACCGGCGGCGTCATGATCCTCCGGGATCCCGATACCGGCGCGCAGAACGCCGGCCTTTACCGCCATCAGCTCCACGATCCCCGCACCCTCGGAGTTTACATCCAGGGCAGCCACCACGGTGGCTACATCTACCGGCGCAATTCGGAGCGAGGTGAACCCACGGAGTTCGCCCTGGTCATCGGACATTACCCCACGTTCATGCTCGGGGCGGTGTCGCGGCTGCCGGGCATCGGCGGCGAGTTCGCCGAGGCGGGCGCCCTCTTGCAGGAGCCCATCGAGTTGGTGAAGGCGGAGACGGTGGACCTCATGGTGCCGGCCCATGCGGAGATCGTTGTCGAGGGGCGGCTGCTGCCGGACGAGACCCGGCTCGAAGGCCCGTTCGGGGAATGGACCGGCTACTACGTGAGCGTCGGCGCACAACCGGTGATGCACGTGTCGGCCATGACCATGCGCCGGAACCCCATCTACTACGATGTCTTCCCCGCGGGCCAGGAACACCTGGTGCTGGGCAGCCTGCCGCGCATGGGGACCATCTACCGCCGGGTGCGGGAGGCGGTCCCCGGCGTGGTCAACGTCAACGTGCCGGCCCACGCACGCACCCATTGCTACATCTCCATCCGCAAGACCAAGGATTCGGAGGTCAAGCGCGCGGCCATGGCCGCCATCTCCACGGAGCCCGAGAACCTCCGTTGCGTGGTTGTGGTGGACGACGACATCAACGTGTTCAACGAACCCGAGGTGACCTGGGCGGTGGGGACGCGCATGCGCCCGGACAAGGACGTGCTGACGATCCCGGACTGGAACGGGCCGGGCGACCTGCTGCCCTCCAACTGGACCTACACCGTGGACGGGACCCACGAGCCGGTGATGGGCGCGGTGATGATCCTGGACGCCACCAAACCGGCACCGCCGGTCCAGTACCCGCAGCGCGCCCGCCCGCCCCGGGACAAGGTGCGGGAGGTGCGGCTGGAAGGGTTGCTGGAGCCCTTCGACCGCTCGCTGCTGCGGTAGAGACGCCCCCACCGGGTCCTGTCTCCCGGACGCGGCCCCCTCCTGCAATGCCTTGACCGGGTTTCCAATGAGTGCGAGAATCCGCCACGCATCGCTGAGAGTGTGTCCTAAGGGTTTACTCGTCGAACCGAAAAGGAGGCTGTCATGCGAATTGTGAAATCGGTGGGCAAAACGGCGCTCGTCGTGCTCGTGGCGGGGGCGTTTGCGCTGGCGGCAACGCCGGCAACGGCCGCGGACAAGTGGAAGCCCACGAAGCCCATCACCATCCTGGTGGGGTTCTCGGTGGGCGGCTCCATGGACACCGCCGCCAGGCTCCAGGGCGCCTTCATGTCGAAGGTCCTGGGCGTGCCCGTGGTGGTGCGCAACGTGCCGGGCGCCGGGGGCCGGAACGCCATCACGATCCTGAACCGTTCCAAGCCCGACGGCTACACCATAGGCGGCGTCGGCTTTCCCGGGCAGGCCGTCAATCAGGCCGTGCGGGGACTGGAACCCGACCTGCGGACCTTCGTCTGGATGGGGCGCCAGGTTTCCAATCCGTACTTCATGCAGTCCACCAAGGCGGCCGGCAAGGAACACTGGACGTCGCTCAAGCAGATGAAGGCGGCCAAGCAACCCATCAAGTCGGGCATCACCGGGACCGGCGGGAACATGTTCACCATCTCCGTCCTCAGCGCCCAGATGGTGGGCTACCCGATAGACCTCATCCCAGGCTTCAAGGGCCCCGAGCTGATCGCCGGCATCATCCGCGGCGACTTCGCCTTCACCAACCTGCCGCTGGTCAAGCGCTGGCACACCGCGGTGGACTCGGGCGAGGCCAACGCCGTGGCGGTGTACATGCCGAAACGGCACCCGAAGTTCCCGCATATCCCCACGGGGGTGGAACAGGGCTTCCCGGAACTGGGATCGCCGACGCTGGTAGGGCATACCCTCTACGCGCTGCCGCCCAAGACCCCTCCCGAGATCGCTTCCGTGCTGGAAGCCGCGCTGGTCAAGGCCAACAACGACGCCAAGACCAACGAGAAGATCGAGGCCAGCGGCAGCATCGTGGCGCCGTTGAGCGTTGAGGAGTGCAGCAAGCTGGTCGCCGATATGCTCGCTCTGGTGGGGAAACATGCCCCGCTGCTCAAGAAGTACATCAAGAACTGATTCCCGGCCGGCCACGACACGGTCCCGTGCGCGGGGCCGTGTCGTGCCGCTTCCTTCCGGGCTTCATCCGCCCCGGGGCCGTTCCTCCGCCAACCCGGGCCTGACACTGCCGTGACACGGGACAGTCGCGTTCATGTTTGAGGGATTCGGCCCCGCCCTGGCCACCATCGCCGAGCCTCACGTCATCGTGACGCTGTTCTCCGGCGCTGTCATCGGCCTGATCTTCGGCGCGGTCCCGGGGCTCGGCGGCATTCTCGCCATGTCGATGCTGCTGCCGTTCACCTTCACCTGGGACGCCATCACCGCGGTCTACCTGTTCTGCGGCATCATGGGCGCCAGCGCCTTCGGCGGCTCCATCAGCGCGATCCTGCTCAACACTCCGGGCACCCCGGTGAACGCCGCCACCTGCTTCGACGGCTACCCCATGGCCAAACGCGGCGAGGCGGCGCGGGCGCTGGGGCTGTCGGCCGGAGCGTGCCTCCTGGGAGCGGCGTTCGGGCTCGTGCTCCTGGCGCTCTTGATCCAGGTCATGCGCCCGCTGGTGCTGGCCTTCGGCCACCCGGAGATCTTCTGGCTGGTGGTGTTCGGGCTGGTCACCACGGCCACCGTGAGCCAGGGCTCGCTGCTGAACGGGCTCATCGCCGGCGGCATCGGCATCCTGCTGTCGCTGGTGGGCCTCAGCGAGCCCACGGGCCTCATCCGCTACACGTTCGGCAGCGAATACCTGTGGGACGGCATTCCGCTGATCCCGTTCTTCGTCGGCCTCTTCGCCATCGGCGAGCTGATCAACTACTCGGCCCTGGGCGGCACCATCGCCAAGGATGAGGTCCAGGCCAGCATCCGGGGGGCGTGGCAGGGAGTGCTGGAGAATTTCCGCCACGCCGTCTGCCTTCTGCGCAGCTCTTCCATCGGCACGCTTGTGGGGATCATCCCCGGGGTCGGGGGCGAGACCGCCAACCTCATCGCCTACACCGTGGCCGTGCAGTCGTCCAGGGACCCGGGTTCCTTCGGCCAGGGCAACCCCGAGGGCGTCATCGCCAGCGAGGCGGCCAACGACTCCAAGGACGGCGGCGCGCTCCTGACCACCCTGAGCTTCGGTATTCCCGGCAGCCTCGCCATGGCCCTGCTGCTGAGCATCTTCATCATGCACGGGGTCTCGCCGGGGCCGCAGTTGATCGTGAAGCAGCCCATCTTCGTGTGGACCCTGCTCATCGGCTACGTCGTCGCCAACGCCTTCGCCAGCATCTTCGGCCTGCTGACCGCCCGCTACCTGGCCATCATCACCCGGCTGCCGGTGCATTACTTGTCCGCCATCATCGCCGTGATCGCCCTGGTGGGCACCTACATCCTGCGGGAGAACATCTGGGACGTGGTGCTGGTGGTGCTGCTGGGCGTGCTGGGGTTCGCCATGCGGCGGGCCGGCGTGCCGCTGCTGCCGCTGGTCATCGGCTTCGTGCTGGGCAAGCTGGCCGAGAACTCGTTCCTGCTGACGGTGCGCCTCAACGACGGCAGCTATCTCGGTTTCTTCGACAGCGTGATCTCCTGGATCCTCATCCTGACCATCGTCGGGATCCCGCTGGTCACGCGGCTGCGCAAGTCATGAAGCGCGTGAACCACAGCTACGTGATCGTCAACCTGCTCTACCTGGGGCTGGTGCTCGTGGTGGTGGTGCCCTCCCTCGGCTTCGAGGGACAGGCCGGCCTCGTGCCGCTGGTGCTGGGAATCCCGACCCTGGTGCTGATCCTGTTTTCCCTGGCACGGGAGCTGCTCTCCCCGCGCGCGGCGCCGGACGACTCCGCGGAGGTGGCGCCCTGGGCCGGGGCCGTCCCCATCGTGGCGTGGCTCGCGGTCTTTTGCGTGCTGGTCTTCCTTATCGGCTTCCTGCTCACCATCCCCGTCTACATCGTGCTGTTCCTGCGCGGCTTCGCTCGGCTGTCCTGGGCGCGGTGCGGCATCGCCGCCGTGACCGTCTGGGCGCTGGTATACGTGAGCCTGAAATTCCTGCTGCACCGTATCCTGTTCGAGGGCGTGCTGTTCGGCGCCATCCCGCCGCTGCTGTAGGGGCGGGTTGGCCACGCCGGCATCTTCGACCCGTTGCTTGATTCGTTCACGGACCCATGCGACCCGAATTCATCGCCCTGGCCGCCGCCATCCTCTACTCCGGAGGCACCATCACCGCGCGCATGGGGATGAGCCACTCCTCTCCCCTGACCGCGGCCTGTGTGTTGCTGTTCCTGCGCACCGTCGTGTTCTGGGGCGGAGTGTTCCTGATGGGCGGGATCCCCCACGTCGAGTGGCTGCCGCTGCTGCTGTTCGTCGGACTGGGAATCCTTCAGACCGCCACGAGCCTTCTCCAGTTGACCGGCATCCACCGGCTGGGCGCCGCCAGGGCGGAGCCTCTGCGCAACACCTACCCGCTGTGGAGCGCGGTCATCGCCATCGTCTTCCTGGGCGAGCAGGCCAGCCTGGGCATCATCGCCGGGACACTCCTCGTGGTGGGCGGCATCGCGTTGATCTCCTGGCAGCCGGCGGAATCGGGCTTGCGCTATCGCTGGTGGGAGGGGATCTTTTCGCTTCTGGCGGCCCTGTTCGCGGGCGTCGCCTTCCCGATCAGGCGCATCGCCTTCGACATCTCCAACGAACCCCTCTACTTCGCCGCGGTCCTGGCCATCGTGTCCTTCGTGTCGCTCGGCCCGTACGTCAATATCCGTCTCCGGTCCGAGCAATTCGTGCTCAACCGCAGCGCGGTGCCCCCGTTCATCCTGTCGGGCTTCTTCGAATCCGCCGGCTCGCTGCTGTCGCTCATCGCGGTGAGCCTCGGCCGTGTCGTGGTGGTGTCTCCCATCGTCGCCTCGAGCCCCCTTTGGACCCTGATCCTGACCGTGGTCTTCCTGCGCGGCCTCGAGCGAATCAACACCCGTACCGTCACCGGCACCTTCGCGGTCATGACCGGCACCATCTCGATCATTCTGAGCCGGTGACCATTCTCGCGCGTGCGGGACGCAGGGGTGGCGGCGATTCGGGGGCGACCGCCGGTCGCCCCCACGGACTCTTGGCTTCCGGGACGACGTCAAACGCGGAGGACGCGCTCCAGGTACCCCTGCATGACCGTGTTGTACCAGGGCGTGTCGATGCGACGGTCGTGGAACCCCACGTGGCCGCCGTTGTCGGTGAGCATCAGGGTCACGTTGGGTGGTGTGTTGCGGACGATGTCCTCGTAGGGATCGGCTGGTATCCAGGGGTCGTTCCTGGCGTGCAGCAGCAGCATCGGCGTGTCGATGCAGTCGAGCAATCCGGTGACCGAGCAGCGCGTGTAGTAATCGTCGCAGTCCGCGAAACCGTGGTGAGGGGCGGTGAAAGCGTTGTCGAACTCGCGGATGCTGCGGGCGGCCAGGACGGCCGCCTGTTGCTCCGGGGAGATCTCGGAGGCGCCGCCGATGACCGCCTCCTTCATGCGCGCCAGCAGCCACCGGTGGTAGAGCGTATTGCGGGGACGCATCAGCCTGCGGATGACCGCACCGAGGTCGAGGGGCGTCGAGACCGTAATCGCGCAGAGGGGAGAGACCGCCCGGACGGTTTGCGCCAGATAGTGCAGGATCACGGTACCGCCGAGGGAGAACCCCACGAGAATGATACCGCGACGCGCCTCCTCGATGTCGAGGACCGCCAGCGCCGCTTCGACGTTGTCTCCGGAGCCCCCGCAATAGCTCCGGCGGCAGGTCGTCCGCGACGGCCCCGCGCCACGAAGGTTGAGGCGCATGACAGGATATCCGAGCCGCAGGAAAGAGCGGGTGGTCTCGAACATGTAGGAGCTGCCCTCGCAGCCGGTGAGGCCGTGCACCAGGATCACCAACGGCCGGTCCGTGACGCCCTGCGGGCGATGGAGAGCGGCAAGCAGCGTGTCGCCGTCCCCGCCTGGAACGGGGAGGCTCAGACGCTCCTGGAGCCAAGCCGACAGGTCCTCACTGGCGGGGAAGAAATAATACCGGAGCGTCTGAAGGTCGCCGCCCAGCCACGGGAAACGGGGCGCGAAGCGGGGACCGGCGTCCTCTCGCGGCCAGGCGCCGGGCAGCGAACCGCGGACGGTTACACCGTTACCCAAGATCAAGTCCGGGTGACGCCCAGGCCGGGGCCTTCCGGGACGCCGAGCTTGCCGTCCACCACCTTGATGCCGGTGAACGGGTCGCCGGTCAGGCCCTCGCACTCGCCGATCTCACAGTACTCGGACACACCCGGCGAGCTGAGGGCCAGATGCAGCAGGGCCGCGTCGCCCACCATGCACGCCGCGATGTTGCTGAGGCCGCACTCGGTTCCGGTCAGGGCGCACATGTCGGTGATCTGGCGCGCCTGCTGCACGCCGCCGGCCTTGAGAATGCCGGTGTTGATGGAGTCGCAGGCGTTGTCGCGGATGAGCCTGAAAGCATCATGCACCGAGCCGGCCGACTGATCGGCTTCGATCTTGATGCTCGACTGACCCTTCACCTCGGCGAGCGCCACGTCGTGATGCCGTGACAGCGGCTGCTCGAACACCGCCACTCCCAGCTCGGCCATGCCCGCGGCCATGCGGATGGCGGATTTGGCATCGAAGGCCTCGTTGGCGTCCACCTTGATGTAGATGTCCGGCCCTACCGCATCGCGCACCGCCGTGATCCGAGCCAGGTCCAGGCTCACCTCGCCCCTGACCTTGAGCTTGAGAGCGCGATAGCCCTGGCCCACCAGCTCACGGCACTCCCGCGCCATCTCCATCGGCGACCCCACGCTCACCATCTTGATGACCGTGATCTCCTCGCGCACCAGCCCGCCCAGGAGCACGTAGAGGGGCGCGCCGTAGCACTTGCCCAGCAGGTCGTACAGCGCCATGTCCACGCCGCCCTTGGCGCGCCGGTTGTCCACCATCCGGAAGTTGATGAGCCGGTTCAGCCGGTTCAGCTCCTCGACGGGTTGCCCCACCAGGAGCGGCCGCATGATCTCCTCGATGGCGTAGCGGACCGAAGCGGGGGTCTCGCCCGTCCGGGGAAACACGTCGATGTAACCGTAGCCGGTGTGCCCCGAGTCCGACTCCACGCTCACCAGAAAGCCGTTGGACGAGTAGAACTGGTTGGTGGCGGTGATGAGGGGCTTCTTGTACGGCAGCTCCAGAGCTTCGAGCTGTATGTCCGTGATCTTCATGATCGTACTCCTTGAATGCGCGTACACGGGCGGGCTTGAAGCCCGCCCTACACGTCCCGGCGCGCCGGGCGTGGCATGGGCTCCTGCGCATCCGCGCGCCGGACCAGCGTGTCCACGGCCAGAACCCCCTGTCCCTCCGGCAGGACCATCAGAGGATTGAATTCGATTTCGTCCACTTCCTCCCGAAAGTCCAGCGCCAGCCGGGACAGGGCGACGACGATTTCCGCCAGGGCCGCGACGTCGGCCTTGGGCCGGCCGCGCGCACCTGTGAGGAGCGGGTAGGCGCGAATCTCACGGATCATGTCGTGGGCCTCTTCGAGGGCCAGCGGCGGCAGCCGGAACGACACGTCCTTCAGCACCTCGGTATAGATGCCGCCCAGGCCGAACGCGAGGCAGACGCCCAGGTCCGGCGTGCGCGACGCGCCGATAATGACCTCGGCCACCCCTTTCACCATCTTCTGCACCAGCACGCCGTCAACGCGCGCATCCGGCGCATTCCTCCCCACGTCTTCCAGCAGCCGGTCGTAACCCTGCCTCACCTCTTCCACGCCCGTCAGGTTGAGCCGCACTCCTCCCGCCTCGGTCTTGTGGGGCAGGTCCGCGGATTCGACTTTCAGGACTACCGGGAATCCCATCTCCGCGGCGGCTTCGGCCGCCTCCTCGCGGGAGCGGGCCAAGCTCTCCGGGGCCGTCGGGATGCGGTAGGCCCGAAGCAGGCGCCGCACCGTGGCGTGGGAGGCGTCGCCGCCGGCAAGGAGCGGACGGAGCGCCTCGGTCTCCGCCGTGTCCCCCACGGGCGCCGCCACGCCGGACGCGACGCTTGTGCGACGGCGCGACAGCGCCAGGACGTCGTGCACCGCGCGCAGCGACTTCTCGTACTCCAGCAGCAAGGGCACATTCAGCTCGGTGAAGAACTCGAACCAGGCGCGGTCGAGCTGTTCACTCGCACGGGAGAGGAACAGGAACGGCTTGCCGCCGCGCCGGAGCGCCGCCGTCGACTCCCGGTACAAATCCGTCAGGCGGTCGCTGGGACTCTTGGGCAGGTTCAGGCGGCAACAGACCACCGCGAAGCTGTCGTCGCGCATGAAGGTTTCCAGGCATTCGAGATATCCGGGGCGGTTCGCCCAGTGCAGCTCCTCGATGTCCAGGGGGTTGCCGTTGAAGCCCTCCTTGTCGAAGTAGCGGCGCAACGCCTCGTAGGTGGCGCCGGCGGGCTCCGGCAGGTCCACGCCGTTGCGTTCGCAGATATCGGCGAGAAAGCTGCAATCGCCGCCCGAGATGGTGACGATGCCGACGCCGCCGGCGGCGGGCAGGCGGTAGGGCTCCGGAGTGCCCACCGCCAGGGCGGTGACTTCCAGCATCTGGTCCAGGTTGTCCACCGGGATCACGCCCTTCTGCCGGAACAGCCCGTCCCACACCGCTCCGGAGGTGGCCATGTTGCCCGAGTGGGAGGTGACGGCGCGCCCGCCCTTTTGGGAGCGTCCGAGCCTCAGCGCGATGACCACCTTCCCGCGCTCCCGCGCAAGGTCCAACAGCCCCGCCATCTCCTCGGGACGGCTCATGGACTCGATGACGGCGACGATGACCCGGGTACCGTCGTCGTCCACCGCAGCCCGCAGGTAATCGGTGAAGCCCGCGCCCACCTGGTTGCCCGGGGCGATGGCGTAGCGAAACCCCAGGCAGCGGTCGGCAGCCGTGTTGAGGAAGAGGTTGAGCAGGCCGGCGCTGCTGAACACCGCGCTCACGGGCCCAATGGTCAGGAGCTCGGGGAGCGGCGACGACCACAGCGCGGCGCCACTTTCGAGGGCCAGATAGCCCAAGGTATTGGGCCCGGCCAGCGCGATCCCGTGCTCGCGCACGATGCGGGCCAGCTCCGCCTGATACCGTCGGCCCGTGTCGTCGAACTCGCCGAAGCCGGTGGCCACGGTGAGCACGGCGCGCACTCCCTTGGCGGCGCACTCCTCCATCACCTGCACGGTGCCGTCGCGCGGAATCGCGACCACCGCCAGGTCCACCTCACCCGGCACCGCGCCCACCGACGGGTAGCACGGCAGGTCGAAGAGCTGCTCGTAGCGCGGGTTGACCGGGTAGATGCGGTCCTTCGGAAAGCCGAACCGGAACAGGTTGCGCATGAGCGCGGCCGCGTGCGGGGCACGCTCGGAGGCGCCGATCAGCGCGATGTTTCGCGGCTTCAGCAACGCTGCCAGACGGTCGGGGGCGGGAGCGGAATCCATCGGCGGGGTCAATCCTCGCTCGTTCGAGCTGCTGCGGCGCGGACCGCGCGCATGATGTTGGGGTAGCCGCCGCAACGGCACAGGTTCCCCGAAAGGTACTCGCGGATCTGGCCGTCGGAGGGGTCGGCGTGTTCTTCCAGCAACGCCTTCGTCGCCATGATGAAACCGGGGGTGCAGTAGCCGCACTGAGCGGCGTCGTGCTCCAGGAACGCCTGCTGGATCGGGTGCAGAGCCTCGTCGCTCTCCAGCCCCTCGACGGTCTCCACCGGACGGCCGTCAAGGCGCGCCGCGAGCAGGAAGCACGCGCTCACCGGTTTCCCGTCCAGCAGAACCGTGCAACTCCCGCACGCGCCCACGCCGCAGGACTCCCGCACGCTCCAGAGCTTGAGCGTGTCGCGCAGGACCTCCAGCAGCGTGTCGGCGTCGTTGACCGCCAGCTCCCGCTGCTCCCCGTTCACCGTCAGGCTGATGTTACGTTCCACCGTTCGCCTTCCCGGCCACCTTGAGAGCCTCATGGATCCTTTCCGCGGTGAGCGGGATGTCGCGCACGCGGACGCCCACGGCGTCTTCCACCGCGTTGGCCACGGCCGCGGCCACGGTCAGGGCGCCGGTCTCGCCGATGCCCTTGGCGCCGAAGGGGCCGTCCTTGTGGGGCACCTGCACCACGATGGGGTGACAGGCGGCGGGCACGTCCTTGATGGAGGCGATCTGGTAGTCCAGCAGGGAGCCGTTGAGGAGTTGTCCGTCCTGGAACACCATCTGCTCGAACAGGGTCAACCCCAGGTGCATGGTGGCCGCGCCCACGAGCTGCTGCTCGCAGTACTTGGGGTTGATGGCGGTGCCGGCGTCCCCGGCGGCGTGGAACTGCAGCACCTCCAGCCGCCCGGTCTCCAGGTCCACCTCCACCTCCACGGCGCTGGCCGAGGCGAACCAGTACTCGGTGCACTTCTCCGACATGCCCGTCTCCGGGTCCATGGGCGTCACCACCGGCTGGCACAGGCCTTCTCCCACCATGGTGGTGCCGAGGCTTCCGAACTTGGCCAGGAAGGCCTCGGTGACGGTCATGCCGCGCTCCTCGGCGCCGCGCACGAACACTCGGCCGTCGCGGGCTTCCAGGTCGGCGGCGTCGATTTCGAGCTTCCCGGCCACGGCCTCGAAGAGTTCCGCCTTGACGTTGGCCGCGGCCATGCGCACGGCGTTGCCCATGTGGTAGGTGGAGCGGCTTCCCGCGCTGATGGTGTCGTAGGGGGTGACGTCGGTGTCGGGCTGCACCACGTGCACCCGGTCAAACGGCATCCCGAGCTCCTCAGCAGCGATCTGCGCCAGCAGGCTCTCCGAGCCCTGGCCCATCTCCACCGTGCTGCTCAGCACGTTGGCGCTGCCGTCGGCATTGAGGATGACGATGGCGCCGGAGATGGAGGGCGTGAGGACGGCCTTCACACCGCAGGCAATTCCCTTGCCGCGGCGCTTCGTGCCCGACGCGGGCTCCTTCGGCTTGTCCCATTCCACGGCGTCGGCGGCCCGCTGCACCGCTTCCTTGAGGCCGCAGGCATGGATCGGGGTTCCGGTTACGAACAGGTCCCCTTCCTCCAGCGCATGCTCCAGCCGGAACTCCACCGGGTCCACGCCCAGGCCCCGGGCGACGATGTCCATCTGCGAGTCGTAGGCCCAGATCACCTGCGGTACGCCGAAGCCGCGGAACGGGCCGGCCGGCGGTTTGTTGGTGTAGACGCAATAGGAATCGATAGAGACGTTGGGGATCTTGTACGGACCGGAGGAGGTGTAACCCGATTTGTGCACGATGCGCGGGCCGATCTCAGCGAAGGCGCCGGTGTCCCAGTAGACCTCGCACTTGCGCGCGGTCATGGCCGAGCCCTTGACCGCGGTCTTTAGCTTCACCACCACGCCGTGCTTGGTGACGGTCTGGAACTCCTCCTCGCGGCTCAGGCTGTACTTGACGGGCCGGCCCGTCTTCATGGCCAGTATCGCCACGATCGGCTCGAGCTTGTTGTAGAGCTTGGCGCCGTAGCCGCCGCCCAGGTATGGCACCCGCACCCGGATGCGGTTCATGGGCACGCCCAGCATGCGCGCCAACTCGCCCCGGACGAAGGACGGCGACTGGCTGGCGGTGTGGATGTTGATGCGCCCGCCCTCGTCCACGTACGCCAGCGAGACGTGGGGCTCCATGGGCACGTGCTGGGCCGGCGGCGCTGTGAAGACGTCCTCGAAGATCCGGTCGGCCTCGGCGAAGGCCTTATCCACGTCGCCCTTGCGGAGCTTGTAGTGGTAGCAGATGTTCGACCGATCCCCGGCCTTCACGTGGGCCAGATCGGCGAACGCACCCGAGGGACGGACATCGTCGTGGATGATGGGCGCGTCCGGCCTGATGGCGTCGAGCACGTCCAGCACCACCGGCAGCGGCTCGTACTCCACCTCCACCAGCTCCAGCGCCTCTTCCGCCGCGCGCCGGCTCTCCGCCGCCACCGCCACCACCTGCTCGCCCTCGTGGCGCACGCGGTCGATGGCCAGCACCGGCTGGTCGGCGAACGCCGGCCCGTGGTAGGGGGTGATGCCCGGCATGGCGGCGATGTCGGCGCCCGTGAGCGCCGCGACGACGCCGGGCGCGGCCTCCGCCCGGGACTTGTCGATGCTCAGGATGCGCGCGTGAGGGTGCGGGCTTCTCAGCACCGCTACATGCAACAGGCCCGGCGGCTCCATGTTGCCCACGTGCAGCGCCCGCCCGGTCACCTTCTGGACGGCGTCCCGGCGGTCGACCGCCTTACCGACGATGGAATAGTCCGCCACGCATTCACCTCACGAAGACGCCAGCCCCCGGAGTGTCCGCTTGATCCACACCCGGGTCATTTCCCGCTTGTAGTCCGCGCTGCCGCGCAGGTCCGATACCGGGGAGATCTGCTCGTCGACAACGTCACAGACCGCATCCCAAAGCTCCTCCGAGCAGTCCTCCCCCTGGAACCGCTCCAGCCCGGCCGCGGGGAGCGGCGCTTCCGCCACGCCGCTGAGCCCCAGCCGCAACTCGGCGACATTCCCGCCGTCGAGCGACAGGAGCCCCGCCACCCCGATACACGGCCAGTCGTTAGCCGAGAGCGAGCTGAACCGCGAGTAGACCGTCCGGGCGGACGCGGCCACATGCGGCACGCGCACCTCCACCAGGATCTCTCCCGGCTCCAGCGCCGTCTCGTACATGCCGCGGTAGAAGTCCTTCAACGCCACCACGCGGGTGCCCTCGGTCCCGGCCAGCACCACCTCCGCGCCGTGAACCAGCAGCGCCGGCGGCGGGTCCAGCCGGTAGTCCGCGTGGGCCAGGTTGCCGCCCACCGACGCGGTCTCCCGGATGCGCACGTTGCCCACGTGACTGAACGCCTGGGCCAGAGCCGGCGCACGCCGCTGCACCAGGGGCGAGCGCTCCACCGACCGGTGCGTCGCCAGCGCCCCGATGCTCAGGCCGTCGTCGTTGTCGGCAATTCGTTCGAGCCCCGGAATCGACTGAAGGTCCACCAGATGCGAGAAGCGCAGCGCCCGCTGCTTCATCAGGATAACCAGCGTGGTGCCGCCGGCGATGGGGCGCGCCTCGTCGCCATGTTCGAGCAGCATCTCGCTGGCTTCAGCCACGGTAGCGGGTTTCAGGAGGTCGAAAGCGGGAATGGTCATGGCAGATCGGACGCCCGGCAAAGCACGGACCGGGAATGGCCGGATTTATAGCCTTTAGGAGGGTGCTTGACAACGACGACTCCAAAGTTGGGGACCCCCTCTTTTTTCAGGTAGACTTTTCCCGGCGTGAGTCGAATACATACAAAGGAGTCTCGCGAGGTCTATAGTAGTCAGGCCAATCGATTTGGACAACGTCCAATCCAACACCAGAGAAAGAAACCATGACGCAGAAGACACAGGACGTCGATACCGAATCCCTCTCACGAGCGCATGGGTCTCTGCTCGGTCAGTTTGCCGGCGACGCTCTTGGAAGCCGTATTGACGACGTTTGGGCGCGGTTGGCGAAAGGGCTCCAGGGCAAGGAGATTCCGCCGGCAGATTGTCCCTACTGCGGCCAGAAGGACGCGGCGACCCCTATACCCCTGCTTCCACCACAGCAGTCGTTCGGCGGAGGCGCAAACTACACTTTCGGGATCTGCCGCGAGTGCGGCGAGATTTGCGGTCTGAATGTGATGTTGGCGTCTCTCGAAGGAAACCTGTCGACAGACGCTTACAAATTTCCACGGCCGCTGGTGTCCGCCGGGCTACCGAAACAACGACCGACGCTCACCGCAGGCGACATACTCGTTCCACCCTACATGCCGGCGCCAGTCGACAGATTATTCCGGCAAGCGCGCCACAACCTCGTGCTGCAGAATTGGGACGCGGCGGGGATAATGTATAGGAAGACCCTTGAGGTGGGTCTGTGCACAAAGTTCGGTCTCAAGTGCCGCAACTTGGCATCAACCATCGAAGTCGTATGCAAGGGACGACCGTCGACCATGAAGCTCTTTGCTTGGTTCACCCGCACGGCGGGTAACGAAGCGGCTCATGAAGCACAGTTTTCGGAAGCGGCTGCGGTGCTACTGGACAGCAATGTCGAACAACTTGTAGTTTATTTGTTCACCGTGCCCGAAGTGAAGGCGCGAGCTACGGTGCACTCATCATGACTTGTCTGTCGACGGCCCGAATGTCCCAAACTGTCTACCGTCATTGGTGCTCCAAAAAAGCCCGCCACCTTTCCTCAAGTTCAGGGTCTGCTGGAAGAAGGAAGGACCCCGTGCACCGGTCGCCGAGAATTTTCACGCAAGGCTCCTCCTCTTTCGTGCGGGGTTGCTTGAGGTACAGGCTGCCCAATATGTAACCCACGGCGGCGTCGAACTCATCATCGTTTCCCGGTGTCGGACGGCCGTCCCATGGAAACCCTGTCCTTTCGAGAAGAATACTCCACAACTCTTTCTGGACGCCGTCGTCCTTCTTGTAGTTCCACGACTCTTGTATGCGGTCTTTCCTACACCACAGCCAAGCCGCCACCGCAGGGTGGATCTCGACAACGGAGGGGCGATCCGCCTGTTCCGAGTCTGGATCGGGCAGCAAGCGGAACGGAAGGTGTTGAAGATCGAGGTCGTACGGACCTGTCCTGGGCAACCCGAGAAGGGATCTGGTGATCGTCCAATGCGGACACCTGCCGTAGCCAAGGACTGAGACTCCTTTTGGTGCCTGGAAACCAAACTTCCGCCTAAGAAAACCTTCGATCAGCCGCTGCGTAAAGTCACCGGGTTTTCCCGCATATGCTGGATCGCAAGGACCGGTCAACGGCGCGTCCCAACATAACAACGTCTCGGGAGTGCGTTTGAATTGGTCGAGGTATGAACGCAACTCAGGCCCATTCTTGCTTAAGAAATCTTTTCCGTCGAAAATGGTGCTCTTCTTGCCCGGAGCTGGGTCGATGGCTATGACGGGCAACTTTCGTTGTCCTCCTTCTGTTGCCACAGCGTTCTCCAATGGACCGTCCTCCCACAAACTCTTACCGAATTCGAGGTACTTCCCTGCAACTTTCGCGGCGGGTGTCGTCGCCTCACTAACGGTCAAGCAATTCGTCACCCGGCTCAGGCGGCACGTCAGGCGCTCTGTCAAGGTAGCGCTTGAGATCGCCCGCAACCGCGCCTGCACCGCGTTCCTGCAGAAATGACTTGGCAGTTTCGACCGCTCCTACCTTCTGCGCGACGGCTGCAACGATCCATTGATTGAGAGAGACGCCGTCCTCCTTGGCCAGTCGCGTGGCGACTTCTTTCAACGAGGCAGGCAACTGCAACGGGTACTTGTATCGCCGAGTACTTTTCATACGGTTAGTCTCCCTACGATGCGGTTGGGTGGCGCAACCTCGATCCCGAACCCGCCAGCCGGACCGAAATCCCGGACGTTGTGCGTCACGATAGCGTCAGCCCTTCCGTTCACAGCCGCTTCAAGAACCATGTCGTCACCGGCGTCGGGGAGCAGCGGTCGTACACGGAAGGAAATGTCTACGGGTTCGCTCACGGCGGCCAGGGCACTCATGATCCTGGTAACGTCGTCCAGTTCGTGTCCGGTGACTGCAAGTGTTTCTGCACGGCTCAACACGGCCTCATATTCCAGGAAGAGAGCCGTAGAGGACAGCAGCGTCGCACGCCCTGCCGCCACCAACCCGAGAAGCAGGTTGCTGGCACCTCGACGACTCCGAAAGGCAGCGATAATAACATTGGTGTCAAGCACCAGCCTCACATCAACATCCTAAAAGACATCTTATGAGATGTCAATATAAGCTCTTCCAGTCCCTGCTATCCTTCATAGATACCCGCGCATTCAACCCCACCTTGCAGCGCCACGGGCTCGCTGCGAGAATGAAGCCCTCATGACCATCGGTATTCTCGCGTACGGTTCGTTGATTCCTGATCCCGGAGTGGAGATCGCGCCGTTGACGGCAGGGCGCATCACCGGTGTGGAGACGCCCTTCACGATCGAGTTCTCCCGCAGCAGCCGCGTGCGCGACCGGGCGCCCACGCTGGTGCCGGTGGATCGGGGCGGGGCTCGAGTCTCGGGTGTGGTGCTGGTGCTCCATGACTCGGTGACGGAGACGGCCGCTCAAGACATGCTCTACCGGCGGGAGCGGAACCGCGTGGGGAGCGGCGACGTCTACTCGGACGTGGATCCGACCGACGTCGACAGCGCCTTTCTGGGGCGACTGGATGGTTTCGCGGGGCTGGACGTGGTGTTTCACGCCGCGCTTCGGGCCAACATCGAAAACCCGACTCCCGAACTGCTGGCGCGTCTGGCCATCGAAAGCACGGCGGCTCCGTCCGGTGCGGCCGGGCGAGACGGCATCAGCTATCTCATGGACGCGAAGCAGAGCGGCATTCTCACGCCGCTCATGGCCGGGTACGAGGCGGAGATACTGCGCCTGACCGGCGCCCAGGATCTGGAGGAGGCCCGCGCCATCGCTCGGAGGGGGTGACCCCAGGTTCAGACACCGCCGGTGAGCCTTTGGTCAACGTGCCACATGGCGAGGCAGTCGTCCTCGTTGTAGAGGACGGCCTTTTCTGCCAACGAGCGGTCACCGGTTTCAAGGGAGTCCCAGTAGCAGACCAGTGCCTCGTACGCGCCGAATCCCTGCTGGCGCCAGTTGAACCCCAAGGCGGGTGCGACGCTCTTGATGGAGAAGCTCGGCACGGGCAGGTAGACGGCGTCCTGCATGCACTGCTTGAGGTCGACGCAGGAGCCTGTCAGCCGCGTCAGCCGTCCCTCCAGCCTTGGCCAGCGGCGCATCACGGCCTGCATCTGCCAGACCTCGTAGTCGGTCCAGTGGTAGAGGCGCACGGCCTCGACGCCGTCCCCCACGTAGTCAAGGAAGTCCTCGAAGATGCGCTCCTCGTCCTCCGGGCCGCGGGCCAGGAACCTGACAAACTGG
>JAJDTQ010000159.1 GCA_022827045.1 Candidatus Binatia bacterium
CCCGGCAGGCCGTTTGATAACCGGGTGCGGCCAGCGGAAGTACATGTTCTCGTAGGCCTGGATGAAGGAGTCGCCGGCGGTTTTGAGCGCCTCCTCCGTGGTGCCGGCGACGAAGACGTAACGGAACGCCGCGATGGTGCCGGCCTCCTTGCCCAACGCGGCGCGCCGCTGACGGTACGCGGCCACGCACGACGACAGCTCGGACAGCGCCGCAGACGGCCCCGCCAGCCAGGCGTCGCCCAGCCGCGCCGCGCGTTCGATGGCGGGAGCGGTCCAGGCGCCGAACCAGATGGGCGGCGCCGGCCGCTGCACCGGCCTCGGTCCCACCGTGGCGCCTTCCACGTGATAATAGCGGCCGTGATGCGTGACGCCGGTTTCGGTCCAGAGCCGGCGCACCAGGGCGGCGCCTTCTTCCAGCCGGCTGCCACGCTGCTTCACGGAGAGGCCGAAGGCGGCGAACTCCTCGGGCGCGTATCCGGCCCCCACCCCCAGGATGAGGCGTCCGCCCGAGATCATGTCCACCATCGCGCCCTCCTCGGCCACGCCCATGGGATGGTAGAGGGGCAGCAGCAGGACGCCGGTTCCCAGTGAGACCCGGCTGGTGCGGGCGGCGATGGCGGCCAGCCCCAGCAGCGGCGCCGGATAGAGGACGGGGTTGTTGTGATGCTCGCCGAGCCACACCGAATCGAACCCCGCCGCCTCCGCGCGCTCGCATTCGGCGATGGTCTCCTCGAAGCTGTCGGTGCCCTGCAGGGGGCTGAGTCCCAGTTTCATGCTCTCTCCCGTTTCCGTCCGCCGGTGCCGCCGAGCCGGAACGCCCGCTTCCGTGGCCTACGGATGGCGCCGTTCGACTTGTCAGCCGGACCGGACCGCGAGCGCGGCAAACGCTTCTTCCGCCTCCGCGATGAAGGCCTGTACGCGACGGGAGTCCTTGCGGCCAT
Organism: Candidatus Binatia bacterium; assembly: GCA_022827045.1. The sequence continues at coordinate 942 of JAJDTQ010000159.1, forward strand.
TGCCATCTTCCACCCCGGTATGGGCGTCAATCCCCGCGGGCCTCACCGTCCGTATGGCCCGGCCGACGTTCTCCGGCGTCAGCCCTCCCGCCAGTATGACAGGACGCGGGCTCAGTTCCACCAGCCGGCGGCTGACGGCCCAGTCGTGGGTCTTGCCGGTGGCTCCGGACGCTCCGGTGGCCGGGTCGAAGGTGTCCGTGATGAAGCCGTCCACGTGCGGCGCGAAGGCGGCTACTACGGCCGCCAGCTCCGCCAAGTTGCCATCCCGCACGATCAGGCTCTTGACCACTTGCAGGCGGGGACGCAGCGCCCGGAGGCCCGCCACCCGGCCCTTGTCGACCGCGCCGTGCAGTTGCACGCCGACGCAGCCGAGCCTGTCGCACAGGGCGGCGATGGAGCGCGGATCGTCGAGGTAGGTGATCAGCCAGGCACATGGACCCAGGCCCAGCGTCCGGATGATGACCGCGGCATCGTCTTCCGGGAGATCCTCGCGGTGGACCTTCAACCCCAGGGGAAAGCCCAACCGTTGAACGCCGCTGTCCGCCAGCATCCGCGCTTCCGCACGGTCAAGTATGCCGGCTATCTGGATGATGAGATCCGCCACTAGCCGCCGGCCGTGTCCACGTAGCGCCGCAGCACGTAGAGGCCGTCCGGGGTGAAGGGTTCTGTGGCCGCGGCCCGGAACACCGCGTCCACCTCCATGAAGGCGCCGCTCTCCACTTCCTCCTCCTGCAACGTCACCTCACCATCGTAGACGCAGCGGAAGGCCGCGCCCCACACCCGGCTGTTGTCATCCGCGTGGTAGAACTCGAACAGGCCCTGGAGCGGAACGTCGCGGATGCCCATCTCCTCCTCCAGCTCCCGCCGGGCGCCTTCCAGGTAGCTCTCGCCCGCCAGCACCACCCCGCCGGCCGCGGGGTCGTAGTACCCCGGGAACACGTCCTTGGTATGCGTGCGCTTCTGTATGTAGATCTCGCCCCTTGAGTTGAACACCAGGATGTAGGTGCTGCGGTGCGGCAGCCGTCGCGCCCGCATCTCCCGCCGCGGCGCGGAACCGACGACGTTGTTGTCCTCGTCCACGATGGCCACGATCTCGTCGCCCGGGTCCATGGGATATGCGGGTTAGCCGCCCTCCCCTGCCTTGTCAACCGGACCCTGGAGAGCCTGCGTCGGCCGGCCTCAAAAGGCCGTGAGCACCACCCCTCCGGCGCATATCAGCAACGCCCCGGCGACCGCCTTGGACGTCACCCGCTCCTGGTCCTTGAGCAGGAGGTGGGTGAAGGTCACCGAGAAGAGCGGCGTGGTGGCGATCAGGGGGTCCACCAGCACGACGTCGCCCATGCTCAGCGACAGCATGTACGAGGTGATGCCGCAGCTCGTGACCGCACCCGAGAGGCCGAACCACAGCACGGTGCCGCGGTTGACGCTCACGTGCCGGTAACCGCGCCATGCCACCAGGTAGAGGAGCAGGCCGCTGACGCTGCCTATCAGGGTCAGGCAGATGGCCAGCGGAACGGAGGTCACCATCCCGTAGCCGTACTTGCGGATAGGGCTGGCGACGCCTCCCAGGATCGACGCGCCGAGGGGGAACAGCAGGTCGCGCTTGCGGAAATTCGTGAGCGCCCGCTCGTCGCGCATTCCCAGCACCGTGGCGCCGAGGATGATCATGAGGGTGCCGCTCACGAGCGTCAGGGTCCATTGCTCCCCCAGCCACGCCACCGCCAGCAGGCCGGCGAACAGCGGCGAGGTGTTCCGCAAGGGCGAGGCCCGCGCCACGCCGACTCGGGAGATCGCGGCATAGAAAAGGAACTGGGTGGCCAGGGGCGCCACCGCTCCGGCGAGGATGAACCACCCCGCCGCGGGCGGCGACAACTGCGCCCAGTCCGCCCACGGCCCCATGACCGATAGCAACACCGCCCCCATGGTGAGGAGATTGAAGGTGATGGCGGTGGTAGGTCCGCCGGTGCGAAGGCCCCAGCGCACCAGGATGTGGGCCGAACCGAAGAAGAACGCGGCGCCCAAGGCGAAGAGTATTGCCATGTGCAAGCGGGACCGGCGGATCGCGAAGCCATCACGCCAGTGGCCCGTGACGTGCGAACCGCCGTCGCTTCGCACGTCACGGGCCACTGGACAGCACACTATACAATACCCGGGTGAGATAGGCTAACCTGACCCGTACCGAGAGGGATGCCAGAGAGGAACCAACGACATGACCTACGACGACCGCAGCGTGAAACCCATGAGCTCGAGCCTTTTGCGGGCGCAGATCGGGACCAAGCTCCTCGCCGGCCTGTACGACACCGTCCCCACCATGATGACCAGCGCCATCAGGCTTTTCGTGGACCTGCCCGGCGCCGGGGGTTCCGCCGGCCCTCCCTTCGCCTTCAACATTGCCATCAGCCCGGCCTGGTGCAGCGGCATCCAGGGCGCCCGGCTGGTGGGCCGGCGGAAGATCGACATCGCGTGGCTCAACCCCTCGTGCATTGCGTCCATGGCGTATCATGGGCGAGGCCCCTTCCGGAAAGCGCTGCCGTTGCGGGCGCTGGCAGTGTTTCCCTCCAACGACCGCCTGGTGGTAGCCTTGGGGCGCCGGCACGGCATCCGCTCCATGGAAGAGTTGAAACGGGAAAAGCCCGCCCTCACGGTCTCGGTGGCCACCAACGACTGTGTCAACTTCGCCATCAATGCGGCGCTGCGCGCCCACGGCATGAGCCTGAAGACCTTTGAGGAATGGGGCGGGGTGGTGGAGCCGGTGGTGCGGCCGAGCAATCCGCGGCGGCTGGAAGGCATCAAGACCGGCGACGTCGACGCGGTCATCGACGAGGGACTGCCGTCCTGGGCCGGAGCGGCGGTGGAGCAGGAGATGGCCTTCCTGCACTTCTCGCCCAAGGCCTTGGCGTCCCTCGACCGGTACGGATTCAGCCGCGCGCCGCTGAACGGTCCGCTGTTCGACGGGAAACTACCCGAACCCGTCACCGCCGTTGATTTCAGCGGCTGGCCTATCGTCACCCACGCCGATCTGCCGGACGAACTGGCCTACCAGGTGGTGGGCGTCATCGAGCAGATGCGCGAGCACATCGAGTACGACACCCCGGGAATCCCGCCCATGACGCAGTTCTGCACGGATACACCGGACGGCCCGCTGGACCTGCCGCTGCACCCCGGAGCCGAGCGTTATTACCGGGAGAAGGGTTACCTCTGAAACCGGTACAACCCCTCTCCCTCTGGGAGAGGGTGGCCGAAGGCC
>JAJDTQ010000090.1 GCA_022827045.1 Candidatus Binatia bacterium
CGGACCCCTGGAGGGCAGCTACCACGGTCTCAAGTCGGCGGGCGGCTCCATCCCGCGCTTCGGCGTTACCGCCGCCCGCCTCACCTCCGATATCGTCACCTGGCCGGAAGTGGACGGCGAGAGGCGTCGGGTCAAGGTGCCACTGGCCATGGGCAACAAGTACGTGGGCCTGGTTTTCCTGTTCAGCACCGCCACCGGCGAGCTGCTGGCCATCTTCCCGGACGGCTTGGTCCAGGCCATCCGCGTGGGCGTCACCAACGCATTGTCGGCCAAGTACATGGCGCGGCCGGAATCATCGGTGCTGGGGCTCTACGGCTCCGGTTGGCAGGCCCGGTCCGGCCTGCTGGCGATGTGCTCGGCCATGCCCATCCGGGAGGTGCGGGTGTACAGCCCCACGGCGGATCATCGCCGGGGCTTCGCCGCTGAAATGAACCGACAAGTGGATGCGGAAGTGCTGGCGGTGGACGCCCCCGAGGAGGCCGCCCGGCGCGCAGACATCGTCCTTCTCGCAACCAACGCCCTTGCGCCCTTCTTTCCGGCGGACTGGATTCGCGACGGTATGCATATCGCCACGGTACGGTCCAGCGAGATGACCGTTGATGCACTGCTTCGTTGCGACCGGGTGGTGGTGTCGAGCCGCGAGGCAGCGCGGCTGGTGACTCTTGCCGGGGAGGAAGAGAATATTCCGGAGTCTGGGCAAGGCGACTACCGCCGGGAGGAGCTCCAGGGCACGGAGGCGGATTGGAGCGGGAAGCCGGAGCTGGGTGAGCTCATGGCCGGGAAAGCCGCTACGCGGGAAAGCCCGGCCGAGGTGACCTGCATGCTCAACTACGTCGGGCTGGGGCTTCAGTTCGCCGCCGCCGGCGCGCGGATCTACGAATTGGCAAAGGAGCGGGGCCTGGGCAGGGAGCTGCCCACCGAATGGTTCTCACAGGACCTGCACTCGTAGACGAAACCGCAGACCCGTGCGGCAAGATGTCGGCAATGCTTCGCCGCTCCGCCCTACGAGAAGAAAATCAGCTTCACCAGGAACGCAAGAATGGCCGGATGGAAGCCAAAAACGGCTAGATTCAGCACGGCGACCCTCTTGTCGATGCGGGCGATGTCCGCCTTGGTAGCCATGTTCGTTTCCAGCCTGGTGATGGCCTTCTCGAGTCTAAGGAAGTCCTCCCTGGTAGCCATTTGCGTTTCCAGCCTGGTGGTGGTCTTCTCCAGCCTTAGGAAGTCCTCCCTGGTGGCCATTTGCGTTTCCAGCCTGGTGGTAGTCTTCTCCAGCCTTAGGAAGTCCTCCCTGGTGGCCAAACGCTCCACAAGCGGCAACGCGCCGGCGGCCGCCCTGGCCTTTTCTTCGGTAGCTCCGGCTTCCATCAACGCCTCGTAGACCTCTGACACGATCAGACCCATGAACCGCCCCCTGATACGCGCTCAATTATAGGTGGAATGTTCCAGAATTCAACCCGAAAGAGCGAAAGACTCTCGACCTTGACAATGGAAGTCGGCTCTTCGCGCCCGCTCTTTAGCCTGTACGGGTTAGACCAACGATGTCGCGGTTACGGGATCAGCAGGATCTTGCCGGTGGTGGCTCGGGAAGCCAGCAGCCGGTGAGCCTCGGCGGCCCGGGACAGCGGGAGCGCATGGCCGGTGCGCACGTTGAGCATTCCGGCCTCGATCCATTGCAGCACGTCGCCGGCCCGGGCCAGGATCTCGGCGCGGGCGGTGGTGTGGTGGGTGAGGCTGGGGCGGCTGAGGGAAAGCGATCCCTTGGCGTTGAGCACGGCGGTGTCGAAGGCCGGCACGGCGCCGCTGGACTGGCCGTAGAGGACCATGCAGCCGCGCGGCGCCAAGGCGTCGAGGCTCTTCTCGAAGGTACTCTTTCCCACGGAATCATAGACCACATTGACGCCGTGGCCGCCGGTGAGGCGGCGCACTTGGGCGGCGAAGTCCTGCATGGTGTAGTCGATCACAGCGTCGGCGCCGGCCTGCTCGGCGATACGCGCCTTCTCCGGCGTCGATACCGTGCCGAACACCCGGGCGCCACGCGTCTTGGCCATCTGCACCAGCAGCAGTCCCGTGCCCCCGGCGGCAGCGTGGACGAGAACGGCGTCGCCGGGAGTCACAGGGTAGGTGTCGCGGATGAGGTAGTGGGCGGTCATGCCCTGGAGCATGGCGGCGGCCGCGGACCGGAGATCCACCGCCTCGGGGACGCGCACCAGGTGCTGCTCCGGCACCGCCGCCAACTCGGCGTATGAGCCGTAGCCGTTGGAGATGCCATAAGCCACCCGGTCGCCCACGCTGACCTCCGAGACCGCACTCCCCACTGCCACCACGGTGCCGGCGCCCTCGGCGCCGGGGATGTAGGGCAGCTCCCTCCCGTGGTGGCCGCCCCAATGGAAACCCGAGCGGTAGTAGATGTCCAGGTAGTTGACTCCGGCGGCCGCCACCTCCACCAACGCCTCGTCGGCTTTCGGCTCGGGAGGCGTAACCTCCTCGTAGCGCAGCACCTCCGGATCGCCCAACTCATGTACCCGGACGGCCTTCATCGTGAACGGTCCCACGCCCGCAACAGTCGGGCGGCAACCTCCGGCATCAGTCCAGCAGCGCCACCACCCGGGCCGGGGCGGATTCGGTCTTCCACTTGGCCGGGAGCGCGATGATCTTGGCGGTGGCGCCGATCTGGTCAAGGTTGATGAGGTTCTCTATCTGGCAGGTAACCTTGGGCAGGATGGTGCGGTGGACGGTCATGCCGCTGGTGAGAATCTCGTCGGCATGCTGGTAGTCCGCGCCCTTCTCCTCCTGGGCGAAGTCGTAGCCGATGACCGCGGGCTGCTTGTCCACGACCCATTGGGCCGCCTCCCGGGAAAGGAACGGCGAGTCGTTCCACCAGGACGGATCGGTGGTCTGGTGCCCCTTGGGCCAGTCGGTGCGCAGCAGCAGGATGCCGCCGGGCTCGATCGTCACTCCCTGCTCCGTCAGCGCCTGCTCGGCCCGGTCCATATCCTCGCGAGTGATACGCGCTCCGGGCTGGCACCGGAACGACAGGTCCAGCACCACCGCGGTTCCCATCAAGGGTTCCAGCGGAAGCTGCTCCACCGACGGCTTGTCGCGAAAGAAATGGTGCGGTGAATCGATGTGGGTGCCGGCGTGAACCGTCATCTCCACGACATTGGAGACGAAACCCTTCTCCTCCCAGTTGATGATGGGCTTGATCCTGAAGTAGGACTCGTCGGGAGCGAACGGCGCCGAGTCGCACTCCTCGACGGTCATGCTGAGGTCGACGATGCGCATGGGAAAGAGCTCCTTTCCACCAGACAAACGGCCAGCGGCCTGCATTTGCATGTTGCAGGCCACTCATGTCCTTATATCATTGCATGGCGGCGGAAAGTCAACGTGCCGGGAGCCGCGGGGCGGCTGCTCCGTGCGGCGTCCCGTACCCTGCATCCCACAGGAGGTCACATTCATGATTTACGAGGTCAGGTTCCAGACCGTCGATCCGGAGAAGCGAGACGAATACGTCAAGGCCTACAAGGAGGCCATCCAGTCCAGCAAGGAAGCCGGATGTCACGGCGGGCTGATCATGTGCAGCGACGATGATCCCTCGCGGGTCATGGTCCTGCTCCACTGGCCCACCCGCGAGCACCACGAACGCTGGCGCGGCACGCCGACCCACGTGAAGTTCCGCCAGACCATCGATCCCTGGCAAACCGAGCCGAGCATCGGCGACTACTACGTGGCCGAGACCATCTGAACGATTGGCGCCGGGGCTCGCCATGGACATCGTACTGTACGGACCCCTTTCGGGCCGGGCAAATTGCAAACAACCGGGCTCCTGTGATAACCCCGGCGGTTGTGCGAGGCAGGTAGGCGAGGGTACATCGCCTACCGGTGCGTAACTCGGATTTGGCAAGTTTGCCACGGAGGTGAACCATGCGGAGAAGAACGAGTTTGCGGAAGTCTCTTACCATGTCGGTCGCGGCCGCTGCCGCGCTGTTGCTGTGCCTGCTGGTCGGCTCCAATGCCGGCGCCCAGAAGCTGCCGAGCAAGATTACCTGGATCGTTCCCTTCGGACTGGGGGGCGGCACCGGGACATCGGCTCTGCTGCTGGCGCCGAAGCTGCAGGCGAAGCTCGCGGGCAACGGCGTCAAGGAAGTCAAGGTGGTGAGCCTGCCGGGCGCAGGCGGCACCGTGGGGACGAAGAGGCTCTACGGCTCGCCGGCGGACGGGAGCGTCATCGGCAGCATGCTGCCGGCCGGCGGACTGGCGCAGTCCGCGACGAGGGACGTGGGCTTCGACCTCTCCAAGTTCACGTACCTGGCGAAGATCACCACGGCTCCGCGTTTCCTGTTCGTGAAAGGAGACTCCCCCATCAAGACGCTGGACGACCTGATCGCCGAAGGAAAGAAGCGGCCGCTGAAGGTTTCGTCGGTGGGCCCCGCCTCGGCGGGTTCGTTCGTGCTGGCCAACATCATCGACAAGACCGGCATCCAGGTGAAGGACGTCACCGGGTACAAGAGCGGGCGTTCGCTGGTGGTGGCGGTGGCGCGCGGCGACGTGGACACCACCATCAAGACCACGGGCGGCGTGATCACCTTCATCAAGTCCGGCGAGGTCCGGGGTCTGGTTCAGCTCTCCTCGGAGAAGGACAAGGACCCGTTCTTCCCGGACGTGCCTTCGGCGGAGTCACTCGGACGCAAGGATCTCATGGCCGGCGGCATCCTGTACATCCTCGTGGCGGCGCCCCCCAAGATGCCGCAGCCCGTCGCGGACGTGCTGAGGAACGCCGTGCACCAGGTCATCTCCGAGTCCAAGGCGGAGCTCGAGAGCAAGGCCCAGGTCATCCACGCCCCCGCCACCGGCAAGGAGACGACCGTGCTCGTAAACAACCTGATCAAGGACTACGCGAACCTGATCGCCCTCTACAAGGCGCAGCAGAAGAAGTAGGCTCGAACCGGGCTTGAAGCCTCCTACCGCACCGTCCGGCCTGGATGATCCGCGGATTGTCTTGTCCGCGCATCCGGGCCGGCCCTGGTGGCCCCGCCGCCAGGATGACGTACCACGCCAAGCCGCGCGTTCCATGCACGTCGCGGCCGACGCGCTGAAAGAGATGCTCCGTGATTGAGGCGATCGGCGAAGCGCTGCTCAACGTTTTCGGGTTTCCCAACGTCCTGGTGGTGCTTCTCGGCGTCACGGTGAGCATGCTCTTCGGCGCCCTGCCCGGCCTGGGCGGCATCGTCATCCTGACCCTGTCGCTGCCCGTCATCATGGCGATGGAGACGAAGCTGGCCATGATGGTCTTCGCCGCTTCCATCGGCGGCATCACCTTCGGCGGCTCCATCTCCGCCATCCTGCTCAACGTCCCCGGCACCGTCGCCAACATCGCGACAGTCTTCGACGGGCATCCGCTGGCCCGGCAGGGACGCGCCGGCTACGCCCTCGCCATCTCCGCGACGGCGTCCGCCCTGGGGTCGGTGTTCGGCTACGTGATCTTCCTGCTGCTCCTCCCGGTGGTGCGCTCGGTGGTGTTCTCCTTCGGCCCGCCGGAGTTCTTCCTCATGGCGCTGCTGGGCATCAGCCTGATCGCGTCGCTGACCCAGAGCGAACCGGTCAAGGGGCTCATCTCCGCGGGACTGGGATTCCTGGTGGCCTTCATCGGGTACTCTCCGATTACCGGGGACGTGCGGTACGCCTTCGACCTGGACTATCTCTGGGACGGGGTCCACACAGGAGTTATCGCCATCGGCATCTTCGCCGTTTCCGAGATGTTCTTCCTGGCGGTGAAGGGCGAAGAGCTGGTCCAGGACACCGGGGTGGTGCGGCCCACGGTCAGGGATGTGCTGGACGGCGTCCGGTTCGTGCTCGCCAACTTCTTCCTGCTGGTCCGGAGCGCGGTGATCGGCTGCGTGGTGGGCATAATCCCGGGTGTCGGCGCCAATGTCGCGGCCTTTCTGGCCTATGCCCAGGCGCAGGCGACCTCCCGGAACCGCGCCAACTTCGGCCGCGGCGCACCGGAGGGAGTACTCGCACCGGAGGCTTCCAACGATGCCAAGGACGGCGGCGCGCTGCTTCCCACAGTGGCCTTCGGGATTCCCGGGAGCGCGCCCCACGCCATCCTGCTGGTGGGGCTGCTGCTGCTCGGATTGAACCCGGGCAAGGAGTTGCTGACCACACACCAGGCCACGGTGTTCACCCTGGTGCTGGCGCTGATTGCGGCCAACGTGTGGACCTCCGTCCTGGGGCTCCTCTTCGCCAACCAGCTCGTCAAGATCACGCGGATCCGGGTCACGCTCATCATCCCCATCGTCCTGGTGATCAGCTTCGTCGGCGCCTTCGTGTTGCGCAACAATCTCCTGGACGCGTTCGCCGTGCTCGTGTTCGGCTTCATCGGCTACGGCATGAAGAAGTACAATTACTCCTTCATCACCTTCATCCTCGCCTACGTGCTCGGGGAGATAGCCGAGGTCTCGCTGTTCCAGACGCTGCTCATCTCGGACACCGGTTTCCTGATCTTCGTCACCCGTCCCATTTCGCTGGTGCTGACCCTGCTCATCCTCGTGGCCCTGGGCCTCCCACTGGTCGGCCCGCTCAAGCGGGCATGGACTCGGCCTCAACTGCCGGACGCCCGCTAGTGTCCCATGACTTTCTACGCCGACCTGCACATCCACTCCCGATTCTCCCGCGCTACCAGCCGCAACTGCGACCTCGAGCACCTCGCCATCTGGGCGCGCAAGAAGGGCATCGCTGTCGTCGGCACCGGTGATTTCACCCATCCGGCGTGGCGGGCCGAGCTGAAGGATCAGCTCGTGCCGGCGGAGCCCGGGCTGTTCCGGCTGCGTCCCGACCTCGAGCGTGCCGTCGAAGCGCAGCTCCCGCCGGCATGCGCCGGCGCCGACGCGGCGGTCCGGTTCATGCTGTCCGTCGAGATCTCGACCATCTACAAGAAAGGCGACAAGACCCGGAAAATCCATCACCTTGTCTATGTGCCCGACTTCGACTCGGCCGACAGGTTGGTGGCGGCCCTGTCCAGAATCGGCAACCTCAACTCCGACGGACGCCCGATCCTGGGCCTCGACTCCCGCCACCTGCTGGAGATGACGCTGGCGTCGGGACCTGACTCATACCTGGTGCCCGCCCACGTGTGGACGCCGTGGTTCGCGGCTCTGGGCTCCAAGTCCGGCTTCGACGCCGTCGACGACTGTTACGGCGACTTGGCGCCGCACATCTTCGCGGTGGAGACCGGGCTCTCGTCGGACCCGCCGATGAACTGGCGGGTGTCGTCCCTGGACCGCTTCCGGCTGATGTCCAACTCCGACGCCCACTCGCCGGAGAAGCTGGGGCGGGAGGTGTGCGTCTTCCACACCGAAATGGACTACTTCGCCCTTCGCCGGGCCCTGGAGACGGGCCACGGCTACGGCGGGACGCTGGAGTTCTTTCCCGAGGAGGGCAAGTACCACCTCGACGGCCACCGCAACTGCAACGTCCGCCTGGAGCCCGACGAAACCCGCCGCCACAACGGCCTCTGCCCCGCCTGCGGCAAGCCCTTGACCGTGGGGGTGATGCACCGTGTCGAGGACCTGGCCGACCGTGGTTCCGACGCAACTCCGCCCGGGACGGCGGGGGACACCGAGGGCCTAATCCCGCTGCCGGAGATCCTGGGAGAGATCCACCGCGTGGGACCCAAGAGCAAGCGGGTGGCGCAGGACTACGAGGGGTTGCTGGCCCGCCTTGGGCCTGAGCTCCCGCTCCTGAATTCCCTGCCGCTGGAGGAGATCGGGCCGGCGGCGTCTTCGCTGGTGGCCGAAGCGGTGGCGCGCCTGCGCCGGCGCGAGGTGATCCGGGAGGCCGGCTACGACGGCGTGTACGGCACGATCCGGTTGTTCCGGGACATTGAGCTGGAACGGCGAAGCCGCGGGGCGTCGCTGTTCGGAGACGACCTCAAGCCCGTGAGGCAAGCGGCTCCGGCCTCGGCGGACGAGGTCGATGCCCCTCCCCTCCAGGAACCGCCTCTTCCCGGGCCGGCGTCGCCTTCGGGCAGCGCGCGGTGGGACGACGCAACGTCCGGCCAGCTTTCGCTCTCGGGAGAACTATGGTCCGGCGGCCGGGATCTGCTGGCCGGCCTCGACGCCGATCAACGCCGGGCCGCGGAGATCGTCGACGGTCCGCTGCTCATCGTCGCCGGTCCCGGCTCGGGGAAGACGCGGACCCTGACCCATCGCCTCGCCCACCTCGTGACGAGCCGCGGCGTTGCGCCGGGCGGCTGTCTGGCCGTCACCTTCACCCGCCGGGCGGCCGACGAGATGCGCGGCCGGCTGCGGGCGCTCTTGCCGGACGCATGGGACGGCATCCCGTTGCACACCTTTCATTCGCTCGGGCTGAGCATCCTCCGCGAACACTGGAACGCCGCGGGGTTCCAGCGAGGTTTCCGGGTTGCCTCCGAGGCCGAACGGCTGTCATTGATGCAGGACACGCTCGAGATCTCCGAACGGCAGGCCCGCGCGCGCTTGTCCGTCATCTCCCGCGGCAAGCGGACGGGCGCACCTGCCGCGGACCAACAGCTTGCGCAGGCTTGGGAGGCCTACCGGCGCGAGATGGAGACGCGCAACTGGTGCGACTTCGACGACCTGGTCATCCGCGCCGCGGACGCTCTGGAACTCGATGACGAATCTCGCGCCAAGGTGCGGCAGCGGTATCCGTGGGTCTGCATCGACGAGTACCAGGATGTGGACGAGCAGCAGGTGCGCCTCATCCGGCAGATCGCGCCGCCCGACGGCAACATCTGCGCCATCGGCGATCAGGCCATCTACGGCTTCCGCGGCGCCGACCGGCGGTTCTTCGCCGACTTCACCGAACACTTCCCGGGCGCCCGGGTGATGCGGCTCGACCGCAACTACCGCTCCAACTCCAACATCGTCACCCTCTCGTCGCAGGTCATCGCCGCGGCGGCGTCGGCGGGGCCGTCCATCCCCGTGCTCGACGACGCCCCCGACCGCGTCACCCTCCACGAAGCCCCGAGCGAAAAGGCCGAGGCGGAGTTCGTCGTGCAGTCGCTGGAAGAGACCCTTGGTGGCCACAGCTTCTTCTCCATCGACAGCGGGCGCGCGGCCGAGGTCCAGGGCCGCGACCTGTCCTTCTCGGACTTTGCCGTGCTCTACCGCACCGAAGCCCAGGCCGCGGCACTGGTGGAGGCGCTCCAGCGCTCCGGCATGCCCTTCCAGCAGCGCTCCCACGATCCCCTGCTGGATCATCCCGGGGTGGCCGCGCTGGTGGACAGCCTGAGCGGATCCCCCGACGGGGGTCCGGTGCGCCAACGGCTAGAAGCCGCCCGCGGGGACGAACAGACCGCACGAGAAGCCTGCGAGTTGCTGAAGCCCCTGGCCGATGCGTGCGGCGACGACCTGGAGCGCTTCCTGGCCGAGCTGGCCCTGGCGGCCCAGGTGGACACCTGGGACCCCCGCGCCGACCGGATCTCGCTGTTGACGCTTCACGCCGCCAAGGGGCTCGAATTCCCCGTCGTTTTCATCGTCGGGTGCGAGGACGGCCTGCTCCCCCTTACCTGGGGCAAGGCCGAGCCCGACGGCCTCGCCGAAGAGCGGCGCCTGTTCTACGTCGGCGTCACCCGCGCCATGACCCGGCTGTACCTCTGCCGCGCCCGCAAGCGGCTGTGGCGGGGAAGAATGCGCGAGATGCCCCCTTCCCCCTACCTCGCCGACATCGAGGAACGGCTTCTCGAACAAAGCCGCAGCCGCGCGGCCGGAGGGCGGACGCGGAAGCAAGATAACCAGCTGGACCTGTTCTCCTAGGTCGAGCCCGGCCGGCACCGCGTTCCGGCTTCCGCGAACGCTACCTGCCGAGAGCTCTTGACTCTCGCCGAGGTTCTGAAAAACTGGTGGGTGTGAATGTGTGCGCTCCGGTCCCGGACCTGGGGAGCATCGACCGTGGAACTTGCCGCGACGAGGAATCGGACTCGGCGCCAGGCGCCGGACCCGAGCCCAACTACGAATAAGGAGACGCCATGCATGCATTCAGAATGGCACTTGTGGGCCTGATCGCCTTGACCATGGGCCTCGCCGGCTGCTCAGGCAATCCGGGTGACAAGGAAGCCCTCGGCACGATCCTGGGCGCGGTCGGCGGCGGGATTGCCGGTTCGCAGGTCGGCAAGGGCCGCGGGAAACTCGTGGCCACGGGCATCGGCACGCTCCTGGGCGCGGCCATCGGCAACGAGATCGGCAAGTCGCTCGATCGCGCCGACCGGCTCGCCATGCAGCGCACCACGCAACAGTCGCTGGAAAAAGCGAAGACCGGCGCCACCAGCACCTGGAAGAACCCCGACTCCGGCAACCAGGGTACGATCACCCCGAAAAAGACCTTTAGAAAGAAGGACGGAACCTACTGCCGCGAGTTCCAGCAGACCGTTACCATCGGCGGCCGCACAGAGGAAGCCTACGGCACCGCCTGCCGCCAGCCCGACGGAACCTGGAAGCTCGTCTCGACATAGAACTCCGAGCCGCGAACGCGGCGTAGGCAGCCTATCCCAACCGCGGGGGCGATCGGCCGGTCGCCCCTGCTACAACCCCACCGCCTTCCACACTACTCCCTCGTGCAACGGGGCGCCCATGATGACGATGAAGACGATGTAGACGAACGCCCAGGTGACGGCGGTGATGGAGAGGGTCATGAGCCAGCTCTCGGAGGAGCGCAGGCGCAGGAACAGGACGAGGAACAGGGGGATGGCCACGAGGTAGCCGAGAAAGTAGATCAGCGCCATCAGCAGGAGCAGCCAGGCGGCGAAGTTGAGCTCGCGGCGGAAGACCGTGCCGGAGGGACGGCTTTCCTCGGAGGGTGCGGCGGCGCGGCCGGTGTCGATGCCGAAGAGGTCGTATTCCTGAAGGAAGCTGAAGCGGCGCCCCACCGCGGGAATCATGTCGATCAATAGCTGGAGCAGGGTCAACAGCAGCGTGGGCACCGCGATGATGAGCGGCACAAGGCGGGCCCGCGGCTGGTAATCCAGGGAGAGGACCAGGAACCCCAGGACCAGGACGAAGACGCCGAGAGTGAAGAGGGTCCGGTCGTTGAGCTTCACGGGTGCACCTCGAGGTCGAAAGGGCGGCCTGTTCCGGTCCCTTCAGGCGTCCCTTTGCTCCAGCCGCAACGACAGGTCCCTCCGCTGGATATGCACCTGCCGAAGCTCGCGGGCGGCCGCGAGCTGCTTCACCAGGACCGAGACCGGACGAGTCGCATCGAGAAATTCCCGGGGGGCGCCGGCCGCCAGCATCTCCTTGACAGAGTCGGGGCCGGCGATGACCCGGATCACCAGCTCCTCGTCCGAGACACCCGCGCCGCCGAACTTCTGTCGCACCTCGTTCAGCGTGGGCTCCGGCCAGGTCCAGCCTCCCCATTCCCGGGCTCGGGGCCGGCTCAGGATCTTGTCCTTGACCTCCGGGTCCATGAGCCGCGCGCCCTCCTCGCCCCAATACCCCAGGGCGTACTGGATGCTCTGGTCCGTGACCTCCTTGTAGCGCTCACCCGCCATGACGTTCACCGCCGCCTGGGTGCCGACGAACTGGGCCAGCGGCGTCACCATGATAGGGTAGCCGTACTCCTCGCGCACGCGCCCCGCCTCCTCCAGGGTCTCCTCCAGCCTGTCGCCCATGCCCACGGTCTCGAGCTGAAAGCGCAGGTTGGAGATCATGCCGCCGGGCACCTGGTGCAGGTATTGGGCGTGGTCGTATTCCCTGGGAGCGCCGATGGGAAAGTTCTCCTGCCGGGCCACGCGGGTGAAGTGCTCCTCCACCGGCCTCACCGCCTCCAGGTCCACCATGGGCGTGAAGCCCAGGGCCTCGGCGTTGGCCGCCACGTTGAAGATGGAGGGCTGCGACGAACCGTTGGCCAAGGGCGGAATAGCGGTGTGGAGCGTCTTGACGCCCAGCTTGAGGGCTTCGACGTAGTTGAAGGGCGCGAGGCTGTTGTTGCAGTGGGCGTGGAATTCCACCGGGATATCGCCGACGTTGGCCATGACGAGCTGGAGCATCTCCCGGGTACGGTCCGGCGTCAACAGCCCGCCCACGTCCTTGAAGCAGACCCGGTAGGGGCGCAGCGCCGCCAGCTCGCGGGTCTTCCGCTCGTAGTACTCGTTGGTGTGCTTGGGCGAGACCGAGTAGATGATGTTGCCCACCACCTCCATGCCCCTGCTTCCCAGAAACTCGAGCTCCTTGGCGAGCACGCCGTAGTCGTTCCACGGGTTGGACGAGCGCGTGAGGGTGATGCCGTGGGCGATGACGCATTCCAGCAGGAGACGCCGAATGCACGGGGGAATGGGCTCGAAGCCGGAGCCGATGCCGCCGTGGTGGCGCAGCCGGGTCCTGGAAAACTGCTTCACGCCCAGCCGCACCCAGTCCCAGGGATTCTCCTTGAGCTCCCGCACCTGCTTGATGATGCTGGCGAAGCCGAAGAACTCCATCGACTCGAAGCCGCAGCGGTCCATCTGCCGGGCGGCTCCCAGCATGTGGCCGATGCGCATGCGCAGGGCCCAAAGGCTCAAGTGCCCGTCCCTCAGGGTGGTGTCGACAAAACGTATCTCGCTCATGTCCGTTCGTTCACGGGTGTCCAGCCCCCGCTCGGTCCGTGAGGCAGGGCGTCGCGTCACGGGCGCAGCAGCCGCACCCAGGAAGCCAGGGAATCGACGCTCTCCAGTGCCCACAGCTCATCGATGAACTTCCGCAGGCTGCTCCCCTTCCCGACCCGCGCGTGCTCGGCGCACTGCCGAAACTTCTCCTCCAGGGCCCGTCGGTCCGGACGCCTGGCGGAAGCCCCGGACGCCGCTCCATAGTACCGAAGGCCGTCCGCTAAAGCCAGTTCCACTCTCGCCACCATGCCCTGGCCGCCTGGAGGGTTCAAGCCGGGGTCCTCCACCAACTCCACCCGAGGCATCAACGCCCGAACGGCGGGGTCCCGCACCCGGCCGTCGGTGTAGTGCGCAAGGGTGAGGCCGCGGTCGAGAAGCGCCGCCGCGGCGGTGTACGGCAGACTGAACTTGCCCTGGAGGCCGGTTTCAGGGCGTTCGTAGACCAGCGGGCGAGTAGCGTCGGGATGCAGGCGGATGCGCAACCGATGGACGGCGGCCGGGTTCACTTGGTGCTGCCGGATCAACGGCAGCAGGGCATCCAGCACCGGATGCATGACGCCGGCGCAGGGGTACCGCTTGATGACGACGCCCGGCTCCCTCAGGAACCAGGGGCTGCCGAACCGCAACAACTCGGGGTCGTAGCGACCGCCGCAGGCGGCGCTGAAAAACCCCATGGGATCCTCGAACACGACGGCCGAGGCGGTGAAACCCTTGGCCGCGAGAGTTGCCGCCACCACGCCGTTCTCGGCCGCCCGTCCGGCGTTCAGCGCCTTGGCCATGGTGCCCCGGTTGGCGCGTAACCCAGCGCTGAGTCCGCCGGCAATGCCCAGCGTCCACCCGATACGCTCGCGGTCGAGCCCGAGGAGGTAGGCGCACGCGGCGGCGGCGCCGAACACGCCCAGCGTGCCCGTAGGATGGAAGCCGTCCATGTAGTGCCCCGGCTC
>JAJDTQ010000200.1 GCA_022827045.1 Candidatus Binatia bacterium
CGATTCGGCGATGGCCGCGTCCCGGTCCAGACCCTGGCCCATGCCGGAGTTGACGGTCCCGATGATGTGGACCGAGTCGCAGATGGCGAGGGTCATGATGATAAGGGGAATGCCGGAGTTGGCGGCGTTGAGCACCAGCCCGGTCCAGCCGATGACGCCCATGGTCGAGGCGACGACGAAGATGAGCAGAATGACGATGCCCAGCGTGCCGAACAGGGAGCGCAGGAGGAAGGCCCCGACCGCCACGATGACGAGGAAGGCGGCGGGCGCGAGAATCCCCATATCGTCCTGGGCCGCCTCCGTCAGGACCTGGTTCACGAAGACATTGCCGGTGACGTGATAGGCGATGTCCGGATGGGCTGCCCGGGCCTTGGCCAGGAGGCCGCGGAGATAGTGGTAAGTCTCGATCTCCGCGGCGTCCGAATGCTCGGGCAAGTTGAAGCTGATGACCAGTCCGGCAACGCGCCCGTCGCGGGAGACGAGACGGCCCGTGACGCTGGGCTCGTTTAGCGCAATCTCCTTGATCCGCGCGAGGTCGTCATCGCTGAGCGCTGCGGCGTCGTCCACGAGCCGCTCGACGTTCAGGTCGTCCTCCACCGCCTCGCTGTGGTTGTAGTTGACGAGCGAGTCCACCCGGCTGGAATGGGGTACCTCCCACGCGGCCTCGGTCAGCTCCTCGATGGCGCCAAGGGCCTCGCGGGTGAACACCGACCCGCCCTTGGGCGCCACCGCGATCACCGCCGCATTGGTGGCCGTGTAGGTATCCTCCAGGGCATCGAACGCGACGAGTTGAGGATTGTCCTCGTCGAGCATGTCGCGCCAGTCGTTGGAGATGTTGAGGAACTGGAGACCGGCCGTCAGAACCAGCATGACCACGACTGACGACGCCAGGACCAGCCATCGGCGCCGCAACGTGAACTCGATGTAGCGGTCCAGAAAGGCAGAGTGCATGATCGCCTATTCAATAGTTGGAAACCGTTGCCACAGTCAACGGAAGAGTGCCGGCTGGCCGCTAACCCGGTTTGCGGGCGTGGATGAAGTACATCGGGGTGAAGATGCCGAGACGGCCGGCTTCGACCATGGCCGTGGCCGCAGTCTCCAGGAGCCTGGCGACATGCGAGCTGCCGTGCGGCACCACCCTCAGCCGTTCCAGCAGCCATAGCGAACCGTGGGTCAGCCGGCGTCCGACGGCCGAACTGCGGAAGCTCGCGAAGGACCGGCCGGAGCCCACAAGGGGCTGATACCAGGGTATGCCGGGTGGCGCTTCGGCGCTCAGATCCCGGGTTTCCAGGATCTCGAAACCGACCGTGTTGAGGGCTTCGTCGACTTCATGCGGCCGGGCTATCATGGGCAGGGCGCCGGCATACTCCAAGTCGGCCTTGAGCCTCAGGTGCTCGGTATTCTGCGCATCGAAAAGGTCGGTCAGGCAATATTCGTAGGCCGCGAAACAGGCGCCGGGCTTGAGCACGCGGAACGCCTCGCCATAGACGCCGGCCTTGTCAGGCGCGTGGACGGTCGCTTCGATGGCATAGACGGCGTCGAAGTGGTTATCCGCCGCATCGACGTTCATGAAATCGCATTTGAGATAGTCAACCAGATGGCTCAGGTTTTCGGCTTCCGTCTGCTTTGCCGCGCGCTCCAACTGGTATTCGTTGTTGTTGACGCCGACGATGGTGGCCCCGGAAAAGCGGGCGATTTCGCGCGCCGGCCCGCCGACGCCGCAACCTAGGTCGGCCGCCACCATACCGGGCTGCAGGTCCAGTTTTTGGGCCAGATAATGTTCATGCCGCGCGAGCGAGGCCGCGAAGCTCTCCCCGACGACACGCGGCGCGAAGTGGAAGGACTGGCCCCAACCGTATTCGTAAAAGTCAGTAACCAGCTCGTAATAGGTGTTCCCGAAATTCTGGTAGTCCGTCTTGCGCTCGTCCAGGCCGCCGCGTACCTCACCCCCGTAGCGGCGATCATAGTCCCGGACAGCCGTGTCGACGCGGTCGCCCGATTTCGCTTCTTTCAGGATGTCGGTGAGCCTGGGCGCCATTTTATGGATTCCTTAAGCGAACCCAAGGCATTGGATCAAACAGTCGCTAATTCGAAGACAGAAGCCGCGGTCGCCGGGCGTGGACCGTTCCTTGCCTCACGACAACAAATGCGTTAGGGGATTCACGCGTGACGACACGACAAGGAGGACGGCAATGAGTTCCAAGACACCGCAAGCCCGGCCTCGAATGCACCAAACCATGAACTTTGAAAAGGGTCGGGGGTAAACCGGTGAGCGTCGATCAACACAGCCGCAGGATGTCGGGCGGCCGCGCGGTGGCGTGGTCGCTGCGCAACGAAGGGGTGCGCCACGCGTTCTCCGTCCCAGGGGAGAGTTACATCGCCCTGCTGGACGGGTTGAGGGACGTCCCCGAGATCACCCTCATCACCAACCGTCACGAGGGCAGCGCCTGCCTCATGGCCGAGGCCTACGGCAAGACCACCCGCACGCCGGGCGTGTGCATGGTCACCCGCGGCCCCGGCGCCACCAACGCCAGCATCGGGGTGCACCTCGCCAGGTACGACTCGACCCCGCTGATCCTGCTCATCGGGCAGGTGGCCCGGGCGCACCGGGGCCGGGAGTCAGGCCAGGAGATCGACTACACGCATTTCTTCGGCAGCATCGCCAAGTGGGTCATCGAGATCAACGATCCGCGGGAGGTGCCGCGCATCATGGCCCGGGCGTTTCACGTAGCGCGGTCCGGCCGTCCGGGGCCGGTGGTGGTTTCCCTCCCCAGGGACATGCTTGAGGAGGAGGCGGACATCACCATGGTGGAGCCCTACCCCGCGGTCCGTCCCAGCCCCGACCCGGGTTTGGTCCGGGACATGGTGGAGCGGGTCAACCGCGCGGAGAAGCCGGTGTTGCTGGCGGGTTCGGGCACTCAATATGCCCGCGCCCACGAGGAGCTCGTGGCCTTCGCCGAGAAGTTCCAGTTGCCGGTGCTGAGCGCGTTCAAGCGCCAGGACGCGTTCCCCAACACGCATCCCCACTACGCGGGGAATCTCGGGAGCCGTAACAATCACGCCAGGCAGATCGTGAAGGACGAAGCCGACCTCTTGCTGATTGTCGGCTGCCGGTTCAATCAGCAGGTTTCCAGCGGCTACACGCTGCCCCATCCGGGGCTCGCCACCATTCAGATCGACGCCGACGCCGGCAATATCGGGCAGAATTTCCGTCCGGACCTGGCCTTGGTCGCGGATCCGAGGCAGGCACTGGCGGCGGCACTGGAGCACGACAGTCCGGGTCCCAACGAGGCCCGGGCGGCGTGGATCGCCGATTACCACGCCCGGCAGCGGCGCTACGCCACGCCACCCGAGCGCCCCACCGGCGCGGTGTCCATGGAACGCGTCATGGCGGACATCAAGGCTACCGTCCCGCCGGATGCCATCCACACGCACGACGCGGGCAGCTTCGGGGGCTGGGTCCAACGCTACCTCGAGTTCGACCACGCCGATTCGTACATCGTCCCCAACCTGGGCAGCATGGGCACGGGGGTGCCCGGCGCGGTGGCTGCCAGGCTGGCCCATCCGGAGCGCACCGTCATCGCCCACGTTGGCGACGGCGGCTTCCTGATGACCGGTCAGGAGATCGCCACCGCGCGCCAGTACGGCGTGAAGATCATCGTAATGGTGTACGCCAACGGCTCCTACGGCACCATCCGCATGGACCAGGAGGCCCAGTATCCGGGGAGGAACTACGGCACCGATTTGGTGAACCCCGACTTCGCCGCCCTGGGAAACGGTTACGGTGCGCTGGGGATCAAGGTGAGCCGGGACGACGAGTTCCTGCCGGCGCTCGAGCAGGCCCTGGCCGCTCCCGGGCCTGCGCTGATCGAGGTCCTGACGGATCTGGAGTACGTGTCTCCCACGACCACCCTGACGGAAGCCGCGGCCTCGCGGAGCGTGGCGTCGTCATAGCGACTTGTCCGGCGAAGAGCCGCACAAGCCTTAGTGCATGGAAGACTCCCCGCACGTTCTCGTGGTCGACGACCACCGGGATATCCGCGAACCGCTGGCGCGATTTCTCGAAGGGCACGATGTGCGCGTGACCGTTGCCGACAGCAGCGCC
>JAJDTQ010000256.1 GCA_022827045.1 Candidatus Binatia bacterium
ACGTTCATGTGCCGCCACAGCAGCAGGTTCTGGAAGGTCCTGCCGATGCCCCTGGAGGCGATTCGGTGGGGCGGAAGGCCGCTGATCCTCTCGCCGTCGAGGTAGATGTGTCCGTGGGTGGGATTGTAGATGCCGGTGATCAGGTTGAAGATGGTGGTCTTGCCGGCGCCGTTGGGTCCGATGAGCCCACGGATCTGGCCCGGCTCGATGGACAGCTCGTAGTCGTGGACTGCCCGCAGGCCGCCGAACTGGTGCGTGATATTGTCAACCTTGAGGAAGGGCATCGCGCTCCCTTTCAGGGTCTGTCCTGGGTTTGAGGATGGTTTTCGGGTCGAACTCCTTGAAGGCCACCAGCCCCGTGGGCCGGTAGATCATCACCAGGATCAGCAGCAGCGGGATGATGATCCACTTGAAGATCTCAAGCGGCCGCAGGGCCTCGCCGAGAAGGCTGATGCCGACGGCGCCGATGATCGATCCGTAGACCGAGTTCAACCCGCCGAAGTAGACCATGGCGAGGACCTCGGCGAGTTTCTGGATGCCGAAGGTTCCCGGGTTGACGTATCGCAGCACGTGGGCGAAGAGGCCGCCGGCCACCCCGGCCCAGAAGGCCGCGAACAGGAAGCCCACCATCTTGGTGTAGCGCGTGTCGACGGTCATGGCGGTGGCGGCCATTTCGTTGTCCCGCACCGCGTTGAGGGCCTTCCCGAGGGTCGAGCGGACGAAGTTGTTGATGACCCAGACGCACGCCACGGTCCACAGGAACACGGTGGGCAGGCCGGCCCAGTCCGGCTGACCCCCCAGCCCGCGCGCACCCCCCACGATCTCCAGGTTCTCGATCAGGCTCTTGACGATGAACATGAACGCCAGCGAGATGATGGCGAGGTAGTCGCCCCGGGTCCGGAACGACGGAATCGCCACCACCAGCGCGCTCACCGCCGCCACCAGGCCGCCGATGACGAGGATCACCGGAAACAGGAACGGCCCCAGGGCGGGCGGCAGCAGCGCCTCGCCGAACACGCGGTGTTTCGTGAACAGGTCGACACTGAGCACCGAGGCGGCGTAGGCACCCACCGCCATGAAACCGGGATGGGAGCACGAGAACTCGCCCATGTAGCCGTTGATCACGTTGAGGCTCAGGGTGACCATCACCGCGATCAGGGTGAAACGGAGCACCAGGTCGCGGTAGTCGCTGAGGCCGGACCACAACTCCAGGGCGGCGTAGAAAATTCCCAGGTGGACCGCCGCCGAGACCCACAGCGGCAAGCGCAGCAGCGAGCCCGCCGCCTGGTTGGCGATGCCGGCGCCGAGCCGGGAAATGATCACGATGGGCAAGCCGTAGACCAGCAGCAGGTACACCACGGCGCCGGGCAGCAGGTGCGGCTGCTTGAGGGCGAGGACCACGCCGAAGAGGACCGGTATCTTGGGCAGCCCCAGCGACAGCGCCAGGGGCGTGCCCCACTGGATCTCGATCACCACCGCGATGAACGCGGCGGCGAGCCACCCCAGGAGAGGAACTTGCGAGAACCCGCGCAGCGTCCGGCGCACATCCATGACCGAGCCCGTGTTCAGAGCCTCAGGCGCGCGCTGTAGGGCTCGCCGAAAAAGCCGTGCGGCCGGACGATGAGGATCAGCAGCACGATGGAGTAGGCGATCAGGTCGCGCAGCGTCGAGGGAAAGATCATCGCCACGAAGATCTCGATGAAGCCCAGCAGGAAGCCCGCCAGCGTCGCCCCCATCACCGAGCCCCGGCCGCCGAGGATGGCCGCCACGAACGCCTTCCAGCCGAACACGATGCCCATGTACGGGTCCAGCACGGGATAGGCGAGGGCATAGAGGATGCCGGCGGCGGCGGCCAGCGCCGAGCCCAGCGCGAAGGTCAGCGCGGCGATGCCGTTGACGGAGACGCCCATCAGCGGAACCGCGACGTAGTCGAACGCCATGGCGCGCATGGCCAGGCCCCACTTGGTCTTGTGTACGAACAGGTGCATGCCGGTGGCAAGGAGCAAGGCCACGACCACGATAATGATCTTCGTGTTGGTGATGAAAACACCGCCCAACTCGTAGACCGTCGTATCGATCAGTGACGGGAAACGTATCCGCTGGGCGCCGAGCAGGGCCAGGTTGCCGGTCTCCAGGATGATCCCGATCATCAGCCCGGTGATGGCGGCGGAAGCGCGCGGCGCGGCCCGCAAGGGCCGGTAGCCGATGCGCTCGACCAGCATGCCGACGAACGAAGTCAACACCATGGCCAAGAGAATGGTCACGATGAGTATCGCCCAGGGAGGCAGCGCCAGGGCGCCCTCGGCGGCGGCCGCGAGGAGCACCGCGGCGACCCCCACGCCGATGTACGCGCCCACCATGAAGATGTCGCCGTGGGCGAAGTTGAACAGCATCAGGATGCTGTAGACCATGGAGTAGCCCAGGGCGATGAGAGCGTAGAAGCTCCCCCACTGCAGGGCGTTGACCAGGTTTTGGAGAAAAAGCGACATGCCCCGGCCGCTAGGGGTTTGTTACCGGCCGCGCAACGGGGGTCACCGGTTGCGCGACGGTCCAGGCGTCGGGCTTACGGGCATACGGACTTGTAGAACTCGAACTCGCCCTTGTCGCTGATGCGCACGACGACCGCGCACTTGACCGGATCGCCTTCGGCGGTGAAGGCCATATCCCCGGTGATTCCGGCGAACTTCTTGATCCCGGCCAGGGCGTTCTTGACGTTCTCACGGTCCTTCTTGATGTCGCCGGTGAGGCCGCCGGTGGCCTTGATGGCGTGCTCGACGATGCGGAGCGAATCCCACGTCAGCGCACCGACGTCATCAGGCACGTAGCCGTATTTCTTGTTGTAGCGGTCGATGAACGCCTTGGTCGCCCCGGTGGCGCCGGCGGCCGCGTAGTGGGTGCTGAAGAAGGACCCGTTGCAGTCCTTGCCGCACAGCTTTACCGTTTCCGCGGACCCCCAACTATCGCTGCCCACGATGGGGCCCTTCACGCCGAGCTGGCGCGCCTGCTGCACGATCAACGCCACCTCGTTGTAGTACTGGGGCGTGAACAGCACCTGGGCGCCGGAGTTGCGGATCTTGGTGAGCTGCGAGCTGAAGTCGGTGTCCTTGGTGGTGAAGCTCTCGAAGGCGACCACCGAGCCCGCGCCGTGGATCTTCTCCCAGGCCCCCTTGAAGAACTCCGCGAGGCCCTTGGGATAGTCGCTGGCGACGTCGTAGAGAACCGCGGCCTTGGTGAACTTGAACTCGTTGGTGATGAAGTTCGCCAGCAC